>CAYGMD010000090.1:0-17828 GCA_964350785.1 uncultured Acidobacterium sp. | reverse complement strand
CGCCCCGCTCGCCCGCCACCAGCACGTCGGCGCAGGCGGTCCCTTCCGGGTAGGGGAGCACGCCGTGCTCCTTGACGATCAGCGCCCGCCGCAGCGGCACCATCATCAGCACGCCGAGAATGCCGCCGGCAAACGCCAGCATCGTGATCTGCGTGTAGCTGAAGTACTTGGGGCCGTCGGGCAGCAGGAAGATCAGTGCCGGAATGGTGAACACCACCCCGCCGGCCACCGATTCACCGGCCGACCCGATGGTCTGGACGATGTTGTTTTCGAGGATGGTCGAGCCGCCGAGCTTCTTGAGCACCGAGATCGCGAGCACCGCGATCGGGATGGACGCGCTGACCGTCAAGCCGGCGCGCAAGCCCAGGTAGACGGTCGAGGCGCCGAAGAGCAGGCCGAACAGCACGCCCAGCACGATGGCTTTTGCGGTGAATTCGGCGGGGGATTGGGATGCGGGAACGAAGGGCTGAAAACCTTTCGAGGGGTCTGCCATGGCCGGATGATACTCGCTTCGTCCGGTGGATTGCGGTATTCTGCACTCTGCTTGTGAATTCTCCGAACAAGCGGAGGCCGGCGGCCGAACCCGTCTCCGAGTTGACCACCAATCGGCTGTCCGTCTACCTCCGCTGCCTCAGTCAACTCGAGTCGGCCGGAGTCGAGACCATCTCGTCGCAGGCGCTGGCCGAACAGTTCCATTTGAACGCCGCCCAGATCCGCAAGGACCTCGCCTACTTTGGCGAGTTCGGCGTGCGCGGCGTCGGCTATTACGTCAAGGACCTGAAGCGGAACCTGCGCCAGATTCTCGGCCTCGACCGCAAGCTGCGCGTCGCCGTGATGGGCGCCGGCAACCTGGGCCAGGCCCTGGCCGACTACCAGGGCTTCAAGCGCGAGGGCTTCGAGATTGTGTCGATGTTCGACGTCGCCGACGCCAAGATCGGTGACGAGTCACGCAGCGGCGTGCCCATCCACGACCTGAAGGACCTCAAGAAGGTGGTCCGCAAGGAACACATCGACATCGCCGTCATTGCCGTGCCGGCCGAATCGGCCCAGCATGTGCTCGACCAGGTGGTGGCCGCCGGCATCAAGGCGGTCTTGAATTTTTCCCCCGGCTCCCTTAAGGTCCCGCCAGGGGTGAAGATGAAAGGCGTGGACCTGACGGTGTCGCTCGAGAGCCTGTCGTTCTACCTGGCGCAGGGGATCGATGGCGAAGACTAAGGGTGCCAAAGGTGCCAAGGGTGCCAGGCTCAGTCACGTCGATGCGAAGGGCCGCGTTCGCATGGTCGACGTCGGCGCCAAGCCCGTGACCGATCGCGAGGCCGTGGCGCGCGGGTCGATTGCCCTGTCGGCGGCGGCCCGCAGGTTGATCCGCGCCGGCGCCGTCAAGAAGGGCGACCCGCTGCAGGCCGCCCGCCTGGCCGGCATCATGGCCGCCAAGAAGACCAGCGACCTGATCCCGCTTTGCCACCCGCTGGTCCTGACGCATGTGTCGGTGGAGCTGACGCCGACCGCGACCGGCTACGGCATCGAGGCGCGCGTGCGCACCTCGGGCCAGACCGGCGTGGAAATGGAAGCGCTGACGGCGGTCTCGGTGGCCGCGCTCACCCTGTATGACATGGTCAAGGCGGTCGACAAGACCATGACCATCGGCGACATCGCGGTGATCGAAAAGAAGGGCGGCAAGTCCGGTCACTACGTTCGGAAAGCGAAGTGAAAGTACTCATCTCCATTCAGCAGCCGGTGAAGCAGTGGCAGATTCCCGCCGAAGGGGTCGCCACGCTGCGCGCCCGGTTTCCCCACATCGAATTCATCCACGCGACCTCGACCGACGAGCGCGCCCGGGGCCTCGTTGACAGCGACGCGGCCTACACCTGGATCCTGACGGCCGACGAGTTAGCCACCGCGGCGAAGCTGCGCTGGGTGCACACGTCGGCGGTCGCCGTCGAGACGCTGTGCCTGCCCGAACTGTTCGCCCGGAACGTGGTGGTCAGCAACACCCGGGGCGTGCAGGCCGTGCCCATTGCCGAGCACGTGCTCGCGGTGGTGCTGGCCCTGGCGAAGCAACTGCCGCTCGTGCTCGACCACCAGCGCCGCGCCCACTGGGATCAGAACGACTTCATGGGCGCGCGGCTGCCGTGGTTGCTGAGCGGGCGGACGCTGGGCCTGATTGGCGTGGGCACGATCGGTTCGGCGATTGCCGCGCGCGCGCGTGCCTTCGGCATGCGCGTGGTGGCCCTGCGCCGGCGCCGCGGGCACGGCGCGGTGGCGGATGTGGACGAGCTGTTCGGCCCCGGGCAACTCGAGGCGTTTCTTCGGCAGACCGACGTGCTGGTGATTGCCGCGCCGCTGACGCCGCAGACCCTGGGATTGATCGGCGCCCGGCAAATTGCCCAGTTGCCGGCCGGCGCGGTGATCGTGAACGTCGGCCGCGCGAAGATCGTCGACACCGACGCGCTGATGGCGGCGCTGCACTCCGGGCACCTGGGCGGCGCGTCGCTCGACGTCTATCCGCAGGAGCCGCTGCCGCCGGAACATCCCCTGTGGGCGTGTCCCAACGTGATCCTGACCCCGCACACCTCGGGCTTCCGGCAAGGGCACTGGGGCGACGTGGTCGACCTGTTTGGGGAGAACCTCGAACGGTTCGAACGGGGAGAGTTGCCGCGGTTCAGGGTGGAGCCGGAACTGGGTTACTGAGAAGTGAAAAGGGAGAAGTGACAAATCAAAAAAGACCGAAGCAAGCCCTTCTGACTTTTCACTTCTTACTTCTCACTTCACTTTCTTGAGGCGGCGGTTCGATGTGGATGATCGCGTCCTTGATCTGCGGGAAGCGCGCCATCAAGCGGTCCTTCACCACGTGCGACAGGTGGTGCGCCTCGTCCAGGCGCATGTCGCGATCCATCCAGACGTGCAGGTCGAGAAACACGAAGTCGTTCGAGCCGCGCGTGCGGATGTGATGACAGCCGATCACTTCGGGCACACTCCCCACCACTTCGCGAATGGCCTCCTCCGGAATCACGAAGCGATCGGCGAGAATGCCCGACGTCGACTCGAAGATCTCCCAGCAGGCGTAGCCGATGAAGCCGGCAACGACGAGCGCCGCCACCGGATCGAGCCACAGGTAGCCCATCCGCACGCCGACCAGCGCGCCCATCACCGCCGCCGAGGTCAGCAGGTCGCTGGTCGTGTGGTGCGCGTCGGCCATCAGCACTTCGCTCAGCAGCCGGCGGCCCGCGGCCCGTTCGTAGATCACGACGCCGAGATTGATCAGGAACGTCCCGCCCATGACCGCGAAGGTCGTGGCCGTGATGATCGGCGCGCCGCCCGATTGCAGGCGCTCCACCGCCGCCGACAACACCTCGAACAGCACCAGCACCAGGAAGATCAGGATGCCGACCGAGGCCATGGTCTCGAACTTGCGATGGCCGTACGGATGGTCGTCGTCGGGCGGCTGGCTGGCAATGCGCACGCCGATCAGGGCGACGATGTTCGAGGCGGTGTCGGTGAAGGAGTGAAAGCCGTCGGACAGGATGCTGACGGCGCCCGACGCGAGGCCCAGCGCGATCTTGGCCGCGGCCACGATCAGGTTCAGGAAGAAGACCCGCCACAGAACCTGCGAGACGTCTCGGTAGCGGGCGTTCAGATCAAAACACCCTGGCGTGCGGCACCGGCCACCAGCGGACCTGCACCTTGCCGATGATGTATTTCTTCGGCACGAAGCCCCAGTGACGGCTGTCGGAGCTGCCGTTGCGATGGTCGCCCATCACGAAGTAATAGCCGTCGGGAATGACCTGCGGGCCCCAGTCGTCGT
Source organism: uncultured Acidobacterium sp. (assembly GCA_964350785.1). Classification (GTDB taxonomy): domain Bacteria; phylum Acidobacteriota; class Vicinamibacteria; order Vicinamibacterales; family UBA2999; genus 12-FULL-67-14b. The sequence continues at coordinate 14,023 of CAYGMD010000090.1, read as the reverse complement.
GGCTGCGGTACTCGGCCGGCACGAAGTCGTCGCGCATTGGCACGTCGTTGACGTAGACCCGGCCGTCGACGACCCGCACCGAGTCGCCTTCTTCGGCAATCACGCGCTTGACGTACGACTTGTCGGGGTCGAGCGGGTAGTAGAGCATCACGATGTCGCCGCGTTGCGGCGCATGGAAGCGATAGCTGAACTTGTTGACGATCAGGCGGTCCTGGTCGGCGAGCGTGGGCGCCATGCTCTGGCCTTCGACCCGCGCCACCTGCGCGCCGAACGTGACCACGAGCGTGGCATAGACCGTGGCCTGTGCGAGCGTGCCGGCCCAGGCCACGAACTCGGCCCACCAGGCGTCCAGCCGGCGGCCGGGGGCAGCCGGGGGCGGGGCGGCGGCCGTCACGGCGACGGACTCGGGCAGGACCACCGGCTCCGCCGCGGCGGCCAATTCGGGAGGAGCCAGGTCTGGCAGTTCTGGTTGCATGGTCGGGATGCGCGAGCCGCGGCGCTAGAACACCCGCGCGTTCGGCACGGGCCACCAGCGAATCTGCACCTTGCCGATGATGTATTTCTTGGGCACGAAGCCCCAGTGCCGGCTGTCGAGGCTGTTGTTCCGGTGGTCGCCCATCACGAAGTAGTAGCCCTCGGGAATGACCTGCGGGCCCCAGTCGTCGTGGCTGCGGTATTCGGCCGGCACGAAGTCGTCGCGCATTGGCACGTCGTTGACGTAGACCCGGCCGTCGACCACGCGCACGGTGTCGCCGTCCTCGGCGATCACGCGCTTGACGAACGACTTGTCGGGGTTGACCGGGTAGTAGAGCATCACGATGTCGCCGCGCTGCGGCGACGTGAGGCGATAACGCAGCTTGTTGACGATCAGCCGGTCCTGGTCGGCCAGCGTCGGCGCCATGCTGAGGCCCTCGACGCGGGCCACCTGGAAGCCGAAGGTGACGATCAACGTGGCGTAGACCGCGGCCGAGGCCAGCGTCCGTACCCAGGCAAAGAACTCGTCGCGCCACACTTCCAGCCGCCGTATCACCTGCGTCGAGTCCTGGTCGATGGCCATCGGCAGGGGCGTCTCGCGGTTGAGCGCGTCGGCCGCGGTGACCGGCACCGGGGTCGTCTCGTCGCCGGGATCGCCAAACAGGTCGCCCGTGGTGGCGAGCGGCACTACAGCTTCAGGTAGTCCCGAAGGCGCCGTGTCTGCGACCGGCTGACCGGGATCTCCGTCGCGTTCGCGTCTGTCATCCGCAGGATGTAGTTCCGGCTGAACCAAGGGACGATCTCCTTGACCTTGTTGATGTTGACCAGGTGCGAGCGATGAACCCGCCAGAACACCTCCTGGTCGAGCCTGGCATGCAGCTCGTCCAGGGTGCGGTCGTTCGAAGTTCCCGAAACCTGGCTTGTCACAATATTAATCGAATCCTCGACGAGCGAGGCATGGATGATGTCGTGCGCCTGGACCAGCACGAACCGGTCACTGACTTTGACGGCGACCTGGTCCCGGCGGTCTTTTTGCCCGGCCATGATCCGCACCAACCGGTCCAACTGGTCCGCCAGGGGGTCGGTCCGGCTCAGGCGCTCCCGCACCCGCGCCACGGCGGTCTCCAGCCGCGCCGCGTCGATCGGCTTCAGCAGGTAATCCACCGCGTTGACCTCGAACGCCTCGATCGCCCGCTGGTCGAAAGCAGTGACGAAGATCACACCCGGCCGGGTTCCCTGGCCCAGCAGCCGCCGGGCCACCTCGAAGCCGGTCATCCCGGGCATTTGCACGTCCAGGAAGGCCACGTCGGGCGCATGGCGCGCGATTTCCTCGAGCGCTTCCAGGCCGTTCGCGGCGCGGCCGACCACGTCCACGGTGCCCAGCTGGCCGAGCAGGAAGCACAACTCGTCGCGGGCCAGCTGCTCGTCGTCGGCGACGACGGCGGTGAGGGGGGCGGTCGGGGTCATGCGGTAATCCTCTCGGTGGCGAGGTCGAGCGGAATCTGCACCCGGGCGCAGGCCCCGCGCCCCGGCGAGCCGGTGAGCTCGAGGCGGCCGGTGGCGCCGTAGAGCACGCGCAGGCGTTCGTTGACGTTGCTCAGGCCGATGCCGCTCGACAGCGCGTGCGCCAGGCGCTCGTCGGAAATGCCCAGGCCATCGTCGGTGACCTCGATGAACACCTGGCGGCCCTCGCGCCAGCTGCGGATGGTGATGGTGCCGGGCCCGACCTTGCGGGCGAAGCCGTGCTTGATGCAGTTTTCGACCAGCGGCTGCAGCAGCAGGCTGGGCACGAAGATGTCGAGCGTGTCGGGCGCGATCGACTTGCGCACCGACAGGCGCGGGCCGAAGCGGATCACCTCGATGTCGAGGTATTCGTCAATGGCGTCCAGTTCCTCGCGCAGCGTGACGAACTGTTCCTGGTTGCTCATCAGCTTGCGCAGCAGGCCCGACAGCTTCTGCACCACCTGGCGCGCGGTGTCGGGTTGCGAGCGGATCAAGGCCGACACCGAGGCCAGCGTGTTGAACAGGAAGTGCGGGTTGATCTGGCTCTTGAGGGACTCGACCTTGGCCGCGAGCAGCAGCTTCTCCTGCTCCTGCAGGCGGTGCTCGATGCGCGCGTTGTTCCAGATCTTGATCGGCGTCGACACGGTGATGATGGTCGCCAGGTAGACGAGCAGCGTGATCGCGGCCGAGGGACTCGACAGGTGGAACAGGCGCGGCGAGTAGCGCGCGCCGACGGCCTGGCGGATGAACTCCAGGCCGATGATGACCAGCAGCAGCACGACCGGCCAGTTCACCTCGATCCGGCGGACCATGCGCCAGACCAGGCGCGGCACGCTCAGCAGGACGAAGGGCGAGAAGCTCCAGATTTCTTCCTTGGGGCATGCCTCGCGCACGCCGCCGCCGGCAAAGCCGCAGCCGATCGCCAGGAAGGGCGCCCCGTACTCGCCGGCGGCCAGCGCCGGCATGGCGATGGCAAGCCCGACCAGCGCGCCGGTGTAGGGGCCGGCGATCAACCCGGCCAGGAAGGCGCCTTCGAGCATCAAGTCGGCGGCGTCGTAGTTGAGCAGCACGCGCGCGGCGACCCCGGCGGTGAGCGGCAGGCCCAGGCCGAGGGCGAAGACCAGGCGGTCGGGCCAGTTGCGTTGCTCGAAGATCAGGATGTGGCGAAAGCGGCGATACCGGGCGAGCATCGTCGCCAGCGCGGCCATGGCGGCCAGCTTGACGACCAGCGTCGTCAGCAGGAATTGCGTGGCGGAGAGGAATTTGGGTTCTTGCAGCATGCTGATCCGCCCGCCTTCGCGGCCTTGGCCGCTACGGGCGTCCGCCCCGGCTCGCGCAATATCTTGGCGAGCGCAGGTGGACGAAATGGTATCATTTCCCTCTTATGATCGGTCCGCTCGCCAAAGGCTTTGCGCTTACTTTCAAGCACTTGTTCCGCCGTCCCATCACGGTGAACTATCCGCACCAGAAGGTCCCGATGTTCCCGCGGTATCGCGGCAAGCAGGTCCTGATGCGCGACGAGGCGGGCCTGGAGAAGTGCGTGGCGTGCGGGCTGTGCGCGGTGGCCTGCCCGGCCGACGCGATTTACCTGGAAGCGGCCGAGAACGACGGCACGGTGATGGCGGGCCCGCGCTATGCGTCGACCTACCAGATTCACAAGACGCGCTGCATCTTCTGCGGCTACTGCGAGGAAGCCTGCCCGGTGTCGGCCATCTTCATGGGCAAGGACTACGAACTGGCCGTTTACAGCAAGGACGACTTCGTGTGGGACAAGACCGAGCTGCTGGTGCCCGCGGCGGCCGACCAGAAGGCTCCCCTGCCGGGGCGGTAGTCGCCGCCCGGCGGACGTCGCGCGAACCCGCTCCGGGTGATGGCCGTCTGTGTCAGTGTTACCAACAGTGAAACCCTTTCTCTCTGCGTTGGATGAACGTGTGCTCGTGTGCGATGGCGCGATGGGCACGATGCTGTACGCCAAGGGCGTGTTCATCAACCGCTGTTTCGAGTCGCTGAACCAGACCCAGCCCGAGCTGGTGGTCGACGTGCACGGCGAGTACCTGAAGGCCGGCGCCGACGTCATCGAGACCAACACCTTCGGCGCCAATCGCATGAAGCTGCGCGGCTTCGGCCTGGGCGACCAGGTGCGCGACATCAACCTGGCCGGCGCCGCGCTGGCGCGGCGCGCGGTGGAGGAGGCCGGCCAGCCCGCCTACGTGGCCGGCGCCATCGGCCCGCTCGGCGTGCGCATCGAGCCGTGGGGCAAGACCGGCGTGGACGAGGCCGAGGCCATGTTCCGCGAGCAGGCCCAGGCGCTGGTCGACGGGCGCGTCGACCTGTTCATCCTCGAGACCTTCCGCGACCTGAACGAAATTGGCGCCGCGATTGCGGCCGTCCGCAGCGTGTGCGACCTGCCGATCGTGGCGCAGATGACCACCGAGGAGGACGGCGCCAGCCTTGACGGCGCGCCGGCCGAGCAGTTCGCGCCCGACCTGATCGCGCGCGGCGCCAGCATCGTCGGCGTCAACTGCAGCGTGGGCCCGGCGCCGATGCTGGAAACCATCGAGCGCATCAGCGAGGTGACGGACGTCTGGTTGTCGGCGCAGCCCAACGCCGGCCGGCCGCGCGACATCGAAGGCCGCAACCTGTACCTGTGCTCGCCGGAGTACATGGCGTCGTACGCGCGCCGCTTCATTGCCTCGGGCGTACGGCTGGTGGGTGGTTGTTGCGGGACCACGCCCGAGCACATCCGCCAGATCGCGCTCGCCGCGAAGTCGATGGCCCCGGGCCTGGCGCGGCATGCCGGCACCGCCGAGGTGCGGACGCCGGTGGCGAGCCAGCCCAACGCGCGCCCCGCGCTGCCGCGCGAGGCGAAGTCGAGCATGGGCCGCAAGCTGGCCAACGGCGGGTTCATCCGCGCCGTGGAGCTGGTGCCGCCGCGCGGCCATGCCACGGCCGCGGCGCTGGCCGACGCCACGCGCCTCGCCCGGCGCGGCGTGGACGTCGTGACCATTCCCGACGGCCCGCGCTCCGGCGCGCGCATGAGCGCGCTGTCGCTGGCCGTGCTGGTGCAGCAGCATGCGGCGGTGGAAGTGCTGCTGCAGTATTCGTGTCGCGATCGCAACCTGCTTGGCATCCAGTCCGACCTGCTGGGCGCGCATGCCATGGGCGTGCGCAACCTGCTCGGCATCACCGGCGATGTCCGCAGCCTGGGCGACATCCCCGACGCGACCGCGGTCTTCGACGTCGATTCGATCGGGCTCACCAACGTGATTGCCCGGCTCAATCACGGCCTCGACATCGGCGGCCAGTCGATTGGCGAGCCGACGTCCTTTCACACCGGGGTGATGGTCAACCCGTCGCGCGATCTCGACCAGGAGCTGCGGCGCCTCGAGTTCAAGGTCGAGGCCGGCGCGGAATTCGCGGTGACGAGGCCGGTGTTCGATGTGTCCACCTTCGAACGCTTCCTCGCGCGGGTCGCGCCGCTGGGCGTGCCGATCATCGTCGGCATCTGGCCGTTCGAAAGCGCGTTGAATGCCGAGTTCATGGCGAATGAGGTGCCGGGCGTCACGGTGCCGGACGCCCTCGTGGAGCGGATGCGCCGGACGACCAGCGCCGAAGCCGCGGCTGCCGAAGGCGTAAACGTGGCGCGAGAACTCGTGACGACGCTCAAGGGGATGGCGGCGGGTGTGCAGATCTCATCGCCGTCGGGCCGGCTGGACGCCGCCCTCGATGTGCTTGACGTGGTATAGTCCGACTCGGTCCGGAGACCGCAAAAAGAATGGCCTTATTTGACGCAGAAACACGGCGTTCGGGCGACGCGGCCACCAGGGCCCTGTCGGTCACCACGGTCGAAACCGATTTCGTCGAAAAGGTCTACCAGGGTATTGCCGCGGCCTACGACTACACGTATGGACCCACGCTGCACCCCGGCCGGCTCGAGGCCATGGAGAAGATGGCGCTCCGGGCGGGGACCCACGTGCTTGAGGTGGGCGTCGGCACCGGCATCAACCTGGCGCTCTATCCACGCAACTGCCGCATCACCGGCATCGACCTGTCGAGCAAGATGCTCGAGAAGGCCCAGGGCCGGATCGACGAGAAGGGCCTGCATCACTGCGAACTGGCCGAGATGGACGCGACCCAGCTCAAGTTCGCCGACAACTCCTTCGACGTCGTTTACGCTCCGTACGTGATCAGCGTGGTGCCGGAACCGGTGACGGTGGCGCGCGAGATGTATCGCGTGTGCCGTTCCGGCGGCCGCGTCATCATCCTCAACCACTTCAAGAGCGCCAACCGGTTGATGGGGTGGATCGAACGCGCCATCTCGCCGATGACCGTGCACATCGGCTTCACCGCCGACCTGGATCTGCCGGCGTTCCTCGAGCAGGCCGAGCTCAAGCCGGTGTCGCTCGAAAAGGTGAACATCCCGAAAATGTGGACGCTGATCACGGTCGTCAAAGACTGACCACCTGTTGGCAGCACCGCCCGCAACGCCTGAACCCGGCTGGACATCCGTCCAGCCGTTTCCTTCTCTAGACCCCCACTCATTTCTCGTCGCCAACCCGTCGGGCGAAAGCGTGCGCATTGCCTACTTCCGCGGGCCCGAGGCGGGTGTGCTGTACGCCAGGGCCTGGTTCGGCCGCGAGACGCAGGGCCCGCCCGGCCACGTGCACGGCGGCGCCATGGCCGCTGTGCTCGACGAAGCCATGGGCGGCGCGAGCTGGATGAACGGCCACCGCACCGTGGCCGCGAAGATCTCGGTGTCGTTTCTCGCCATGCTGAAGCTCGAGACCGAGACGACGGTCGAGGCGCGGATCGAGCGCGTCGAGGGGCGGAAGGTCTACGTGCGGGCGACGCTGATGGACGGCGAGCGGCGCGTGGCCGAGTCCGACGGGCTATTTGTCGTGCTGCGCGAGGAAAAGGGGTCGGGGATCTTTTCCGCCGATACCGACCGATAATCCGCCGGCTTTGGCCGACTCCAGCGGTTGCCAAGGCGAATTCTGGCCAGTTTCTTCCACTGGGTCCCTAGAAAAGATCCCCGACCCCTTTTTCGAGCAGGCCGGCGGCCACGTCGGCGCCGTTGGTCGGCGGCTGCTCGGGCGGCGCGGGCTGGGCCAGCAGCCGGTCGAGGTGCGGTCCCCAGCGGCCGGCGAACAGGTCGGCCTGGTCGATGAACGCCGCGCGCAGGAAGCGCGGCATGGCCGCGACCAGCACGTCGTACTCCACGAAATGCCCGCGCGACGTGTAGAGCAGGGCCGTGTCGTTCGCCAGGCATTCGGAGACGATGCCGTAGCCGGGCTTGCTGACCACGACGTCCACCGCGCGCACGAGGTCTTCGTAGCGCAAGCCCTGGTCATCCATCGCGGCTTCGTCGACATCGCCCGGCAGCAGCGCGCGGTAACCGGCCAGTTGCCGCAGGGCCGTGATGTCCAGGCCCGCGACGCCGTAGCCGCCAAACGAGACAAGCGCCAGGCGCTCGCCGGCGGGCAGCCCCAGCAGCCGGCGGACCTCTGCGGGTTCACGGGTGGACCGGCGCGCGACAAACGGCAGGTCGATCACCCTGGACATGGTCGCGAACCCGCCCCACATGGGCAGCCGCAGCGCCAGCGTGGTGTGCCGATAGGCGTCGCCAATCAGGCCGACGAGGTCGGCGCTGCCGTCGTAGCCGGCATAGATCCAGTCCCAGGTGAAGTTGCCGAGCGCCAGGCCCGGCACGCCGGCCGCGTGCGCGGCAGCCGGGCCGAGCGCGGGAATGTCGGCGACCACGAGTGTGGCGCCAACCTGCCTGAGCCAGGCAGCCTCGGAACGGACGCGCTCGCCGAACGTCGCCATGAACGTCCGCGCCTGCGTCAACGTCGCCGACTCGTCCAGGTTGAGGCTGTCGGCCTGGACCACCCCGGTGTCGCACTGGAGCGGCAGGAGCTCCACCCCGGGCCGCGCCGTCCGCCTGACGAGCCACGGCGCCACCTCGGAGCGGATGATGACCCGCGAGCCCGGCTGCCGGTCGAGCAGGGCATTGATGACCTCGATCGACCGCGAGGCATGGCCAAAGCCGTGGCCGGAGATGTAAAAGGCGAGAGTCACCAGCCTCCGATCATACGGGATACAATTGACGGGTGAGCTTTGACGAACGCGCCTTCTTCAGCGAGAGGCCTGAAACCCGGCCGGCGAAGTACCCCTGCCCGCGCTGCAAGCGCACCAACGAGTACACCATCCACTGGGTGCGCCGCACCAAGAAGGCCGCGCCGCAAAACGCCGAGGACCGCAAGAAGTTCGACAAGCTGCGCGATCACCTGCTGCGCCTGGACGATGAGGTGACGTGCAAGACGTGCGGCAAGAAATTCGAGATTCCGTCGCTGCACTCGATGATGTTCGTGGATCAGCTGGACGGCCTGCCCAAGGATGTCGAGACCGACGAGGCCGAGGTGGCCGAGGCGCCGGGCAAGCCGATGGACGCCACGACCCGCGCGGCCCTGCCGGCCCGCTTCACGCGTCCCACCAAGGGCTGGCGAGGGTAACTACCAAACGCCCGGCAGCAGGCGCGATCGTACCTGCCGCTGATACGCGCGGTACTTGTCGCCGAACGCCTCCACCAGCGAGGCTTCTTCCCACGGAATGGCCGCCACCAGGTACGCCGTGCTGATCACCGCGAACAGCAGCCGGCTGCAGGTCATGTCGGGCAGCCCGAACACCATTAACACCCACCCCAGGTAGATGGGATGGCGCACCAGGCCAAAGGGGCCGGTGACCTTGAACTCGACCGGCTGGTCGCGCCGCGCCTGCCGCACGCCGGCCAGTTCCCACACACCGATGAACCGCGACGCCCGCTCGGTGAGCACGAGGCCGGCGATCGGGATGCCGTACATCGCCCACCGCCACGGTTCCCCGATGCTCCACGCCATGCCCGGCAGCGGCCGCCACAGCCAGCACACGCCCAGGAACAGTAAGCTCGCGATCCACACGTAAACGCTGCGCTCGAGTTCGGCCGGCACGATGCGCGTCAGCCAGGCCTTGGCGCCCGTGCGCGCCATCACGCTGTGATGCAGCGCGAAGATGGTGAACAGGGTCACGTCGAAGACGATGGCCGGCCACACCGGATCGAGCGTGGCCGGGGCCGGCACGCGAAGCAGGTAGCCAAAGACGATGACGAACGACGTGAGCGACAGGGCGAAGGCCAGCGCGCCGATCCAGACGAATGCCGTTCGCACGAACGGTATTATAGAGGCCAGGTGAGCACGCCAAAGGTCGCCATTACCGGCATCGGGGTTGTTTCCGCATTTGGCGTCGGGCGTGAGGTGTATTGGGACGCCATCCGCCACGGCCGCAGCGGCACGCGCGCCATCACCGAGTTCGACGTGTCGAGCTATCCCTGCCAGGTGGCGGCGCCGGTGCCGCCGGTCGACATCACGGCGGCCATGCCGCTGGCGGGCGAGTCGAACGCCCGCGACTCGCATGCCGATCCGAAGCGGTACTCGCGGGCCGCGTTGTTTGGCGTGATCGCCGCGCGCGAAGCGTGGAATGACGCCGGTCTCGGCTTCGGCGCGGCGAGTGCCGGCGTGATCATCGGCAGCGGCGGCGGCGGCATCGACGTCGGCGAGCGGCAGTACCAGGACTTCTTCACCACCGGCGGCCGGAACGTGACGCCGTATGCCATTGCCCTCGGCATTTGCGGCATGGTCTCGAGCGAGATCTCGATCGCGCTTGGCGTGCGCGGCATCAGCCACGTGCTGTCGACCGGCTGCACCAGCTCGACGGATGCGCTGGGCTACGCCTGCATGCTGCTGCGCGAGGGCGAATGCGACGTGCTGCTGTCGGGCGGCGCCGATGGCTGCGTGCTGCCGGGCATGATCTTCGGCTTCTCGCGCATGCGCGCGGTGTCGACCCACTACAACGATCGCGGCGCCGAGGCCTCGCGCCCGTTCGACCGCGGCCGCGACGGCTTCGTGCTGGGCGAGGGCGCGTGGATGCTGACGCTCGAGCTCGAACCGCGGGCGCGGGCCCGCGGCGCCACGATCTACGCCACCATCGACGGCTACGCCTCGACCTGCGATGCCTACCACCGGGTGCAGATGGATCCGGACGGCGGGCAGATCGTCCGCTGCATGCAGACGGCGATCGCCCGCGCGGGAAGAACGGAGGCCGAGATTGGCTACATCAACTACCACGGCACCTCGACGCAGCTGAACGACGCGATCGAGGCGCGCTGCACGCGGCTGGCATTCGGCGCGCTCGCCGACGGCATTCCCGGCTCGTCGACCAAGTCGATGATCGGCCACCCGCAGGGCGCCAGCGGCGCCGCCGGCGTGGTGGCCACGGCGCTGGCGTTGTCGCGCGGCTTCCTGCCGCCGACGATCAACCTGACCGACCCGGATCCGAACTGCGACCTGGACTTTATCCCCAACCAGGGACGCGCGGCGCAGCCCGAGGCGGCGCTCTGCAACTGCCTCGGCTTCGGCTCGAAGAACAGCGCGCTCGTCCTCGGCCGTTCCCATGGATGACGTCGTCATTGCCGGCGGCGGACCGGCCGGCGCGTTGGCCGCGCTGATCCTCGCGCGGGCCGGTGTCCGGGTGCGCGTCTTCGAACGGGCGCGGTTCCCCCGGCACAAATTGTGTGGCGACACGTTGAACCCCGGCGCGCTGGCGGTGCTGGCGCGTCACCTCGACCTCGGGCCGCTCGTCGCCCAAAGCGACGACCTCCACGGCATGCTGATCACCGGCCCGGGCGGCGTGGCCGTGCGTGGGGTTTACGGCAGCGGCCTGACCGGTCGCGCGGTGACGCGCCGCGTGTTGGATGCGTGGCTCCTGCGCCAGGCGGCCGCGGCCGGCGCCGAGGTCGAAGAAGGCGTGGCGGTCAAGGGCGCCCATGTCGCCGACGGGCGGGTGAGCGGCGTGACGGTGGCGCGCGACGGCGGCCGGGCCGTCGCCCATCCCGGTCGCATGGTGATTGCCGCCGATGGCCGCCGCTCGGCGCTGGCCTTCGCGCGCGGCCTCGCGCGTCAGCCGGCGCGTCCTCGGCGCTGGGCCATTGGCGGGTACTTCAGCGGCGCCACCGGCTGCGGCACGGTGGGCGAAATGCACGTGCGCGCGGGCCACTACATTGGCGTGGCGCCCGTTCCCGGCGGCCTCACCAACGTGTGCGTGGTGATGCCGCATGCAACGGGCGACCCGGCGTTTGGATCGCCGGGTGACCTCATTCGCTCACGGCTCGACGCGGATCCCGGCCTGCGCGAACGCTTTGCCGCGGCGCGGCCCGAAGGGGAAGCGGTGATGCTGGGGCCGATGGCCGTCGACGCCGATGCCGCGGGTGAGCCGGGGCTCTTGCTGGCCGGCGACGCCGCGGGCTTTATCGATCCCATGACGGGTGACGGACTCCGCCTGGCGCTGGCCGGCGCGGAGCTGGCCGCCGCGGTCACGCTCGACGTGCTGGCGGGCCGGCGGTCTCTCGCCGCCGCGCACCTGGTCCTGGCCGAGCGCCGCCGCCGGGCCTTTGCCGCGAAATGGCGTTTCAACCGCACGCTGCGCTCGCTGGTGACCTCGCCGCAGGGAGTCGTGGCGGCCGCGGCCGCCGCCCGCCTCGTGCCATCGCTGTTTGCGTCGATCATCCGCTACGCTGGTGACTGCGGGGCCGGTCCGGCTGGCCACCTCCGCCACACAGGATCATGATTAACCAGGCGCTCGCCATCGCCGTCGTGACGCTCGCGGCCGTGTTGCTGACCATGGCCGGCGAGCTGGTGCTGTCGTCGTTCAACGAACGGCAGCTGCGCGCGAAAGGGGCCGTTGAGCCGCCCGGGGATGTCATCGCCATCATGCGCTGGGCGTACCCGCTGTCGTTCGTGGCCATGACCATCGAAGGCGCGCTCGTGGGGCCGTCGCCCGACGCGTTCCTGGCGGGCGGGCTGGTCTTGTTCGGGCTGGCGAAGGCGCTCAAGGTGTGGGCGATCTTGTCGCTCGGATCGCGCTGGAGTTATCGCGTGTTGATCCTGCCCGGCGCGCCGCTGGTCACCTCCGGCCCGTATCGCTTCATCTCTCACCCCAACTACCTGGCGGTGGTTGGCGAGCTGGTCAGCATGGCGCTGATCGTCGCGGCGCCGATCACGGGGGTCCTCGCCACGTTTGCGTTCGGCCTGCTGATGCGCGCCCGCATCCGGGTCGAGGATGCGGCGTTGGGCCGGTTACAATAACCACCGTGAAACTGCCGAAGTGGGCGACGGCGCTCGATATCCTGGCCGTCGTGATGGCCATTGTCGCGCTGTCGGTCGTGGTGGCCGGCGGTTTCCGCGTCACCATCTTCGACAGCCGGCTCTCGGTCACCGACTGGTGGCGTCCCGCGCTGTGGAGTGCGGCCGCCCTGATCATCCGCCACGCCATCGTGCGGGACCACCCCTTGCCGCAACGGGTGATGCAGGCCGTCGTCCGATGGTGGCGCGATCCGATCACCAAGGCGGTGTGGCCCATTCACCTGGCCACCCGCGGCGGCGTGCTCGCGGTCGGCTTCCTGGCCGTCATCCTGATCGGGTTTCCTCCCGAGGCGACGTCGCGCTGGCGGATCTATTCGAACGACTTCCTTGACCTCCCGGCGCGATGGGACACGGGGTGGTACCTCGGCATCGCGATGGAAGGCTACAAATTCGATCCCACCGCCCGCGCCGACTACCAGCAGAACATCGCCTTCTTCCCGGCGTACCCCATGTCCGTGCGCTACCTGTCGACCGTTCTCGGGCGGCAGCCGCTCTGGACCGGCGTCGGCATTTCGCTGGTCGCCTTCTTCCTCGCTCTCGGCTACTTCCTGCGGCTGGCCCGCGACGAGCTGCGCGATGACGACGCGGCGAGTACGGCGGTGATGCTGCTGGCGGCGTATCCCTTTGCCGTGTTCTTCAGCGCCGCCTACACCGAAGCGTTGTTCCTGCTCACGCTGGTCGGCGCGGTCTACCACTTCCGCCACGGGCAGTTGTGGCGGGCCGCCGCCTGGGGCTTCATCTGCGGCCTGACGCGGCCGAATGGCGCCTTCCTGTCGGTCGTGCTCGGCTTGATGGCGGTGGCGCCCATGTGGGATGCCGCGCGCTGGCGGCCGATCCTGCCGCCGCCCCCGGGCTGGCCGGCCATCGGCAAGCGGCTGCTTGCCGCCGCGGCGCCTGGTTTCGGGATGCTCGCGTTCTCGGCGTTCATCTATCAACTCACCGGCAACCCGTTCAAGTGGACGCTGCAGAACGTGGCGTGGGGGCGCGTCTACCGCAGCCTCGACTCGCTGGTCGCCGACCGGGTCGACTTCATCGCGACCAACGGCCTCTACAACTACGCGTCGACGCAGACCATCGATTTGTTCTACCTGCTCGGCGTGCTGTTCATGCTGGGCGCGGCGTGGCCGGTCTATCGCCGGTTCGGCCTGCCGTACGCGGTGCTGCTGCTCGTCAACCTGCTGCCGCCGATGGCGGCCGGCGGCATGCTGTCTATGGGCCGCGTGACCTCGGTGTTGTTCCCCGCGTTCCTGTGGATGGGCGGCGCCATACCGGCGCGCCACCGCACCGCGTGGATTGCCTGCTTCGCCTGCCTGCAGGGCTTCGTCGCCGTGATGTTCTTTACCTGGCGTCCGCTGTTCTAGGTCACGCAGTTGGCGTGACCCAGGTCACGCCAAACTGCGTGACCTAGAGCGCGGCAATCCACTGGCGCACGATCGCCTGGATCGCTTCCTCGTGCGCCTTCACGTCCTCGATCCCGGCAAAGTTCATCAAGGCGCGGTCCTTCGCCAGCCACTTGAGCAGGCCCCGCGGATCCTCGAGCTGAAAGGCGGGGAACTCGCGCGCCCTCGCCCCGAGGTGCATCACGATGCCGATGCCGTCGTGCGCGCGCAGGTGCGTGGTCGCGAAGTACTCCGTGGTCCGGAAGCTCGGCGCGTTCCACTTCACACCTTCGGCGATGACCGGATCGGCGGCGCAGATGATGCGGCGAATCACCTCGATGGCGTCCTTGTGCGGATGTTCGAGCTTCGCCATGAACCGGTCGACGGCCTCCGTGCTGTCGGCGGCGGTCAGCTTGCGGGCGGGGTGTGGAGTGG
>CAYGMD010000089.1:0-18188 GCA_964350785.1 uncultured Acidobacterium sp. | reverse complement strand
ACTGATCAACCGCAGCACGCTGCAAGTGGATCCGAATAAGGACGTCAACGAGGTCTGCGCGATCATCCGCGCCGCCAAGAAGAACGGCTGCGTGATCCTGGGCGGCGGGTCGCCGAAGAACTTCTACCTGCAGGGCCAGCCCACGCTGTGGGAGGTCTATGGCATCCTCAAGGGCGGCAACGACTACTTCATCCAGATCACCACCGACTCGGTCGTGTGGGGCGGCCTGTCGGGCGCGACCCCCGCCGAAGCCGTGAGCTGGGGCAAGGTCAACCCCAGCGTGCTGCCCGACACGGCGGTTGTCTACGCCGACTCGACCATCGCCTTCCCGCTGTTCTGCGAGTACGCCGTGGGCCACAAGAACGGCCGCCGCCCGCGCAAGAACCTGCTGGCGCAGCGCGACACGCTGGTGAACGACCTCGAGCGCGAGGCGCGCAAGCAGATCAAGAAGCGCGAGAAAGCCAAAGCCTGACGCCTGAGCTATGGGAACACTGTGGTCGGAGCTGGGGCCGGTGGCCGACGCCGCGGAACGGCCGCGGGTCTACGCCGATGCCAACATGCCGTTGGGCCTGGTGCGCTACATGCGTGAGCGCCTGCACTGGGACGTCTTGTCCGTGATGGAGCACCCCGACCTGCGCCGGGCCCGCGACACCGAACACTACCGGCTCGCGCACCAGCTGCGCCGCACCCTGGTGACGCTCGATCGCGATTACCTCGATGACCGGCGGTTTCCGCCCGAGCAGGGAAGTGGCGTCCTGGTCATGGCGGGCCCGGACGAACGGGGGCTGACGGCGCTCGCCGCCCGCCTCGACGAACATTTGTTTACCGGTGCGCCGTTGCCGCTCGACGGCCGCAAGCTGCACGCGCACCCAGATTGGCAACCGGACCATGCCTGAACTGATGCTCGGCGTCGATCTCTCCGACCTGGCCGCTCGCCTCGTCGTCGTCAACGACGCCGGCCAGGTGCTGTCGCGCGGCCGGGTGGCGTCGGCGGCCGGCCATGCGGCGGCCGCGCTGCGCGACACGGCGAAGCGCGCCATCGCCGGCGCCGGCGGCCAGGTCGCCGCCGTGGGCGTGGCGGTGCCGCATCCCGGCGAGCCCGTGCCGGCCGAGGTCGCCGCGGTGTTGTCGGAAGTCGCCCCGGGCGTGCGCGAAGCCATGCCGATTGCCGCGGGCACGGCCGCCGCGATTGCCGAGCAGTGGTGCGGCGCCGCGCGCGGGTTGCAGCAGGTGGTCGCCTGCGGCATCGGCGAGCACGTGACGGCCGGGGTCGTGCTCAATGGCCAGCCCTGGTTCGGCGCCCACGGCCTGGCCGGGTCGATTGGCTGGCTCGCGCTCAACCCCGTCGAACGCGAAGACTATCGCCGCTACGGCGGGCTCGAAGCCGAAGTGGCGGCCGCCGGCATCGTTCGCCGCCTGGTGTGGCGGATCAAGTCGGGGGATCGCTCTGCCGTCGCCGACAACGTCGGTGGCGACCTGGCGCGGATTACGGCCGACGATGTGTTCCAGGGGGCGCGCGTGGGCGACGGGGTGTGCATCTCCGTCGTGCGCGACACCGCGAAGTACATCGGCATGGCCGTCGCCAATCTTGTGACCATGCTGGATCCGGACGCGATCGTGCTGGGCGGCACCATCGCGGTGTCGGGCGACCTGATGCTCGAGGCCATTCGCCTGGAGTGCAACCGGCGGCTGCGGCCGGTGCAGGCCGAGCGCGTGCGCATCGTGCTGTCGACCCTGGGCGCCGACGCCGTCGCCATTGGCGCTGCCCGCGCGGCGGCGCGACCGCTCGCATGATGGTGCTCGCCGGCGCCGACCTGGTGTTGCCGGATCGGGTGGTCGAGCGAGGCACCCTGGTCATCCGCGACGGCCGCATCGAGGCTGTCGAGTCCCGCATCGTGGACGGTCCCGCCGGCGCGACCCGCATCGACTGTTCCGGCCACCTCATCGTTCCCGGCTTCATCGACGTTCACATCCACGGGGTCGAGGGCATTGACGTGCTCGATGGCGGGAGCGCCGTGGCCGAGGTCGCGCGCCGGCTGCCCAAATATGGCGTGACGGGTTTCTGTCCGACGTCGGTCGCCTGCGATCCGGCGACGCTGGCGACCTTGCTGGCCGCGGTGGCGGCCGCGCGGGCGATGCCCGTGCCGCGGTCGGCGCGCGTGCTGCCCGCGCATCTCGAAAGCAACTTCATCAACCCCGAGTGGAATGGCGCGCAGCCCCGGCGTTGCCTGCGGCTTCCCCCACAGGGAAGTCGGAAGTCAGAAGTGAGAAGTGAGAAGGGCGGCGGCGAATTGAGCGGCGGCGAGTTCAGCGCGGGTGACATTCTCGACGTGATCGCGCGTCATGGCGCGGCCACCGGGATTGTCACGCTCGCGCCCGAACTGCCCGGCGGCCTGGCGCTGGTGCGGGCGCTGGTCGCGGCCGGGCATCGCGTGTCGATTGGGCATACCGGCGCCACGTATGAGGAAGCCAATGCGGCGATTGCGGCGGGCGCCTGCCATGCCACGCACCTGTTCAATCGCATGTCGTCGCCGACGTCGCGGTCGCCGGGCGCGGTGGGCGCCGTGCTCGAGTCCGATGCGGTCGCGGCCGAAATCATCTGCGATGGCTTCCACGTGCATCCCGCGCTCGTCGCGCTCGCGATGCGCGCCAAGACGCCGCGGCGCCTGATGGCCATTACCGACGGCACCGCCGGCTCCGGCCTGCCGGTAGGAGCGCGCGCGCGGCTGGGCGGCCAGGAGATCGTGGTGACCGAGCGCACCGCCGAACTCGCCGACGGCACGCTCGCCGGCAGCATTCTCACCATGGTTGGCGCCTTCCGCCGGCTGGTCCAGCACAACGGTGTCAGCCTGGCCGACGCCGTTCGCCTGTGTGCGACGACGCCGGCCGCCGAGCTGGGGCTGGCCGAGGTGGGCTCGCTGGCTGCCGGCATGACCGCGGACCTCGTCTTGCTGGGCCCGGGCCTGGCCGTCCGGCAGACGTACCTGGCCGGGATCGCGGCCTTGGAACCCTGATCGCAACCCGTCCGTCTATCTGCCTGAGGCCACCGATTGACACCGATTAACACCGATAACCTGGACGGTCCCCCGTGGCTGAGGTGCTCATGAGGTTTCCGCTCCGCCGTTCACTCCCCGTCGCGGGCGCGTTGCTGCTTGCGTCGGCGTTCCTGGCGGGGTGCGAGGTCAACCTCAACACCGAGGGCCTGTCGGCCCGCGAAACCAGGACTTTCAAGGTCGCCGGTCTGGCGGAGATCGATCTCAGCACCTTCGACGGCGCCATCGAGATCCACTCGTGGGACAGGCCCGAGGTGGAAATCGAAATCGAAAAGCGGGCGATGGAGCAGTCGCTGATCGATCAGATCAAGGTCGAAGCCGCGCAGCAGGGCGACACGATCGTGTTGAAGGTCACCGGGCCGTCACGCAGCGAATTTGGCGGCGTCACCATTGGCGTGAACATCTCGCCGACCGCGCGCCTGCGCGTGGCCGTGCCGCGCGCCAGCAACCTCGTCGCCCACAGCGGCGACGGCTCGATTCGCGCCGAGGCGCTCGACGGCAAGATCGTGCTCAACACCGCCGACGGCAGCGTGACCGCCACGCGCCTGTCGGGCGACATCCAGGTCCGCTCCGGCGACGGCTCGATCCGCCTCGACAAGGTCGCCGGCAAGCTCGACCTGGAGACCGACGATGGCAGCATTGGGTTCGAAGGCCAGCCGTCGGTGCTGCGGCTCAAGACCGGCGATGGCTCGGTGCGCGCCCGGATCGACCCCGACACGGTGATGGCCGACAACTGGGACATCACCACCGGCGATGGCAGCGTCACGCTGACCCTGCCGGCGGCTTTCAACGCGGAGCTCGACGCCGAGACCAGCGACGGCTCGGTGCGGTCGTCGCATCCGCTGCTGGAGGACGGGCGCGCCGAGCGCCGCAGCGGCGAAGATGGCGACGAACGGCGCGAGCGCCGGCGCGTCATGCGCACGAAGATGGGCGACGGCGGCAAGACCTTGCGCGTCCGGACCGGCGACGGCTCCATCCGCATCGAGCGCTAGGGCCGCCTTGACAGCGGGCCGCCCCGCGTGCGAGCATCGCGGCATCGTGATCGTCATGGTCAACCGCGCGTGTTGTTGTCGTGGAGCAGTTGCTTCCGCGCCGCGGTCTGTACCCATGAACGTGATCTCCTAGTTTTTTTCACGTCCACGAACCCAAGTTCAGAACGGCCCGGAAGGCATCCGCTTTCCGGGCCGTTTTGCGTTTGCACACGGCCCGGACGCGCTCCCGGTTTCACGCACGGTGCGGTGGCGAAGTGGCAAACGCGGCGGCCTGCAAAGCCGCTACTCGAGGGTTCGAATCCCTCCCGCACCTCCAGCCGTCGCTCAGACTTCAGGGCGAAGGCTGCCCACCATAGCGGCAAGGCCGCGGCGGTGGGCCACATGGCAAGGGACGAGTTACGGCTGGCAAGCCACGAAAGGGACATGATGACTACCACAACACGACCAATCGGCATCTATCACGAGCACCAGGACTGGTTCCGGCCGCTGTTCGCCGAGCTCGACCGCCGCGGCATCCGCTACGAGCGCATCGACGCGCGGCGGCATTCGTACGACCTCGACCGCAGCGACGAAGCCCGCTATGCGGTGGTGCTCAATCGCATGAGCCCCTCGGCGTACTTGCGGGGCGCGGGCCACAGCATCCTCTACACTCAGAACTACCTCGTCCACCTGGAGCGATTGGGCGTGCGCGTGATCAACGGCTCGCGGGCGTTCGCGCTGGAAACCTCGAAGGCTCAGCAATTGACCTTGTTGCGCGCGCTGGGCCTCCCGTTCCCCGCCACCCGCGTGATCAACCACGGCACCGAGGCGCCGGCCGCCGCCGATGGCCTGCGCTTCCCGGTGGTGGTGAAGGCGAACATCGGTGGCAGTGGCGCGGGCATCGTTCGCTTCGAGGCGCCCGAGGATCTCGCCCGCGCCTCGGTCGAGGGGCGTCTGGATCTGGGTCTCGACCAGACCGCGCTGGTGCAGGAGTACATCCCGGCACGGGGCGGCCACATCACGCGCGTCGAGGTCCTGGACAGCCGGTTCCTCTATGCCATCAACGTCCACACCGCGGGCGACACCTTTAACCTGTGCCCCGCCGATATCTGCCAGACCAACGACGGCGTCGAGCTCGCCCGCGGCGCATGCCCGGCGGATGCGCCGAAGAACAACCTGCGGGTCGAGCCCTTCGTCCCGCCGGCCGAGGTGATTGCCGATGTCGAGCGCATCACGGCGGCCGCGGGCATCGAAATTGGCGGCGTCGAGTACATCGTCGACGCCCGCGATGGCCAGCGCTACTACTACGACATCAACGCGCTGTCGAACTTCGTCGCCGATGCGCCGCGCGTGCTGGGCTTCGACCCGTTCGCGCGGCTGGCTAACTGGCTCGCGCGCGAGCAGCAGGGCGCCGATGCGCCGCCCATGACGGTGCCGTCAGGCCTGACAGAGGGCGCGACGCGCTGGTGACGGCGATGGGCATCCCGATATCCGTGGAACCGTATACCGAGCCCGAATCCGACCGCGGGTGTGAGCCCACGCGGGTCGACCGGCTGCTCGCCGTGCCTTTCGTCAAGCCGGGGATCGGTGTGGCCCTCGCAGTGGTGTTGTGGGCCGATGCCGCCCGTGAAGGCGGGTGGGGCCTGCCAGGCCCCTTCGAGGCCTGGGGCGCATTCGGCGGCTACGTCATGGCCCTTGCTGCCGGGGTGACCCTGGGCGCCCTGCTGAGGAGGCCTCGCCGCGTTCCCCCATCCGACGTCCTGCCCAGGCTGCCGGTGTTCCTTCGTTTCGATCACCGGCGCGTGGTCGTCGTCGGCGGCGGCGCCGTAGCCGCCGCGAAGATTCCGGCGTTGCTCGCGGCTGGTGGCGACGTCACCGTGGTCGCGCCGTCCGTGTCGGCCGACATCGATCGCTTGCGGGTTCGAGTCGTCGCGAGAGCGTTTGTCCCCGGGGATCTCGATGGCGCGTGGTTCGTAACCGCGGCGGCGACGCCGGACGTCAACCGCCGCGTTCGAGAGGCGGCAGAGGTGCGGGGCATTTTCGTCAATGCGGTTGACGATCCTCCGAATGCGACGGCGTACCTGGGCGGCACCATCGCCCGAGGCGGCGTGACCGTGGCCTTTTCGACTTCCGGCGAGGCGCCGGCCCTGGCCGGTCTGCTCCGGGAGGCTTTTGACGAGCTCGTTCCGGCCGATATCGAAACCTGGGTCGAGCGCGCGCGCGAACTGCGCACGCGCCAACGCGCGGAGGGCGTCCCCATGGCGGAGCGGCGCCCACAGTTGCTGGCGGCCCTCAGCCGCTTGTACGACGCGCGCGATCAACCGGCGGAGAAATGATGAAAGACCGCGGGTTGGTCTCGCTCGTCGGCGCCGGACCCGGTGATCCCGACTACCTCACGCAGAAGGCGGTGCGCCGCCTGCGCGAGGCGGATGTGGTGTTTCACGATGCGCTCGTGGACGCGGGCGTGCTGGCCCTTGCCGGGCGTGCCGAATGGGTCAACGTC
This sequence comes from uncultured Acidobacterium sp., assembly GCA_964350785.1. GTDB lineage: Bacteria > Acidobacteriota > Vicinamibacteria > Vicinamibacterales > UBA2999 > 12-FULL-67-14b. The sequence continues at coordinate 11,661 of CAYGMD010000089.1, read as the reverse complement.
GGCAAGCGGGCCGGCGGTCTGCAGACCTCCCAAACGGCCATCCACCAACTGCTAATCGATGCCGGGGCGCGCGGCTTGCGCGTCGTGCGGCTGAAGGGCGGCGACCCCTTCGTGTTTGGCCGCGGCGCGGAAGAAGCGCTCGCCCTTCAGGCGGCCGGCATCCCGTTCGAGGTGGTTCCCGGTGTGACGACCGCCATCGCCGCGCCGGCCTTATCGGGTGTGCCCGTCACGCATCGGGGCACGGCCTCAGCGTTCGTGGTATTGACGGTCGCCGACGAGTCAGTCTCGACGGCCGTGATCGACGCCCTGCCGCCAGGATTGATCACGATCGTGGCCCTGATGTCGGTGGGCGCCCGTGCGGCGTTAGCCTCGCGGTTGCTGGCTCGCGGCTGGCCCGATGACACGGCCGCGGCGATGCTGGTCGGCGCCGCCACCGCTCAGCAGTGGACCTGGAAGGGCCGGTTGGCCGCCCTCGGCGCCTGCGAGCCTCCGTGGCATACGGCCGGCGCGGCGGGCACGATCGTGGTGGGCGCGGTGGCCGCGATTCCGCTCGACCTCGTCAACGGCGTGTTGCCCGTCGCGGTGGCGGCGCGATGACGCGCATGCTGCGGGTTGCGCGCCGGCGCCATCATCGTGTTTCGCCGTAGACGTTGCTCTCGCCTTGAAGGGAACCGACCATGTCCGCTCATGATCCAGCACGACCCCGCCACGAGCCCACCGCCACGACGCATGGCCGCGCCAGGGTCTCGTTTGCCAGCGAAGCCGACATCGACGAATTTGCCGAGGTGCTCGGTCAGTTCGAGCGTGGCGAAATCACCCCGGAGCAGTGGCGGGTGTTCCGCCTTGTCCGCGGCACGTACGGCCAGCGCCAGGTGGACGATGCCCAGATGATTCGGGTGAAGATTCCGCAGGGCGTCCTGTCGGCCGCGCAGTTGCACGCGCTGGCCGACGTCGCCGAGCAGTACTCGCGCGGTTTCGGCCACATCACCACCCGCCAGAACGTGCAGTTTCACTTCGTCAGGCTGCGCGATGTCGAGCCGGCGATGCGGCGGCTGGCCGAGGCCGGGCTGACCACGCGCGAAGCGTGCGGCAACTCGGTCCGCAACATCACGGCGTGCCAGTTTGCTGGGGTCGCCGCCGACGAAGCCTTCGACGTCACGCCCTATGCCGAGGCGCTCACGCGCTTCCTGTTGCGGCATCCCCTCAGTTCGTCCCTGCCGCGCAAGTTCAAGATCGCCTTCGAGGGCTGCTCGCGTGATCACATCAAGCTAACCATCAACGACATCGGCTGGTTGGCACGCGTGCAGGACGGCCGCCGCGGGTTCAGGGTGTATGTGGGCGGGGGAACCGCGACCATGACCACGGCTGCCGCCGTGCTGTTCGACTTCCTGCCGGTCGAGGACACGCTGGTCGTGGCCGAAGCGGTGATTCGCGTGTTTCACGAGCGCGGCGACTACCAGCACAAGCAGCGCAACCGCATGAAGTTCCTGATCAAGGCCATGGGGTGGAACGCGTTCAAGGCGGCGTTCGAGGCCGCGCTGGCACAGGTCCGGGCCGAAGGCGGCGCGGAGTTGCGATTCGATGAAGAGCCTGTCTGCGATGAAACCGCGCCGGCCTGGCCGCTGGCTGAGGCCCCTTCGGTTGCCGCGATCGAGGCGCGTGTTCGCGGGGCTGCCCTGCGCGGCCCCGGCATTGTCCCGGAGATACGGCCGTCGCCCTTGGGCGATGCCTACGCCACGTGGTCGGTAACCAACGTCCGGCCACAGAAGCAGCCCGAGTTCGTGGCCGCGCTGGTGACCGTGCCGTTGGGAGACCTCAGTGGCGCACAGTACCGCGTGATCGGGGACTTGGCGAACGCCTACGGTGACGGCACCGTGCGGGTCACCGCCGTCCAGGACTTGCTGTTCCGCTGGGTGCGGCGCGTCGATCTGCCCGCCTTGTATGACCGGTTGGTCGCCGCCGGACTCGGTCTGCCGGACGCCGATTCGATTGCCGACGTCACCAGCTGTCCGGGCGCCGAGTCCTGCAAGCTGGCCGTCACGCAGTCACGCGGGTTGGGCCAGGCGCTGGAACAGCACCTGCGCGCGACGCCGGAGTTGATCGACCTGGCGCGCGAGCTCGACATCAAGATCAGCGGCTGTCCGAATGGCTGCGGGCAGCATCACATTGCCGCCATTGGTTTTCAGGGCAGCCTGCGCAAGATCGAGGGCAAGGCGGTGCCGCAGTATTTCATCCAGGTGGGCGGCGGCATCGATGCCGAGCGCACGACGTTCGGGCGGCTCGCGGCGAAGGTGCCAGCGCGTCGGGCCGCCGCCGCGCTCGAACGGTTGGTGCGGCTGTACGCCAGCGACAAACAGGAAGGGGAATCGCCCGTGGCTTTCTTCCGGCGCGTCGATGTGGCCCGCGTGAAGGCGGTGCTCGCGGATCTCGAGTCGATGACCTCGGCCACCGCGACCGACGCCGACTACATTGACCTGGCCGAGACGACGGCGTTCCGGCCGGAGACCATGGACGGCGAATGCGCGACATAGCCGGCGTCTGGAGTCAGCGGACGCTGTCCGTGTTGGCCGTGGTGCTGTCCTGCGTGGGCGGAGCGTGGCCGGCTGATGCGCAGACCCGCGTTCGATTGGCCTACTTCCCGAACCTGACCCACGCTGCGGGCCTGGTGGGTGTCGAACGCGGCACCTTTCAGCTGGCCCTCGGGCCTGGCGTGACCCTGGACGTCAGGCCGTTCAACGCCGGGCCGGCGGTGATCGAGGCCATGATGGCCGGCGAGATCGACCTCGCCTACGTCGGGCCGAACCCGGCCATCAATGGCTACGTGCGAAGCCGTGGACAGGCCCTGCGGGTGATCGCCGGCGCGTCGAGTGGCGGCGCGCTGTTCGTCGTCAGGCCGGCGGCCGCCATCAACGGCGCCAGCGACCTGAGCGGCAAGAAGATCGCCACGCCACAGCTCGGCGGCACCCAAGATGTGGCGCTGCGCCACTACCTGCGAGAGCACGAGCTGCAGACCGCCGACCGCGGCGGCGCGGTCACTGTGATACCCACGGCGCCGGCGGACATTCTGGTGCTGTTCCGGCAAGGGCAGATCGATGGGGCCTGGGTGCCGGAACCGTGGGCCACCCGTTTGGTGCTCGAGGGCCAGGGTCACATCCTGTTCGATGAGCGCGACCGCTGGCCGCAGCGGCAGTTCATCTCAACCGTGGTGGTGGCGAGCGGGAGGTTCCTGGCGGCTCGGCCCGATCTGGTGACGGCGTTTCTCGATGCGCACGTCGACACGGTCCAGTTTATCCGGTCGCGTCCGGCTGAGGCCAAGCGGCTGGTCAACGCTGCCATCACGCGCATCACCACGAAAGGCTTGCCCACGCCGGTGATCGACGGTGCGTTCGATCGCCTGGAGTTTACCCATGCGCCGCTAGCCGAGACCCTGGCGGTGCAGGCTCGGTTTGCGTTCGACCTGGGGTTTCTTGGCCGCCGGTCACCCGACCTTGGCGGGTTGTACGACCTGCGACACCTGAACACCGTGCTGGCCCGAAAGCGGCTTCCTCAGACATCTATGGCAGACCCTCACGCGCTTGAACTGATCGATGTCGGCAAGACGTTTCACAGCCACGGCCGCGAGGTCGCGGCGTTGGCCAAGATCACGCTGAACGTGGAGCGGGGCGAGATTGTCTGCCTCCTGGGCGCCAGCGGCTGTGGCAAATCGACGCTGCTTTCGCTGCTAGCCGGTCTTGACAATCCAACCAGTGGGACCGTCCGCGCCAACGGCAAGCTCGTGGTCGGCCCATCTCCGGATCGTGCCCTCCTGTTCCAGGAGGCGGCGCTGTTTCCGTGGTTGAACGTCGAAGATAACGTGGCGTTCGGCCTGCGAGCGGCGGGTGTGGCCAGGGAGGAGCGAACCGCGCTCGTTCGCGAGTGGCTGTCGCGCGTGCATTTGTCGGAGTTCGCGACCGCGTTTGCCCACCAGTTGTCGGGCGGCATGAAGCAGCGTGTCGCGCTGGCACGGTCGCTGGCCATGCGCCCGACCACGATGTTGATGGACGAGCCATTCGGTGCGCTCGATGCCTTGACCCGCGATCGCCTGCATCGCGAAGTGGAATCGCTGTGGTTGGCCACCGGCACCACTGTGGTCTTCGTCACCCATAACGTGCGTGAGGCCGTGGCGCTCGGGGACCGGGTTCTGGTGAGCGCCCCTCGTCCAGGCCGCATCGTCGGAGAGTACCGCGTGGATCTGCCGCGGCCGCGGGCGCTGGACGATCGTGGCGTCGTCGCGCAGGCGGCCGACCTGATCACGGCGTTGCGGGAGTCGCTGGTGGTGGACGAGGTATGACCGCCGTCGTGCGCGGCCTCGAACGGATGGGTCGCTCGCCGAGCATCAGGCGAGTGGTGTTTTATGGGCTGCTGCTCGCGCTCTGGGCCGACGTGTCGCGCCAGGGGCCATGGCCGTCGTACCTGCTGCCGGGCCCTATCGAGGTCGGCGAGGCGTTGTATTGGGGACTGCTAGAGGGCCAGTACCTGGAGGCGACTGCCAACAGCCTGGCGCGATTGGTCCAGGGCTACGCCCTGGCGCTGGTGATTGGCGCACTCGTCGGCGCGCTGATCGCCGCGCACCCGATCATCGACGACACTGTCGGTTCTGTGGTCATCGGTCTGCAGGCGCTGCCGAGTGTGTGCTGGTTGCCACTGGCCATTTTGTGGTTCGGGCTCAACGAGCGGGCGGTCATCTTTGTGGTGGTAATGGGCTCGTTGTTCTCGATTGTCTTGAGCGTGGAGATAGGCATCCGCCAGACCCCGAAACTGGTCATCAACGCAGCGAGGAACCTCGGTTTGAGCGGTCCGCGATTGTACTGGCAGGTGGTTCTTCCCTCGGCCCTGCCGACCATCGCCGGCGGACTCAAGCAAGGCTGGGCGTTCGCCTGGCGATCGCTGATGGCTGCCGAGCTGTTGTTCTACACGCTCAGCCTGGGCAATCTGCTGCAAACGGGCCGCGATCTCAACGATGTAGCGGCCGTCATGTCGGTGATGCTGATGATTGTGGCGGTCGGTGTCGTCTTTGGGCAGTTGCTGTTTGCGCCGCTGGAGCGATGGATCGCGTCGCGGTGGGGGCACGGCGCCGGCGCTCGGGTGGCGGCGTCGTGGTAGCGGACCAGGCAGCGCTGATCTCGCGGATCGAGACCCTCGACCTGGATGCCTGTCTGCGGATACTGGCAGAGGCCGATCCCGGCCGCGTCGCGCTCTCGACGTCGCTCGGCCGGGAAGACCAGGTGATCACCGACGCCATCTGCCGGCAGGGCCTCGAGATCCGGTTGGTCACCCTCGACACCGGCCGGCTGTTTGAGGAGACCTACGCGCTGCTCGACCGCACGCGCGAGCGCTACGGCCGGGCGATCGAAGTCCATTTCCCCGACACGGCCAGCGTGGAGCGACTGGTCACCGACAAGGGGGCCTACAGTTTCCGTGCGTCGGTGGCGAATCGGCAGGAGTGCTGCCAGATCCGGAAGGTGGTCCCGCTCCGCCGCGCGCTCGATGGCGTGTCGGTCTGGATCACCGGTCTCCGATCGGAGCAGTCGGCGCATCGCCGGTACGTGCCGCTCGCGGAATGGGACGCCGACTCTGTGTTGCTCAAGGTCAACCCGCTCCTGCACTGGAGCGATGCGGAGGTGCAGGCCTACGTCGAGCGCCACGATGTTCCTGTGAACCCGCTGCATGCCCGCGGCTTTGCCAGCATCGGCTGTGCGCCGTGCACGCGGGCGATTGGTCCGGGTGAGCACCCGCGTGACGGCCGTTGGTGGTGGGAGGCCTCGGTCAAAGAGTGCGGGCTGCACCGCTCATGAGCGCCTTTCCAACCGTGCTCGAAGACGAAGCGGTCTACATCATCCGCGAGGCGGCGGCCCAGTTTCAGCGGCCGGCGATCTTGTTTTCGGGCGGCAAGGATTCGATTGTCCTCGCCCATCTCGCGGTGCGCGCCTTCGCGCCGGCGCGCACACCCTTCCCATTGCTCCATATCGACACCGGGCACAACTTTCCGGAAACGATCGTTTTTCGCGACTCGCTCGCGCGGGCTCTCGGCCTGGAGCTGTTGGTTCGGTCGGTGCAGGCGTCCATCGACGAGGGACGAGTGCATGAAGAGACCGGCCCCGACGCCAGTCGCAACGCCCTGCAAACGGTGACGTTGCTCGATGCGATTGCGCAGCTGAAGCTCGACGCCTGCCTGGGCGGGGCCCGCCGCGACGAAGAGAAGGCGCGCGCCAAGGAACGCGTGTTCTCGGTGCGCAACGCGTTCGGCGAGTGGAATCCGCAGCGACAGCGGCCCGAACTGTTCGACATGCTGAACGGGCGGCTGGCCCACGGCGAGCACATGCGCGTGTTCCCAATCTCGAACTGGACCGAACTCGATGTCTGGCGTTACATCGAGCGCATTGACGCGCGCTTGCCGCCGCTCTACTTCGCGCACTCACGCGCGGTGTTCACTCGCGATGGCAACCTGTTGCCCGACAGCCCGTTCCTGACACGGCGTTCTGCCGAGCAGCCGTTTACCGCCCAGGTGCGGTTTCGCACCGTCGGGGACATGACCTGCACGGCCGCCGTGCCATCCGCGGCCGCATCGGTCGCCGCCGTGATTGCCGAATTGCTTGGCGCTGCGGACTCCGAGCGCGGAACCCGGACCGACGATCGCCGGGCCGAGGCCGCCATGGAAACCCGCAAGCGAGCCGGCTATTTCTAGGCGGGCACACCACGGCATGGATATCCTCCGCATCGCGACCGCCGGGTCAATCGACGATGGCAAGAGCACGCTGATCGGGCGGCTGCTGTATGACACCGGCTCGGTGCCGCTGGACCGTGTCGAGGCGGCGCGCGCCGCCGGACGCCGTCGCGGCGCTACCGAACTCGACCTGTCTTTATTCACCGACGGATTGATCGCCGAGCGCGAACAAGGCATCACCATCGATGTGGCGCACGTCTACTTCAACACCGCGCGCCGCAAGTACATCGCCGCCGACACCCCAGGGCACGTCGAGTACACGCGCAACATGGTGACCGGCGCGTCGGCGGCGGCGGCCGCGATCGTGCTGGTGGACGTGCGAGCTGGCCTGGTCGAGCAGACGTACCGGCACTGCTTCATCGCCGGCCTGCTGCGGATCCCGACGCTCGTCGTGGCAGTGAACAAGATGGACCTGGTCGGTTGGGACCGTGCGGCCTTCGAGATGGTGGCCAATGACATCGCGCGCCTGACGGCGGATGTCCGTCCTGGACTGCCAGCCCCGAGTGTCGTGCCGGTCTCGGCCCTGCATGGCGACAACGTGGCGCGGCGCTCTGCGCACACGCCGTGGTACGGCGGCCCCACGCTGCTCGAGATTCTCGAGCGCGCTGATCCTCGGCCACACCGGTCGCTGCGGGCCCGCTTTCAGGTGCAGGTCGTGCTCCGGGAGGGCAACGGCGAGCGCGCCTACGCCGGCCGGGTCGCCAGCGGCATGCTGCGCGTTGGCGACCCCGTCGTAGTACTGCCGGGCGACCGTCGCACGACGATCACGCGCATTGAGCGACTGGGCTCGGCGGTCGACACCGCACTGGCGGGGGACTCCGTCAGCGTCCGCATCGACGGCGTGCTGGATCTTGGCCGGGGTACCCTGCTGACGCAACCCGATCACGCACCTGTGCCACGTACCGAGGTGGCCGCACAGGTGTGCTGGCTGGATGAGACCGCGCTTGACCTCCGCAAGTCGTACGCGTTTCAGCACGGTGCACGGGTCGTGAGAGCGCGCGTCGCGCGCCTCGACGGCGTCATCGACATCGCGTCTCAGCGCTGGCGCCCCGCGGCCGGCCTGTCGATGAACGATGTCGGCCGGGTGCTGGTGCAGACCTCGGAGCCGGTGTTTCTGGACGCGTTTGCCGTCAATCCGCCAACCGGCGCGTTCATTCTGGTCGACGAGCAGACCCATCGGACGGTGGCGGGCGGCTTCGTCGACGCTGATTCCTGGCACGGAGCGGCGTGGTGAACCCCGTTACCCCCTCCGTACTTTCAGGGCGACGTCAATCTTCCTTGACGGCAGAACACCACGCTGCTCCAAACAAGCAATGCGTCTGTCGGTCATGCGCGCGTGTTGTTGTGCGGGGAGCCTTCCCGCCTTCGGCCTCGTGGTGGGTACGGACGCCCTCTCCTAACTGATCGCCAGCCGGCGATCCGCACCCATCGGCTCTGAAGCACGGGCAGCGCCATGCGTCCTGGGCGTTTTCATTGTCGGCGCATGCCCACGTATCTCGCGAAGCGAGATCTGAAAACGAGGCACCGCGAACCCGACGAATCTCGTTCCCGGCGCGCTCCCAACGTGGTCAGCTCGCGCTAGCGCGGCGACCGGTTCGCGTAAGCACTGGGATCGACCACGCCGGCTTCGGTAAACGCATCCCGGCGTTCGCGGCACTTGCTGCACAGTCCGCAGTGAATGGGCAGCGCACCTGATGCACCTGCTGCACCCGCCGAAAGATTCATGCACGACAACGTCAACTCCAGCGGCACGCCAAGCTCGACGCCACGGCGAATGACCTGCGGCTTCTCCCAGTCCAGGAACGGCGTAAAAATCTCGATGCGGTGATCGAGTCCCAACGACAGTGCGGTCGCCATCGCCGCGAAGAACTCGGGCCGCGCGTCGGGGAACGGATTGCCGGCGAGTGGCCCTAGCGCAATACGATGCGCGTCGCTGCGCGCGGCGACCACCGCGGCCTTGGTCAGCAGGACGAGATTGCGGCCGGTGAGGTAAACCTCTGCGTCGGGCGTGTCGTACCCCGGCGGCTCACCGCGAATGGCCCAATGCGCCGGCGGGTAAACGTCGCGCATGGTGAACTCCACGCGCGCGAGCGGCCGCATCTTGCCGGCAAACCCCGGCGCGTTCAGTAACCGGTCGAGCATCGCGCGCTCGCCCGGTTCCCACGCCAGCCCCACGCTGACGTAGACCGGCTGCACGGTCGCCGTCTGGGCTTCGTGCGCGGCCAGCACGGCGCTATCGAGCCCGCCCGAGAGTAGGACCAGCGTGTTCATGCGGCTATGATCGACGCCTCGTGATCATAGCCTTTGACCTGGATGGGACGCTGATCGATTCGGCGCGCGACCTCGGCGAAGCGGCCAGCGAATTGGTGCAAGGCTACGGCGCGCCGCCGCTGTCGGTGGCGCAGGTGGTGACGATGGTGGGGGATGGCGCGCCGGTGCTGGTGAGGCGCGCGCTGACCCGGTCGGGACTCGATCCCGAGACGCCGGGCGCCCTCGAGCGCTTCCTGCGGATCTACGACCGCCGGCTGATGGATCACACCACCGCCTACCCGGGCATCCGCGAGGAACTGGCGCGGTCGGTGTGGCGCGGACCGCTGGCCGTGCTGACCAACAAGCCGCTGGGGCCGTCCATCGGCCTGCTCGAGGCCCTGGGCCTGCGCGGCTTCTTCACTCGCATCATCGGCGGCGACAGCGAGTACGGGCGTAAGCCCGATCCAGCCGGCCTGGCCGCGCTGCGCGCGCTCGCGCCGGGCGAGGCACTCGTCCTGATTGGGGATTCCCCGGCCGATGCCCAGTGCGCCGCGGCCGCCGGTTGTCCGTTCGTGCTCGCGCGCTACGGCTTCGGCGCGGTCAAGTTCGGCGACCACCCGCCGGCGACGCCGTTTGCCATCGATCACGCGCGCGAGCTGGCGGCGGTCCTCGACGCTATCCGGTAACCAGCAGCTTCGAGGCGGCGCGCGCGCCGATCGTCATGCGCTCGTCGTTCTGGCCCTTGAGGCGCACGCTGTCGGACACTTCGTCCCGGGCCTCAACTTCGATCGTCTGTCCCGGTTTCAGGTTGTGGCTTTCGATGAAGCGCAGGAACGCCGCGTCCTGGTCGGTCACGCGCGCCACCGTGACGGGCGTGTGCAGCGGGCAGGTCAACAGGTTCTCGAGCGTGCGGTGCGGCAGGTGGCCATCGGCGTTGGGAATGGGGTCGCCGTGCGGATCCACTTCGGGCTGGCCGAGCATCTCGTCGATCCGCTCAATCAAGCGGTCCGACACCACGTGCTCCATCTGCTCCGCATCGTCGTGGACCTCGTCCCACTTCATGCCGATTACCTGGACAAGGAACAGTTCGATCAGGCGATGGCGCCGCAGCACGCGGGCAGCGAGCTTCTGGCCGGCCGGCGTCAACCGGACGCCGTTGTATGGCTCGTAGACGACCAGGTCTGATTCGGCGAGGGCCTTCACCATGGTGGTGGCGGTGCCGGGAGCAATGCCCAGCGCGGCGGCCAGCTGACCCATCGGCACCAGCGTCTGGCCGGCAGTCAGGTGGGTCTCACCGACGTAGATCGCCTTCAGGTAGTTTTCGACGGTACTCGACGGAAGCATCTATTTTTCAGCATGTTACCAAACTTGGCGCCACGGGTGGATTGACTTTTTGCGCCGTGCCGTGATGTAATTTTGATTAGTCAAAATTGTTCATCTACCTTCTCCTGCTGTTCGTTGCCGGTCTCGTGGCCTTTGCGCCGACCTATGGAGTGGTGGCGCAGGTGCGGAAGTACCGCCTGGCGCTGATGCGCGAACGCACCGAGAACGCCCTCAAGCACCTCTTGCGGCAGGCCACCGACGGCCAGGCCGCGTCGTTTGCGTCGCTGCAGGGGGTGCTGCGCATGAGCGATCGCAGCCTGATGGCGCTGACCCAGCGCCTCGAGCGCGACGGCCTCGTGCGAGCCGAAGGCGCGCAGTTCCAGTTGACGCCGGAGGGGGAGCGCGTGGCGTTGCACGTGTTGCGCGCGCACCGGTTGTGGGAGCTGTACCTGGCCGACGAACTGGGCGTGCCGATCGATCGCGTCCACGAGCAGGCCGAGCGCGCCGAACACGGATTGACCAAGGGGCAACTGGATCGGCTGTCGGCCTCGATGGGCCATCCGGCGCTCGACCCGCATGGTGATCCCATCCCCAGCGGCGACGGCGAGGTGCCCGAGTCGCCGGGCACGCCGCTTGGCGCGTGGCCGCCGTCCATGCCCGGGCGCATCGTTCACCTCGAGGACGAGCCGCCGCTGGCCTACGCGCAGTTGTCGGCCGAGGGGCTTCGTCTCGGCCAAATCGTTCGCGTCGTCGAGCGGACGCCCACCCGGGTGGTGCTCAGCGACGGCGAGAACGAATATCGGCTGGCGCCGATGGTGGCCGCCAACATCCATGTCGCCGCGGTGACGGCAGCGCCGGCGCCGCCGGCGTGGCCCGAGGGCGTGATCCCGCTGACGGGCCTGCCCTCCGGGGCCTCGGCCGAAGTGGTGGCGCTCGACCCGGCCTTCCGCGGCTTCGCGCGACGGCGCCTGCTCGACCTGGGCTTCACGCCCGGCGCGCGCATTCGCAGCGACCTGGCCACCTTCGCCGGCGATCCGCGCGCGTATCGGCTGCGCGGCACCACCATTGCGCTGCGGCGCGAGCAATCGGACCGCGTGCTCGTCAAGCGGCTGGCCTGATTCGAATTGGGCAGGCCACCCTGAAGGGTGGCCGCCACAGCGAGAGACTGATCATGAGCGTCGAACACAATTGCGAAACCTGCCCGGTGCACGCCGAGATGTCGCAGCTTGGCGCCGCCGGCGGGACCTACGACCGCGTCATCGCCCTGGCCGGCAACCCGAACACCGGCAAGTCCACGCTGTTCAACGCGCTGACCGGCCTGCGCC
>CAYGMD010000088.1:3737-18266 GCA_964350785.1 uncultured Acidobacterium sp. | reverse complement strand
GTTCTTCCAGAGCGACGAGGCTTGTGAAGTGTCGTACAAGGACAAGAAGGGCAAGTACCAGGCGCAGCGCGGCGTGACCTTGCCGAAGATTTAGTGGCCTGGTGATTGGGTGATCTCGTGATCCGGCCGTTCAAGGGAAAGACGCCGCTCGTTGCCGACGGCAGCTACGTCGACGAGAGCGCCCAGGTCATCGGCGACGTCGAGATCGGCGCCGAATCGTCGGTCTGGATGAACGTCGTCATTCGCGGCGACGTCAACCGCATCCGCATCGGCCGCCGCACCAACATCCAGGACCTGACGATGATCCACGTGATGCGCGAGACGCATCCGACCATCATCGGCAACGAGGTCACGATTGGCCACTCCGCGGTCATCCACGGCACGATCATCGAGGACCGCGTCCTGGTCGGGATGGCGGCGCTGCTGCTCAACGGCGTGCACGTCGAGCCGGACTGCGTGATCGCGGCCGGCACGCTGTTGACCGAGCGCACCCGGGTGCCGGCGCGGTCGCTGGTGATGGGGCGGCCGGGCAAGGTCATCCGCCAGCTGACCGACAGCGAGGTCGCCGAGATTCGCTGGTACTCGGACAACTACGTGAACTACCGCCTGGACTACCTCGGAAGTGAAAAGTGAGAAGGCAGAAGTGAGAAGGCTGCTGTGAATACCGGCCCTGCTCGTGGCATGCGCGACTTCCTGCCGGAAGACGTGCGCCGGCGCCGGCACGTCATCGGCGTGATCGCCGACGTGTACCAGCAGTACGGGTTCGAACCGCTCGAGACGCCGGCGGTCGAAAACCTCGAAACGCTGCAGGGGAAGTACGGCGAGGAAGGCGACCGCCTGATCTTCAAGATCCTGAAGCGCGGCGAGGGGGCGGAAACGGGGCAGGCCGATCTGGCCTTGCGCTACGACCTCACGGTGCCGCTGGCGCGCGTCGTCGCCGAGTACCGCGCGAAGCTGCCGAAGTTCTTCAAGCGCTACCAGGTGCAGCCGGTGTGGCGCGCCGACCGGCCGCAGAAGGGCCGCTTCCGCGAGTTCTACCAGTGCGACGTGGATGCCATTGGCTCGAAGTCGATGGTGGTCGAGGCGGAACTGCTGTCGGCGGCCACCGACGTGCTCGCCCGGCTGGGTTTTGCGAACTTCACCATTCGCCTGAACCATCGGCGCGTGCTGGCGGGCATGCTGGATGCGGGCGGCGTGCCCGCGGCGTTGCACAACGACGCGCTGGTCGCGATCGACAAGCTCGACAAGATTGGCGGCGCGGGCGTGGCGGCCGAGTTTGCCGCCCGCGGCATTCCGTTCAGCGGCGCCTCGCTGCTGCTCGAGTTTTTCGCCGCCGTGAACGCTGCCGCGGCGCAGGCCGACCAGGATCCCGAGGCGTTCAACCGCGATACGCTCGCGCGGCTGAGCGGACTGGTGATCGGCGAGGGCGCGGCCGGGGTGGCCGAGCTCCAGGAGATTGTCCGCCTGTGCGCGGTCACCGGTGCGGCGCGCCACATTCGCATCGATCCCAGCCTCGCTCGCGGTCTCTCGTACTACACCGGGTCGATCTTCGAAATCGCCGTGCCGGATCTGGCGGGCAGCCTGGGCGGCGGCGGCCGCTACGACAACCTGATTGGCATGTTCTCGGGCGAGGACGTGCCGGCGTGCGGCATCTCGCTGGGCCTCGAGCGCATCCTGGTCGTGATGGGGGAGCGCAACATGTTCCCCCCGTCCCTGGTGGCCTCGGCGGCCGACGTGATGGTCGTGCAATGGTTCGCGGCGAAGACCGAACTCCACCTGGCTCTGGCGACGGAGTTGCGGGCGGCCGGATTGCGGGTCGAGCTTTACCCGGAGCCGCCGGCCGAGGACAACCCCAAGGGCTGGCTCGTGAAGCAGTTTCAGTATGCGCAGGCGCGAGGCATTCCATTCGCAGCCGTGATTGGAAAACCAGAGCTGGAAGCAGGTACTGTGACTATTCGCACCCTTGCGACACGCCAGGACGAACAACGACCGCGGGCCGATGTGGCCGCGCATCTCAAGGCAAAGATTTAGGTAATGGCAGAACAGCTCGGATCGCTCGCACGCACGCACACCTGTGGCGCCCTTCGTCCCGCCGACGTCGGCCAGAACGTGGTCCTCCTCGGCTGGGTGCACCGCGTTCGCGACATGGGCGCGCTGATGTTCCTCGACGTGCGCGACCGGCACGGCCTCACGCAGGTGATCGTCGAGGGCGACGCCGCCCTGCTCGAGAAGGCCAAGCCGCTGCGCTCGGAGTTTGTCGTGGCCATTCTCGGCGAGGTCGAGCGGCGCTCGGCCGACACGGTGAACCTGACGTTGCCGACCGGCGAAGTGGAAGTGCGCGCGAGGGAAGTGCGCATCCTGAACGAGGCCAAGACACCGCCGTTCTCGATTGCCGAAGACCAGAACGTGTCGGAAGAGACGCGGCTCAAGTACCGCTATCTCGACCTGCGCCGGCCGCAACTGCAGCACAACCTCGCGCTTCGCCACCGCATCACCATGGCGCTGCGGAAGTACTTCGACGAGCAGGGCTTCTACGAAATCGAAACGCCGATCCTCACCAAGTCCACGCCCGAGGGCGCCCGCGACTTCCTGGTGCCGAGCCGCGTGCATCCCGGGGAGTTCTACGCGCTGCCGCAGTCGCCGCAGATCTTCAAGCAGATCCTGATGATCGCCGGGTTCGACCGCTACGTGCAGATCGCGCGCTGCTTCCGCGACGAGGCGCTGCGCGCCGACCGCCAGCTCGAATTCACGCAGGTCGACCTCGAGATGTCGTTCGCGACGCCGCCCATGGTGTTCGAGATCGTCGAGGGCGCGCTGACCGCGTGCTTCAGCGAGATCGGCGTCGACATCCCGCGCCCGTTCAAGCGGATGCCGTATGCCGAGGCCATGGCGAAGTACGGCAACGACAAGCCCGACCTGCGGTTCGGCATGGAAATCCAGGACTTCGGTCCGCTGTTCACCGACTCGCCGTTCGGCATCTTCCGCGAGGCGGTCGCCCACGGCGGCACCATCCGCGGCTTCGTCATCCCGGGCGCGGCGAAGTTCTCGCGCCGTGAGGTCGACGACCTGGTGGAGCAGGCCAAGCAGCTCGGCGCCGCCGGGTTGATCTACACCCGCTACACGGCCGACGGCGTGCAGGCGTCGGCCAAGGCAATTGGCGACGCCGGCGCCCGCAAGGTGCTCGAGGCGGCGGGGGCGTCGAAGGACGACTTGCTGGTGCTGGCGTCAGGGGCGCCCGACGCCGCGTCGAAGGTCCTGGGGCAGTTGCGCCTGCAGGTCGCCAAGAAGCAGAACCTGATTCCCGAAGGCAAGTGGGAGCTGACCTGGATCACCGACTTTCCGCTGTTCGACTGGAACGCCGGCGAGAAGCGCTGGGATTCCGTGAACCACCCGTTCACCGCGCCGCGTGAGGAGGACCTGCACCTCATGAAGTCCGATCCCGGCAAGGTGCTGGCCAAGGCCTACGACGTGATCCTCAACGGCTGGGAGCTCGGCGGCGGCAGCATTCGTATCCACGATCGCGAGACGCAGGCCGACGTGTTCCGCCTGCTGGGCCTGTCCGACGAGGACGCCAGGAACCGCTTCGGCTTCTTCCTCGAATCCCTTGAATACGGCACACCGCCGCACGGCGGCCTGGCCCTGGGCCTCGACCGCATTTGCGCCTTGCTGGCGGGGGAGACCTCGATCCGCGAGGTGATTCCCTTCCCCAAGACCACCCAGGCCGTGGACCTGATGTGCGACGCGCCGTCCACGGTGGATCCGCGCCAGATGCGCGAGCTGCACATCAAGCCAATCGCGTAAGGCAACCCGCTTCACTTTTGCGGTTTGCGTATGCTACGCTTGCTGGGTGTTTCGTTAACTGTTTGTCACGCAAGGAGATACGCGAATCAGTACCGCGTCGATGCGCAAGGTAGCGGTGCCCGAGGCGGGCATGTCGACCCTGTTTGGGGCCTACGACGTGAATCTCCGGCAACTCGAAGACCTCCTCAACGTCCGCATCCGGAGCCATGGCCATGAACTGATGGTCGAGGGCCTGCCGGCGGACACTGCCAAGGTGGCACGCCTGATCGAGCAACTGGGCGGGTTGATCGCCGAAGGCCATTCCATTTCCGATCGCGACGTCAAGACCGCGTCGCAGCTGCTCGTGGACGATGGCGCGATCGACCTGCGCGATCACTTCCTCAAGGATGGCCAGCTGCGCCAGGCCGGCAAGAAGCGGATTGCCCCGAAATCGGCCAACCAGCGCCGGTACCTCGACGCCATCGACGAGCACGATATTGTCTTCGGCGTCGGGCCGGCCGGCACCGGCAAGACCTACCTGGCCATGGCGCAGGCCGTCAGTTACCTGATCGCCAAGAAGGTCAGCCGCATCGTGCTGGTGCGTCCGGCCGTCGAGGCGGGCGAGAAGCTGGGCTTTCTCCCCGGCGATTTGCAGGAGAAGGTCAACCCGTACCTCCGGCCCCTCTACGACGCGTTGTACGACATGCTCGACGTCGAGAAGGCCGATCGCCTGCTCGAACGCGGCACCATCGAGGTGGCGCCGCTCGCCTTCATGCGCGGCCGCACGCTCAACGACGCCATGGTGATTCTCGATGAAGCGCAGAACACCACCAGCGAGCAGATGAAGATGTTCCTGACCCGCCTGGGCTTTGGCTCGAAGGCGATCGTCACCGGCGACGTGACGCAGATTGACCTGCCGATCGGCCGCACCTCCGGCCTGGTGCAGGCCATGGAAGTGGTGGGGAAGATCGACGGCATTTCGTTCATTTACTTCGACGAGCGCGACGTCGTCCGCCACAAGCTCGTCCAGGCCATTGTGAAAGCATATGACGCGTATGGCAGCGGCCCGTCTGCACGTTAGTCTCGCCACGCCTGACCCGGGTGCGCCCGCCACGCGGGGGCTCGGCGCCTGGCTGCAGAAAGCGGCGCCGGCCGCCGCGCGCGGCGACGTGAGCATCGCGGTGGTGTCGGACCGCCGCATGCGCGCCCTCAACCGGCAGTTCCGCGGCAAGGATGCGGCGACCGACGTGCTGTCGTTCCCGGCGACGCACATGCCCGGCGTGTCGGCGTTCCTGGGCGACATCGTCATCGCCGCCGGCGTCGCCACCAGGCAGGCGCGCGAGGCCGGCCACCCGGTCAGCACCGAGCTCAAGGTGCTGGCCCTGCATGGCCTGCTGCACCTGCTGGGCTACGACCACGACACCGATGGCGGCAAGATGGCGCGCACCGAAGCGCGCTTGCGCAAGAAGGCGGGTCTGCGCGAAGGACTGATTGAACGGGCTCGATGACACCGCTGCTGCTGTTTCTGCTGGGGTGTGCCGCCACCTACCTGGGCACCGTGTCAGCGGGATTCAACGCGCTGATGCGGTTGTCGCTGCGCATCCACGCCGAGCGCACCGATCGCGATGACGCGCTCGGCTGGTACCTGGACGACCCGCGCCGCCTGTTCATTCCCGTCCGCATCCTGTTTTCGATCATCACGGTGCTCTCGACCGCGCTGCTGGCGCGGGTGACCGGGGTCGATCCGGCCGGCTTGCCGCTGCTCGTGCTGTCGGTGATCGGCCTCATGCTGAGCTGCGAGCACTTCATCCCGCTGCTGATCGTGCGCCGCGACCCCGAGCGGGTGCTCGACGTGCTGCTGCCATCGTTCGACGTGATCGCCAAGACGCTGCGCCCGCTCACCGGCGCCCTGCTGCGCATGGGCACCATCGGGCGGCGGGAGCGGCCGGCCAACGGCAACGGCGACACCGCCGCGCCATCCGAGGAGATTTCGCCGGTCCAGGCCGAGGTCGAGGCGGCCCAGGACGGCCAGGCCCGCGAGCTGCTGCGCAACCTGGCGGACTTCCGCGAGACCATGGTGCGCGAGGTGATGACGCCGCGCCCCGACATCATTGGCATCGACCAGACCGCGACCATCGAGCAGCTCTACACGCTCTTTCGCGAGCAGCAGTACTCGCGCATCCCGGTCTACAAGGACACGCTCGACAACGTGACCGGGTTCGTGTTCCTGAAGGACCTGATCATGCGCGGCGCGCCGACGTCGGGCCCGATCGCCCCGTTTACGCGGCCCGCGCACTTCGTGCCCGAGACCAAGCGGGTGCCCGAGCTGCTCAAGGAGTTCCAGCGCAAGCGCCTGCAGAGCGCGATCGTCGTCGACGAGTACGGCGGCACCGCCGGCCTGGTCACGGTGGAGGACCTGCTCGAGGAAATCGTCGGCGAGATCCGCGACGAGTACGACGTGGAAGTCGAGCGGATCATCGACGAAGGCGGGGGGCGGTTCGTGTTCAGCGGCAGCGTGCACGTCGAGGAGATGGCCAACCTGATGAAAGTGTCCATTGAAGGCCAGGGCTTCGAGACCGTCGGCGGCTTCCTGTTGTCGCGGCTCGGCCGCGTGCCGGCCGTCGGCGAGCACTTCGACCTCGATGGCCTCGACGTCGAGATCCTCGAGACCGAGCAGCGCCGCATTACCCGCGTCCGCCTGTGCCGGCAGGACGACGAGGCCGGCGAGCGAGAGGCGGCGCGGTGAAGGCCGGCTTTGTCGCCCTGGTCGGCCGCCCGAACGCGGGCAAGTCCACGCTGTTGAACCGGCTGGTCGGCCAGAAGCTGGCCATCGTCTCGGACAAGCCGCAGACCACCCGCAATCGCATTGTCGGCGTTCGCCAGTACCCGGAAGGGCAGGTGGTGTTCCTGGACACGCCTGGCGTGCACAAGCCCCTGCACCGCCTGAACGTGCGCATGGTGGACGCCGCCCTCGAGACCCTCAAGGAAGTGGACGTGATTGCCGTCGTCGTCGACGGCAGCGAGCCGGGCGGGGCCGGCGACGACTTCTTGATGGACGTGATCCGCCGGTCGAAGGTGCCGCGCGTCCTGGTGCTCAACAAGGTGGACATCGCCGACAAGGCCGCGCTGCTGCCGCGCCTCGCCGAGTACGAGAAGGAGGTGGGCTTTGCCGACCTCGTGCCGGTCTCGGCGCTGACCGGCGAGAATGTCGATCGCCTGGAACAGGTGCTGCTGTCGCACCTGCCCGAGGGCGAGCCGATCTACCCCGACGACTACCTGACCGACCAGCCCGAGCGGTTCTTCGTCGGCGAGCTGGTCCGCGAGCAGGTACTGCAGCAGACCCGCGACGAGCTGCCGTTCTCGACGGCCGTGGTGGTGGACAAGTTCGACGAGGCCGACGCCAAGGGGCTGATGCGGTTCTACTGCACGATCCTGGTCGACCGCGAGAGCCAGAAACCCATCCTGGTGGGCCGCGCCGGCGCGCGCATCAAGGAGATCGGCACGGCCGCCCGCAAGGAGCTGGAGAAGTTCTTCGACGCGCGCGTGTTCCTCGACCTGCACGTCAAGGTGCGCGAGGGCTGGCGCGAGGACGAGCGCATGCTCGACTCGCTCGGGCTGCCCTCTCGCCGCAAGGGCAAGTAAAGCAATGTCGCGTCCGCTTTAGGCGGACCGTGTTAAATTTGCACGACCGCATGGCCGTGTCCCGCCGAATCGACGTCGTCCTCGACTCAGTCAAGCGGCTGCTCCGCATTGGCGCGACCGCCAATCTCCTGAACCTGCTCCAGAAGCAACATCCGGCCGACCTGGCCTCGGTGTTCGGCTCGCTGCTCGATACCGAGCGGCAGGCGGTCTTCTCGTTGCTGGTCGAACGCAGCGGCCGCCTCGCCATGGAGACGGTCAGCGAGATGGGCCCCGAAGAGGGCGCCAAGCTGCTGACCGGCCGCTCGGCCGAGGAAATCGCCAAGCTGCTGCAGGAGATTCCGTCGGACGATGCGGCGGCGTTGATCGATTACCTGCCGGAGGAGCTGTCGTCCGAGGTGCTCGAGCTGATGCGGCGGCGCGAATCGGGCCAGGTGGAAAGCCTGCTCGAGTACGGCGAACAGACGGCCGGCCGCATCATGAACCCGCAGGTCTTCGCCCTCAGCGAAGACCTGACGGTAGGCGAGGCGATTACCGCGCTGCAGGGGGCGCGCGACGTCGAGATGGTGTTCTACCTCTACGTGACCGACGCGCGCCGTCACCTGGTGGGCGTCACCTCGTTGCGCCGCCTGCTGCTGGTGTCGCCCGAGACGCCGCTCAAGCGCATCATGACACCCGAGGTCACGAGCGTGCGCGTCGATACCGACCAGGAAGAGGTCGCGCGGCAGGTGGCGTCGTACAACCTGCTGGCCGTGCCGGTCGTCGACGAGGAAAGCAAGCTGGTCGGCGTGGTCACCGTGGATGACGTCATCGACGTCATCAAGGACGAAGCGAGCGAAGACCTGTTGCGCCTGGCCGGCGTGTCGGGCGACGAGCGGGTCACGACCCCGGCGTCGGAAGCGTTTCCCAAGCGGCTCCCGTGGCTGTTGGCCAACCTGGTGACGGCGTTTCTCGCCGCCTCGGTGGTGGCGCTCTTCGAGGGCACCATTCAGCAGGTGACGGCGCTGGCCATTTTCATGCCGATCGTGGCCGGCATGGGCGGCAACGCCGGCACCCAGACGCTGACGGTCATCGTCCGCGGGCTGGCGCTCGGCGAACTCAGCTGGGAATCGGGCAAGAAGGTCCTGGCTAAAGAGGCGTTGATCGGCCTGGGCAACGGCTTCGCCCTTGGAATTGTCGCGGCCGGTGTGGCCTGGGCGACCAAGGCCGACCCCATTCTGGCGCTACTGCTGGGCATGGCGATGGTTTGCAACATGTTCGTCGCGGCCACGATGGGCGTGCTCGTGCCCCTGGGGCTGAAGGCCATGAAGGTGGACCCGGCGCTCGGCTCGTCGGTGTTCATCACCACCTTCACCGACGTGGTCGGGTTTGCCTCGTTCCTGGGCCTGGCCACGGTGTTCCTGCGGTACCTGGTCCACTAGAAACCACGAAGACCCGAAAACCTCGAAGAAGACCAATCTTCGTGCGCTTCGCGCCTTCGTGGTTGCCTCCGAGTACAATAGGCGGCTACGGCATGCCTCTGTACACGGCCGAGGCCCTCGTCCTTCGCACCTATAAGCTGGGCGAAGCCGACCGCATCGTGGTCTTTTTGACCCGCGATCGCGGCAAGAAGCGGGGCGTTGCACCCAATGCGAGAAAGTCGCGCAAACGGTTTGGCGCCGCACTCGAGCCGCTCACCGAAGTACGCATTTCGTACTTCGAGAAGGAGCGGCGCGAGTTGGTGGGGCTGAACTACGCGGAACCGGTGCGGTCGCCGCTGTCGGCGCCCAGCCCGGAAGCGCTCGGCTACAGCCACTACTTCGCCGAGCTGATCGACGAGTGGGCCGCCGACGCGGATGTCGACGAGCGGTTGTATCGGCTGGGCACCGCGGCGCTCGAAGCGCTGGTGACCGGCACGCCGGTCGAGGCGCTGGCGCGGTATTTCGAGTGCTGGTTGTTGCGGTTGCAGGGAGTGTATCCGTCCGACCTGCGGCTGTCGAGCGGGGCGGCCCTGTTCCTGGACGGCGTGCGGCGTATCGGCCCGCGCGATGTGGATGCGCTGGGCGCCACGACCGGAGTCCTGCGTGAGATTGAACTCATTCATCGGAAGCTGATTACGATGCACCTCGACAGGGAACCCCGGTCCGTTCGCGTGCTGAACGAACTGCGGCGTTCGTAAAATCCCGTGACGTTCCAGGACCTCATCCTCAAGCTCCAGCACTTCTGGGCCGCGCAGGGCTGCCTGATCCAGCAACCGCTGGACGTCGAAGTCGGCGCCGGGACCTCGCATCCCGAAACCCTGCTGCGCGTGCTGGGGCCGACGCCCTGGAGCGTCGCCTACGTCCAGCCGTCACGCCGGCCCGACGATGGGCGGTTTGGGCAGAACCCGAACCGGCTGTTCAAGCACCACCAGTTGCAGGTCATCCTCAAGCCGTCGCCCGACGAGATTCAACAGATCTATCTCGACAGTCTCGAAGCGGTCGGCATCAACCCGCGCCAGCACGACATCCGGTTCGAAGAAGACAACTGGGAGTCGCCGACGCTGGGGGCCTGGGGCATTGGCTGGCAGGTCATGCTCGACGGCATGGAGATCACCCAGTTCACCTACTTCCAGCAAGTGGGCGGCACCGACCTGTCGCCGATCGCGGCGGAGATCACGTACGGGCTCGAGCGGATCGCCATGTTCCTGCAGAAGGTCGACAACGTGTTCGACCTCGAGTGGGGCGGCGGCAAGTCGTACGGCGACGTGCGGCTGCGCGAAGAGGTGGAGCAGTCGAAGTACGCCTTCAACCAGGACACCGGGATCGACCGCGAGCGCTTCTCGGCGTTTCATCGGCACCAGTTCGACGAGTGCTTCAAGTTCGGCGAGCAGCTGTTCAAGGGCGGGCTGCTGTTGCCGGCGCTCGAGTACTGCCTGAAGTGCTCGCACCTGTTCAACCTGCTGGACGCGAGCGGGAGCGTCGGCGTGACCGAGCGCACCGCCTACATCCTGCGCGTGCGCCAGCTCGCCATTGCCATCTGCAAAGAATACGCGGCCCAGCAGCAGCCGGTGACCGCCGAGCCGGGAGCCTGACGTGGAGCGCGAACTGCTGCTTGAAATTGGCACCGAGGAGATCCCGGCCAGCTGGCTGCCCGGGCTCACCGCGCAGATCGGCCAGGCGCTCGAGGCCAGGCTGAAAGAGGCGCGGCTGACGATCGACGAACCGGTGCAGGCCTACAGCACGCCGCGGCGGCTGATCGCGCACGCCGGCAGGATTGGCGAGCGCCAGGCCGACCTCGAAGAATTGGTGATGGGGCCGCCCGTCTCGGCGGCCTTCAAGGACGGGGTGCTGACCCCGGCCGGCGCCGGCTTTGCGAAGAAGCAAGGCGTGGCCGGCGATCAGATCGAGCGCATCACCACGCCGAAGGGCGAATACATCGGCGTGCGCAAGCACCAGCGGGGCAAGACGGCCAGCGACGTGCTGCCCGACGTGCTCGCGGGCGTGCTGCGGAGCCTGTCGTTTCCCAAGCAGATGCGGTGGGACGCGACGCTTGCCGACGGCAAGGGCGAGCTGCCGTTCGGCCGGCCGATCCGGTGGATCCTCTACCTCTACGGCGGCCGCGTCGTGCCGTTCATCATCGGCCGCACGGCGGCGGCCCGCGACTCGCGGGTGCTGGACATCAGCGCCGGCGCGTCCACCTACGGCCATCGCTTCCTGACCACCAGCGGCCGGCCGGGCCGCGCGATCAAGGTCAAGCACTTCGACGATTTCCGCAAGCGGCTTGCCGAGAACTTCGTCGTGCTCGAGCGCAGCGAGCGCCACGACCGCATTGCCCGCGAGCTCGACGCCGCGGCGCGCCGCCGTGGCGGCCGCGTCGCCCGCGCCCTGGTGGGCCACGGCGTGCTCGAGGAAGTGCCGGACCTCGTCGAGTATCCGGTCGTCGTGTCGGGCACGTTCGCGGACGAGTTCCTGACGCTCCCCGAAGAAGTGCTGACCACGACGATGATTCACCACCAGCATTTCTTCCCGGTCAACACCGACCACGGCCAGTTGATGCCGGTGTTCCTGGCCGTGCTCAACATGCAGCCGGAGCAGCCGGAGGTGATCGCGCACAACATGGAGCGCGTGCTGACGGCACGGCTGCGGGACGCGCGCTTCTTCTTCGACGCCGACCGCGAGGCGCCCCTGGCGTCGTACACCGAGCGGCTGAGCACCGTGCTGTTCCACAAGAAGCTCGGCAGCTACCGGGAGAAAGCGGCGCGGGTCGAGCAGCTGGCCCGCTGGATTTGCGGCGACGTCCTGGGCCGCCCCGATCTCGCCGACGCGGCGGCCGAAGCCGGGCGCCTGTGCAAGGCCGATCTCGGCACCAGCATGGTGCGCGAGCTCACGGAACTGCAGGGCACCATGGGCGGCATTTACGCGCGCGAGGACGGCCGCCCCGAAGAGGTGTGGAAGGCCATCTACTTCCATTACCTGCCGGTCGGCGTTGAAGCCACGGCGCCGCCGACACGGGAGCAGTTGGGCAAAGCCGCCATTACGTGGGCGGCGGTGGCACTGGCCGACAAACTAGATACCGTCGTCGGGATGTTTGCCGTCGGCGAGAAACCGACGGGCTCCCGCGATCCCTACGGACTCCGACGTGCCGCTCAAGGGATCGTAAAGATTCTTGTCGATTCAGAGACCCTGCTCGGGTTTAGGTGCGACGAGACTCTGTGGAACCTAATTGAGGAGACTGCCAAGGCTTGGCCCAATAGCCTAGTCACCAATGAGCAGAAGAACCCAATAAAGTTGTTCTTCAATGAGCGCTTGCGTCATCTCATGCAGGAACGGGGACTTGATTACGAAGACATCCAGTTCGCAATAGGGCACTACGACTGCATTGAGCAGAATTCTTTGTCGGGGCTGTTTGGTCGGGCTAAGGCCTTCAAGGAAGAAAGACGCTCACCAGAGTTGTTGGCCGTCGCGGGCTGCTTCAAGCGAGCAAACAACATCGTCGATATCGAGCGCCATTCGAAAGTTACGACTGAGGCTGACTGGCGAGTCGGGGTCGAGCTCCTGACGGAACCAGCTGCGAATGCGCTGAGGCAGGCAATGGACCGCTCCGGGCCAGCAATCAGGATCGCTCTTGCTGCGCACGACTACAGACGCGCCGTTAGTGAGATTGCTGCCCTCAGACCGCAAATCGACACGTTTTTCGCAAATGTACGGGTCAACGTCGAGGACTTGTTTGTTAAAGAGGCGAAGCTCTCTCTGCTTGCAGAGTTCCGCGACAGACTCCTTGAATTTGGTGACCTGAGTGTTGTTGCACCATCAAGTTCTCAAAGAGAAGAAGACTAGAGGAGTGAGTAGATCGATGGCGAAGAAGAAGAGCTCTAAGAAGGTTGCGAAGAAGGCCGTCAAGAGGTCCCTAGGCACCAAAGGCACCGTACGCACCAAAGGCACAAGCAAGAAGTACGTGTATTTTTTTGGCAACGGCAAGGCTGACGGCGACCGGTCGATGAAGGACACGCTCGGCGGCAAGGGCGCGGGTCTCGCCGAGATGACCAACGCCGGGCTGCCGGTGCCGGCCGGGTTCACGATCTCCACCGACGCGTGCAATCTCTACTACGCCAACCACCACCGGCTGCCCGACACCATCGAGACCGAGATGGTGGCGCAGCTGCGCAAGCTCGAGAAGGCCGCCGGCGCCACGCTTGGCTCGATCAAGAAGCCGCTGCTCGTGTCGGTGCGGTCGGGCGCCAAGTTCTCCATGCCCGGCATGATGGACACCATCCTCAACCTCGGCCTGAACGACGAGACAGTCGAAGGCCTGAAGGCATGGACCGGCAACGGCCGCTTCGCGTTCGACAGCTATCGCCGCTTCATGCAGATGTTCGGCAGCGTGGTGCTGGAGATTCCGAAGGCGGCCTTCGAGCACGAGTTCGAGTTCATCAAGCGCGCCAAGGGCGCGCAGATGGACACCGACCTGGACGAGGCGGCCCTGCGCGAGGTGGTGGCGGCTTACAAGAAGGTCGTCAAGGACAAGACCAGGAAGCCGTTCCCGCAGAACCCGATGGACCAGTTGCGCGGCGCGCGCAATGCCGTGTTCCGCTCGTGGAACAACGCCCGGGCCCGGGAATACCGCCGCATCTATGACATCCCGGATTCGATCGGCACCGCCGTCAACGTGCAGATGATGGTGTTCGGCAACACCGGCGACCGCTCGGGCACCGGCGTCGGCTTCACGCGCAACCCGGCGACCGGCGTCAAGGAATTCTTCGGCGAGTTCCTGATCAACGCGCAGGGCGAAGACGTGGTGGCCGGCATTCGCACGCCGCAGCCGATTGTCGAGCTCGAGCGCGTGATGCCGAAGGCGTACAAGCAGCTGCGCGACATCACCTCGCGCCTCGAGCGCAACTACAAGGACATCCAGGATTTCGAGTTCACCATCCAGGACGAGACCCTCTACATGCTGCAGACCCGCAGCGGCAAGCGCACCGGCTACGCGGCCGTCGTGATTGCCACCGACATGGCCAAGGAGAAGCTGGTCACGCCGAGCGAGGCGCTGCTGCTGGTCGATCCGGAAGCGCTGTCGCAGCTGCTGGCGCCCGGGTTCGATCAGAAGGAGTGGAAGAGCCTGCCGGCCGTCACGCGTGGCCTGCCGGCATCGCCGGGCGCCGCGTGCGGCAAGGCGGTGTTCTCGTCCGAGACCGCCGTCGCGTGGGCCGACAAGGGCGAACCGGTCATCCTGGTGCGCCGCGAAACCGCGCCCGACGACATTCACGGCATGTGGGTGTCGCAGGGCATTCTCACCGCCACCGGCGGCATGACCTCGCACGCCGCGGTGGTCGGCCGCCAGATGGGCAAGCCGTCGATTGTCGGCGCCGGCGAGCTGCGCATCGACGAGCACGGCAAGTCGTTCACCGTCAACGGCCAGACCGTCCAGGAAGGCGACTACGTCGCGTTCGACGGCCTGAGCGGCGAAGTGAAAATCGCCAAGGTGGCGTCGCAGCCGAGCGAGATCCTGCAGGTGATTGCCGGCAAGATGAAGCCCGCCGACTCGCCGATTTACCAGCGCTTCCACACGCTGCTCGGGTGGGCCGACAAGGTCCGCCGCCTGGGCGTGCGCGCCAACGCCGACCAGCCGGACCAGGCCGAGATCGCCTATGCC
>CAYGMD010000088.1:0-3727 GCA_964350785.1 uncultured Acidobacterium sp. | reverse complement strand
CGTTCGGCGCGCGCGGCATCGGCCTGTGCCGCACCGAGCACATGTTCTTCGGCGAGGGCCGCATTCCCATCGTGCAGCGCATGATCCTGGCCGACAACGAAGCCGACCGCCGCGCGGCGCTCGACGAGTTGCTGCCCATGCAGCGCGCGGACTTCTACGGCGTGTTCAAGGCCATGAAGGGCACCGCCGTGACCATCCGCACGATTGACCCGCCGCTGCACGAGTTCCTGCCCAAGCGCGAGGACCTGATGGTGGAGGTCGCCGTGATGCAGGCCAAGGGCGTCAAGGGCAAGGAGCTCGCCGAGAAGAAGGCGCTGCTGTCGCGCGTCGAGCAGTTGCACGAGTTCAACCCCATGCTCGGCCATCGCGGCGTGCGTCTCGGCATCACCTATCCCGAGATCACGGAAATGCAGACCCGCGCCATCATGGAAGCGGCCTGCAAGCTCAACAAGGAAGGCCTCAAGGTCGTTCCCGAGATTATGATTCCCCTGGTGGGTGACGTGCGCGAGCTGCGCGACCAGAAGGTGGTGGTCCACCGGGTCGCCGCGCAGGTGCTCAAGGAGCAGGGCATCAAGATCAAGTACCTCGTCGGCACCATGATCGAAGTGCCGCGCGGGGCGCTGACCGCCGACGCGGTGGCGATGGAGGCCGAGTTCTTCTCGTTCGGCACCAACGACCTGACCCAGATGACCTTCGGGTTCTCGCGCGACGACGTCGGCAAGTTCCTGCGGGTCTACCAGGACAAGAAGCTCCTGGAACGCGATCCGTTCGCGACCTTCGACGCCGCCGGCACCGGCCAGCTCGTCTCCATGGCCGTGGCCAAGGGACGCGTCGCCAACCCCAGCCTCAAGCTGGGCATCTGCGGTGAGCACGGCGGCGACCCGTCGTCGATCCACTTCTTCCACAAGGTCGGCCTCGACTACGTGAGCTGCTCGCCCTATCGCGTGCCCGTGGCGCGACTGGCGGCGGCGCAGGCGGCCTTGAGCGTCAAGGTCGGGGATTGATTCGCTACTTCGTCCACAGAGGCGGTCGCACCGAGCTGGTGGACCGCCTCGACACGGCCTGGCTGTCGCCGGACAGCGGGGTCGTGGTGTGGGCGGACGTGGTCGAGCCCACGGAGGCCGACGCCGCGGTCCTGCGCGACCAGTTCGGCCTGCACGAACTGGCGGTCGAAGCCGCCGTGCAACGGGAGATGAACCCGAAGGTCGAAAGCTACGGCCAGTATCTCTATGTCGTGCTCCACGGCATCAACTTCCACGCCGACGAGCACAAGTTCGACACCTCGGAAACCGACTTCTTCCTGGCGCCGGGCTTCCTGGTCACGGTCCACGATGGCCATCGCCGCAGCATCGCGCACGTGGCCGAGTTGTGCGGCCGCACCGATCACATTCTGGCCGAGGGCGCGATCGCGCTGTTTCACCGCATCGTCGACACCATGGTGGATCACTACCGGCCGGAGGTCGACGAGGTCGAGGAGCGGCTCGATGCCATCGAAGATCGGGTGATCGAGGATACGGCCGCCGCCACGGTCGGCGACATCCTGGCGATCAAGCGCGACATCACCGCGCTCAGGCGCATCCTCGTGCCGCAGCGCGACGCGGTCGGTCGCCTCGCCCGGCGCGAGTTCGACATCATCAACCAGGAGATGGCCTACCGGTTCCGCGACGTCTACGACCAGTTCGCCCGCATGGCGGACGATGGCATCATGTTTCACGACCGGGTGACCGGCATCCTCGACGCGCACCTGGCCAGCGTGTCGAACCGGCTGGCCGACGTCTCGAAAGTGCTGGCCGTCATTGCCACGCTGTTCGGCCCCATGACCGTGATCACCGGGTTGTTCGGCATGAACGTGCCGTTGCCGACACTACTCGGCAGCCCCGAGCACCAGTTCTGGGAGATCGTCTCCGTGATGATGCTGTCGAGCTTCGGGTTGTTCCTCTGGTTCCGCAAGTCGGGGTGGTGGTAGTGGGCCGCATCATCCGCCTGCCCGAAGACCTCGCCAACCAGATTGCCGCCGGAGAAGTCGTCGAACGTCCCGCCTCCGTCGTCAAGGAGCTGGTCGAGAACGCAATCGACGCCAAGGCCACCCGGATCACCATCACCACCGAGTACGGCGGCAAGAAGCTGATCCGCGTGGAAGACGATGGCATCGGCATGGACCCGGATGACGCGCGTCTCTGCCTGGAGCGGCACGCGACGAGCAAGATCAAGCGGGCCGACGACCTGGGCGCGATCGTCACGCTGGGGTTTCGCGGTGAGGCGCTGCCGTCGATGGCCTCGGTCTCGCATTTTCGCCTGCGCACCCGCGCGCGCGGCAGCGACAGCGGCACAGAAGTCCGTGTCAACGCCGGCATTGTCGAGTCGGTGCTCGAGGCCGGCGGCCCGGAAGGCCCGCTGGTGGAAGTCGCCGACGTGTTCTACAACCTGCCGGCGCGCCGGAAGTTCCTGAAATCGGACGCCGCCGAGGCCGCCCAGGTCTCGCGATTCGTCACGCAGCTGGCGCTGTGCTATCCCGAGGTGGGGTTCACGCTGATCAGCACCGGCCGCAAGGTCCTGTCGGTGCCGCCGGTGGCGAGCCTGTCGGACCGGCTGTATCAGCTCTATGGCGATCGCCAGGACCTGGTGGCGGTGGACCGCGAGTTCGGCGGCCTGCGCCTGCATGGCTTTATCGCGGCCCTCGCCGAGCAGGGGCCCGTGCGTGGACCTCAACACGTGTTCGTCAACCGGCGCATCGTCAAGGACCGCACGATCGCGCACGCCATCCTCGACTCGTACAGCGTCGCGACCAACAAGGAGCGCAGCCCCGAGGTGCACTTGTTTCTCGACGTGCCGCCGGATCGCGTGGACGTGAACGTGCACCCGACCAAGGCGGAGGTGCGCTTCCGCGAGCAGTCGCTGGTGCACGAGATGGTGCGCCGCGCGCTGGGCGACGCACTCGGCAAGGGCCCCGCGCCCGAACTGACGCTCCACACCTCGGATGTACTGCCGGGACGGCCGCTGCAGCCGTCGATTCCGGGGGCGCTGGCCGGGGGCAGTTTCACGAGTCGCTGGGCTACTGGGGCAGGTGGGGCTGGTCAGGCAGGTTGGGCGGGTCAGGCGGGTCAGGCGGGTGAGGTGCCAGCCCTACCAGCCCTACCAGCCCTACCAGCCTCACCAGCCCTACCCGCCGTACGTCCGATGATCGCCCTCGGGCAGTTTCGCGACACGTTCATCGTCGCCATGGACGACGAGGGCCTGTGCATCATCGATCAGCACGTAGCCCACGAACGCGTGTTGTTCGAACGGATCATGGAGCGGCTCACCACCGAGAACCTCGAAAGCCAGGGCATGCTCGTGCCGATGGTTCTCGAACTGCCGGCTGCCGAACGCAACGCGCTCATCTCGCGCGCCGACGCGCTGGCGAAGTTCGGGTTCGAGGTGGAGGAGTTTGGCGGCGACAGCATCAAGGTCACCGCCATGCCGGCGTTGTTGCCGCGCGACGAGTGTGACGCGGCGCTGCGCGCCCTGGCCGATGATCTCGAGGGCCTGGATCGCGGCCTGCGACTCGAAGAGTCGATCAAGCAGATTGCCGCGACAACCGCCTGCCACGCCGCGGTGAAGGCCAACTATCCGCTGACCCTCGAGAAGATGCATCACATTCTCGAAGAGCTCCGCGCGACCGCGTACTCGACCGTGTGCCCGCACGGGCGGCCGGTGATGCTGCGCCTCACCCGGCGCGAAATCGAGA
>CAYGMD010000087.1:0-18468 GCA_964350785.1 uncultured Acidobacterium sp. | reverse complement strand
GTGATGCTCGCCACCTGCGCCGCGGCGTGCACGCCGGCGTCGGTGCGGCCGGCGGCCACCAGCGGATTGGGCGCGCCGACGATGGTCGCGATCTCGTCTTCGATGACCGCCTGGATGCTGTGCGCGTTCGCCTGCCGCTGCCATCCTGAATAGGCCGATCCGTCGTACGCGATCGTCAGCTTCAGCGTGCGGGGCATAAATAATCTGGTGGTCTCGTGTTCTGGTGATTTGGTGATTTGGGATCCTGGATCTTGAGACTTGCTGCTCTAACCGATTAGGGATTGTGCCGACCCGCGGCATGGCGGCTGGCAGCGGTAAATCCTGCAATCCCCCAATCGCCAAGTCCCTCGAACAAAGTCACCAAGTCACCAGATCACCAAATCCCTAAATTTTCGCCGCTCTCGACCCCGGCTTGACGATCGGCAGCCCCTGCTTGCACAACGGGCAATCGTCCGGCTGGTAGGTCGGCACCACCATGGGCAGCAGCGCGTGGAACGGCACGTCAAGTCCCTGCTGGCCGCCGCTGCGATCGACAACCGCGCAGGCGCCCACCACGACGGCGCCCGCGGCGCGGGCGACGTCCATCGTTTCGCGGGTCGATCCGCCGGTCGTGACCACGTCTTCCACGACCAGGACCTTTTCGCCCGGCTCCAGGGCGAAGCCGCGGCGCAGGGTCAGCGTGCCGTCCTGGCGCTCCGCGAAGATGGCACGCACGCCAAGGGCGCGGCCCACCTCCTGGCCAATGACGATGCCCCCGAGCGCCGGCGACAGCACGGTCACGGCGCCCAGCGGCCGCACCAGATTGCCCAGGGCTGCACCGAGCGCCTCGGCATCACGGGGATGCTGCAAGACCAGGGCACATTGCAGATAGCCGGGGCTGTGCAGCCCCGAGGACAGGCGGAAATGGCCGTCGTGCAGCGCGCCCGAGCGGCGGAACAGGGTCAGGAGGTCGGTTTCGGTCATCAAACGGTAGTATATCGGCCACCTTCGCGACCCTGAATAAACGTGGCCGCTACGGTGGCCGCCCGCCGTAGCGCGCTGGCGCTTGGCGCGCAGGCGGGCAGCCTTCACCGAACCCTTGTTGGTCCCGTGACGTCTATGATGGAGGACGGACGTGTTTGCCGGCGGCACTGCTTTTGCTGACCCCAACGTTCCAGACCCCGAATGACCGCGATTGGAGTGGCAGTGTGATGCGTTTTGACCAGCGTTTTTGCGCCCGGGCGGTGGTTACCGCCGGCCTCGTGGCGACGATAGTGTCCGGTTTTGGGGTGTCACCTGTTCACGCCCAGACATCGGCCGCTACGCCTCCGGCGCAAGGCGGCCCGGTCCGGCGGATGAGCATCGACGATGTGGTGGCGACGGCCATCGAGCAGAACCTCGACCTGCAGGTCCAGCGCTTCAACCCCCAGTTGCAGGACTTGACAACTTCGCAGTTCAAAGCCGCCTACACGCCGAACTTCGTGTCGACAGTCAGCACGTCGGATTCGACGCAGCCGTCCACCAGCATCCTGTCGGGCGCGGCCACGGGCATCACCAGCGGCCAGGCGCTGTTCAACTTCGGCGTGTCGTCGTTGACCAACTGGAACGGCGGCAGCTACGACGTCCGCTGGAGCAATGGCCGTAACACCACCAACAACCAGTTCTCGACGTTCAATCCCCAACTGAACTCGGCGGTCAGCGCCACCTATTCGCAGCCCCTGTTGCGAAACTTCAGGATCGATGGCACCCGCCAACAGCTGCTGGTCAGCCAGAAGAACAAGGAAATCTCCGACGTGCAGTTGCAGCAGTCGGTTTACGCCACGGTCCGCAACGTGCGCAACGCGTACTACGACCTGATGTATGCCCTCGGCAACCTGAACGTGCAGCGCCAGTCGCTGGCCCTGGCGCAGCAGTCGCTCAAGGACAACCGGGCGCGCGTCGAAATCGGCACCATGGCGCCGCTCGATATCGTCCAGGCCGAGGCTGAAGTGGCGACCCGCGAGGAATCGGTGATTCTCGCCGAGGCGGCCATCGATCGCGCGCAGGACACGTTGCGCGCACTGGTCTTCAACCCGAGCTCCGGTCCCGACTTCTGGACGACGCGGATCGAACCCACCGAGGCGGTGAGTTTCCAACCGGCCGCGGTCGACGTCGAGGCGGCGGTCAAGACCGCGCTGGGCCAGCGCACCGACATCGTCGCCGCGCGCAAGAACCTCGAAGCGAACGACGTGAACATTCGCTATTTCCAGAACCAGTCGCTGCCCGACGTCACCGCATCGGTCAACTACAACGCCCGCGCCACCGGCGGCGTGCAGGTCACGCGCGGCCGGGATCCGGTCACGGGCTTTCCCAACGACCAGATCCTGTCGAGCGTCGAGAAGGGCTACTTCAGCACGCTGGGAGACACGTTCGCGGGCGACTTCCCCGGCTGGTCGCTGCAGGTGGACGTTGCCTATCCGATCGGCAAGTCAACGCAGGAGGCGCAACTCGCCCGCGCGCGCCTGCAGAACACGCAGGCGGAACGGCAGGTCCAGAGCCTCGAGCTCCAGGTCTCGACCCAGGTGCGCGAGTACGGCCGCCAGGTGCAGACCAACGCCAAGCGCGTGGATGCTACGCGCTCGTCGCGCGTGCTCGCCGAACGCCGGCTCGAGGCTGAAGAGAAGAAATATCAGGCCGGCATGACCAGCAGCTTCTTCGTGCTGCAGGCCCAGCGCGACCTGAACGTCGCCCGCAACAGCGAGCTGCTGGCCCTGGTCGAGTACGCCAAGTCGGTCGTGAACTACACGGCCGTCCAGCAGGCGCCGCTCTTCTAAGGAAGTGAGAAGTCAGAGGTTAGAGGTGAGAAGACTTCGTTCTAACTTCTCCCTTTTAACTTCTCACTTCTGACTTCCCGTATGATGAGGGCCGTGCCTGTCACGGCCACCGTCATCACCCTCAACGAAGCCGCCAACCTGCGGGCCGCCCTCGAGTCCCTCTCGTGGGCCGACGAGATCATCGTCGTCGACAGCCAGAGCACCGACGGCACCGCGGCGATCGCGCGCGAGTTCACCGACAAGGTGATCGTGCGGGCGTGGCCGGGCTACGTCGAACAGAAGAATTTCGCCGCGGCTCAGGCCAGCCACGACTGGATCTTCTCGCTCGACGCCGACGAGCGCGTGTCGCCGGCGCTGGCGGCGGAGCTCACCGGCCTGCTGAAGCAGGGGCCGGGGGCGCCGGGGTACCGGGTGCCGCGGGTCACGTTTCACCTGGGGCGGTGGATTCGATCGACCGATTGGTATCCCGACTACCAGTTGCGCCTCTACGATCGCCGTCACGCGCGCTGGACGGGACGGCTGGTGCACGAGTCGGTCAAGGCCGATGGGCCGGTGGTGGACCTGCGCGGTGAGCTCCGGCACTACGCCTATCGCGACCTCGCGCACCACGTCCAGACCATGGACCGCTACACGTCGCTCGCGGCGCGCCAGATGTTCGAGGAGGGCCGGCGCGCCGGCTGGTTTGATCTCGCCCTGCATCCGCCGGCGGCGTTTCTCCGCAATTACCTGCTGCGTGGCGGCTTCCGCGACGGAGTGCCCGGACTGATCGTGTCGGCGATGAACGCGCGATACGTCGGCCTCAAATTCGCCAAACTCTGGGAACTGTGTTCACCCTCCACATCGACACCGCGCGCTCGTGGCGCGGGGGACAGCAACAAGTCCTCCTGACCGTGCTCGGGCTGCGGGCTCGCGGCCATCGCGCGGTGCTCGTGGCGCACCCGGAGGGAGAGCTGTATCGACGCGCGTCCGAAGGGCCCGACCTGGTGCCGCTGGCGCCGATCAACGAGGTCGATCTCGCCGCGGGGTGGAAGCTGTCGCGGATCATCCGGCAATGGAAGCCGGGGATCGTGCACGCGCACGACCCGCACGCGGTGTCGATGACGGCGTTGGCCTTGTCGTTCTCGGCGCCGGTGCCGCGGCCCAAGGTCATCGCCTCGCGTCGGGTCGACTTTCACCTGCAGGGCAATGCGTTCTCGCAGTGGAAGTACCGTCAGGTGGACGGTTACATTGCCGCCTCAGGGGCAATTCGCGACATTCTCGTCCACGATGGCATCCCGGCCGGCCGCGTGGTCGTCGTGCACGACGGCATCGATGTCGGGAAGATTGCGCATCGCCAGGCCGCGGATCTGCATGCCGAGTATTGGCTGCCCCATGGCGCGCCGGTGATCGTCAACGTCGGCGCCCTGGTGGCGCACAAGGGGCAGCGGTTCCTGATCGACGCGATGCCGCTGGTG
This sequence comes from uncultured Acidobacterium sp., assembly GCA_964350785.1. GTDB lineage: Bacteria > Acidobacteriota > Vicinamibacteria > Vicinamibacterales > UBA2999 > 12-FULL-67-14b. The sequence goes on along the minus strand of CAYGMD010000087.1, from coordinate 14,222 downwards.
GTGCGGGAGATCCCCGATGCGCGCATGGTGATCTTCGGCGAGGGCGAGTTGCGGCCGGTGCTCGAGAAGCAGGTCAAGCACTTGTCGCTCGAGAAGCACGTGCTGCTGCCGGGCTTTCGCGAGGACGTGTTGTCGCTGGTGAAGTCGGCCGACCTGTTCGTGATGAGCTCCATCACCGAGGGGCTTGGCTCCGCCGTGCTCGATGCCATGGCCATGGGCCTGGCGGTGGTCGGCACGCAGGCGGGCGGCATCCCCGAGGCGGTCGTGCCGGGTGAGACCGGCGAGCTGGTGGAGCCCGGCGAGGCAAAACCGCTGGCGGCGGCAATGGTCAAGCTGCTGAAGGACCCGGCGCTGCGCCGCGCCTACGGTGAGGCGGGACGCCAGCGGGTCGCGAGCCAGTTCGACGTCGAGCACCTCATCGACGGCACCCTTGCCGCCTACCGCCGCCTGGGGGCCTGACCCCCATTTCCACCAAATGGTGGATTGGGGTCAGGCCTGGCCGCCGGCGCAGTTTCTGCCCGGGCTTCCCGTCCCCTCCGGCGAAGGAACTGCTACATTCCCGCAGCCAGAATTCAAATCCGCTCGAATATTCGCCAGTTCTCCGGTGGCCCTTGTTTTGTAGGTCCCTCGGGTCATGGCACGAGGTCCACGAGTTCAGATTCGGGGCGCGACCTACCACGTCATGTCGCGGGGCAACCGAAAAGGCGTCATCTTTGAGGACGAAGCTGATCGCCGGAGGTTTGTGGCACTGCTGGGCGAGACAGTCGATCGTTATCGACTGCTCTGTCATTCGTATTGCCTGATGGGGAATCACTACCACGCGGTCGTGGAGGTATCAGACAGCAACCTATCGGGGGCCATGCACTGGCTGAACGGAGTGTTCGCTCAATACTCGAATCGTCGCCATCAGCGAACCGGGCACTTGCTCCAGGGCCGCTTCAAGTCGTTACTGGTCGGCGACGACATCTACCTCAGGGCGGCGAACACCTATGTCGTCTTGAATCCCGTGAGGGCCGGCCTCGTTGCGGATCCCTCCGAATGGAGATGGAGCAGCTATCGCGCCACCGCGGGAATGGAGGATCCGCCGGATTGGCTGGATGTGAGTTGGATCAGGTGGGTCTTCGGCGGCCGCACGCTCAGGGACGCCCAACAACACTTCCGCGAGTTCGTAAGCGCAGCTCCTGACCCCAACTCGCTTGAAGAAACACTGGTGTTCGGGAACCAAGTCCTCCGTGAAGCGGTCCGCGCAGAGATTGGGGCGACGCTCCACCAGTCGCGGCTGGCCCGCGAGTATCGCGCCCTGGCACGGCCAACTCTCAGCGAACTATTTCCGCGCCAGCTGCCAAAAACTGACAGAAATGCGCGGATTCTGCGTGCTCATGTCGTGCACGGATACCGGTTTGCCGAGATTGCAGCCTGCCTCTTCGTTCACCCAAACACGATCGGCCGAATCGTCCAGACGCTACGAACGCGAGGTACGGGCATGGATGAGGGCTGACCCCAATCCACCATTTGGTGAAAAGGGGGGTCAGGCCCCCAAATACACCGCGAGATCGGCGTGGCCCTTCTCGGTCGCCAGATCGATGCTCGTCTTGCCGGCGTCATTCGCCAGCCTCGGGTTCGCACCGTGCTTCACCAGCAGTTCGGCCATCTCGCGGTTGCCGCTGCTGGCGGCCTCATGCAATGGCACGAAGCCCTGCTGCTGCGGAACATTGGGGTCGCCGCCTGCCTCGAGCACGGCGCGCAGGATGTCGAGGTTGCGGCTGGCCGCCGCCGCGTGGACCGGCTGCACCTTGAACGCATTCCTGGCGGTCGTGTGGACATCCGCGCCCGCGGCGATCAGCACGCGGACAGCATCGAAGTGGCCAAAGAATGCCGCCAGGCCCAGCGGATAGAACCCGTCCTGCGCGTAGGCGGAGACGCGGGCCGGATCCTCGGCGACAAGCGCCGTGAGGCGGTCGACCAGGCCGAGCGCGCTGGCCTCGAAGATATCGACGGGCGGCCCCATCTCGACCAGCAGCGCCGCCACCTCGCGCTTGCCGTGATACGTGGCGAGCAGGATGGCCGACACGCCCTTCGCGTCGCGGGCGCCGGCCAGCGCCGGCGCCGCCTGCACGAGGCGCCTGACGTCATCGAGGTCTCCCGCCTTGACCGCGTCGAAAAACGCCTGCTCCACCTCGCCCTCCTGCTACTGCTTGGGTGGCGCCTTCGCGAACGCCGCGTCTAACTGCAAGACGGCATCCAGCACCGTCTCGGCGACATCGACGAAGAAGCCACGGTTGATCTTGTCGGCGGTATCGGTCGGCTTGTGATAATCGGTGTGGTCTTCGACGCCGAAGTACACGAACGGGATCTTCGCAGCGTGGAACGGGCCGTGATCCGACTGATTCGTCCAGTCATCCACCCCGCCGGCAATTGCCACCGGCTTGTCGTGCCCGAACAGCACGGTGATCGGCGCGCGCCGGGCCACCTGCTCGAGCGGCGCCTTCAACTGCGGCCACGGATGGGTGCCGGCGATGAAGATCTCCCGCTTGTCGTTGCGGCTCACCATGTCGAGGTTGACGTTCAACGCGATGCGCTCCTTCGGCAGCGGCGGCGAGGCCACGAACACCTTGGCGCCCTGCAACCCGGCTTCTTCAGCATCGAACGCGGCAAAGATCACCGTGCGGCTGAACGGCGTGTGCTGGCAGTACTCCGCCACCGCCAGCATCACGGCAATGCCCGACGCATCGTCATCGGCGCCCGGGTAGACGGCGCCGTCGCGGATGCCCAGGTGGTCGTAATGCGCCGACACCACGAACACCGGCGCCTTCGTATCCTTGCCCAGGCACTGGCCGACGATGTTGGCGCCCTCGCCGTCGACGCGGCCCTTCATGGTCATCCGCGTAAAGGTGAACGGGAACACGTGACTGCCCGAGACCGGCTGCAGCCCGATCCCCTTGATGCGCTCCAGCACCCAGGCCCGCGCCGCCACGCCACCAGGCGATCCGGCCGCCCGCCCTTCGAACTTCGGATCCGCCAGGGTCGTCACCGCCTCCATCAGGCGGTCGCTGTCAACCCGAAGGCCGGCCGCGCGGGTTGGCGTCGCCGGGCGCGACCCGCGCTGTTCGTCGATACGGCGCGCCTCGAAGCGTCCCGCCACCTGGAACCAGATGACGACAGTGGCGACAATGCTCAGTCCGATCACTCTGCGTGTTTTCATAACAGCCTGGCCATGACGCGATCGGTCTGCGGATCGGTCCCGAACAAGAATACGTGCTGACCGAGGTCGGCGAAACCACATTTGCCGTAGAAGGCCAGGGCGCGGTGATTGCGCTCCCACACGCCGAGCCAGAGCGTCTGCGCGCCGGCCTGCCCGGCCTCGGCGACGACCCGCGCCATCAGCGCCTGCGCGATGCCTCGCCCATGCCAGTCGCGCGTGACGTAGAACCGCCACAACTCCATGGGCCGCGCGCCGGTCAAGCACTCGGGCACGTGGCCCGTCCGCAGCTGCGCGAAGGCCACGGCCTGCCCGCCCTCCTCCACCAGCAGCGTAATCACACCGGGATCCGACAGCTCGACCGTTTGCTGCGCCACGCCGTAGGCTCGCTCCAGGTGGAGGGCCATGTCGGCGGGATCGTTGGTGGACGCAAACGTGTCGAAAAAGGTGTCGCGGGCCAGCACTGCCAGCGTCGCGGCATCGGCGGCCGTGCCACGGCGAATCGTCATGGCGGAATCGTAACCGATGGGAACCTCGCCGCCGCCATCACCGTAACGGTGTCTAACGCCACACGCGCGTCAAACCGGAAGAGGGCACGCAATGGGATTCTGGGAAGATCTTCGGTTCGCCGCCCGCCTGCTCGTCAAGGACAAGTGGTTCACGCTGGTGGCCGCCCTGGCACTGGCCCTGGGCATTGGCGTGAACACGACGGTGTTCACGTTCGTCAACGCCGTGCTGATCCGCGGCCTGCCGATCGACGAACCCGACAGCGTCATGGCGATGCGGTCGTACGACCCCGTGCGCAATCGCGACCTGGGCGTGTCGTATCTCGACTTCAGGGACTGGCGCGAGAACTCGCGCACGTTCGAATCGCTCGCCGCCTTCACCGGGACCCCCGCCAACGTCAGCGACGAAGGCCGGTTGCCCGAGCAGTTCAACGGCACGTACCTGAGCGCCAACGCGTTCAAGATCATGCGCCAGCGCCCGGCGCTCGGCCGCGATTTTCTGCCGGAAGACGACCGGCCCGGCACTGCCCCGGTCGTGCTGATCGGCCACGGCATGTGGCAGAACCGCTACGGCAGCAATCCGAACGTCATCGGCCGCCTCATCCGCGTCAACGACGTCCCGTCGGTGGTGATTGGCGTGATGCCGGAGGGCTTCAAGTTCCCCCAGAATGCGGACCTGTGGCAGCCGCTCTCGACGATTGCCGGATTGGAGCAACAGAAGCGCAACGCGCGCGGGCTGGCCGTGTTCGGCCGGCTGGCGCCGGGCGTGACCCGCGACCAGGCCCAGAGTGAGCTGATCAACATCGGCCGCAAGCTGACCGCCAACTATCCCGACACCAACAAGGACGTGCAGCCGAAAGTGCAGACGTTCAACGAGTTCATGAACGGCGGGCCCATTCGCGCGGTGTTCCTGTCGCTGATGGGCGCGGTGGCGTTCGTGCTGCTGATTGCCTGCGCCAACGTCGCCAACCTGCTGCTGGCGCGGTCGACGCAACGCGGGCGCGAGATCTCGGTGCGCATCTCGCTCGGCGCCACGCGCTGGCGCGTGATCCGCCAGCTGCTGATCGAAAGCGTGCTGCTGGCCCTGATCAGCGGCGCGATCGGCCTCGCCATCTCGTTGGTCGGCATCCGGCTGTTCGACCAGGCCACCCAGGATGTCGGGCGGCCCTACTGGATCCAGTTCACGATGGACGGCAGCGTCTTCGCGTATCTCGCCGCCGTTTGCCTGGGCACCGGCGTGCTGTTCGGCCTCGCCCCGGCGCTGCACATCTCCAAGACCGACGTGAACGAAGTGCTGAAGGAAGGCGGACGCTCGGGCACCGCCGGCGTCCGTGCCCGCCGCTGGACCGGCGCGCTCATGGTCGGCGAACTGGCGCTCACCGTGGTGCTGCTGGCCGGCGCCGCGTTCATGATGCGCAACTTCGTCACGCTGTACAGCCTCGATCTTGGCATCGACACCTCGAGGCTGCTGGTGATGCGGCTGTCGCTGCCCGAACGCAAGTACCCGGCGCTCGAACAACGGCTCGCGTTTTACCAGCAGATCGAAGAGCGCCTGAAAGCCAACGCCCGCATCGAATCGGTCACCATCGCCAGCAACGCCCCCATGCAGGGCGGCTTCCTGCGCCGGCTCACGCTCGACGGCAAGCCGCTCGAACAAGGCCAGCAGGCGCCCGACGTCACCATGCTCACGGTGGATCCGCGCTACTTCGAAACCATCGGCGTGCCGCTCGTGCGCGGGCGTGGCCTGACCGACGAGGACGGCATGACCGGCCGCGAAAGCGCGGTCATCAACCAGCGCTTCGCGCAGCTACACTTCCCCAGCGAGGATCCAATCGGCCGCCGCATCGTGCTCAGCATCGACCTGCAGGGCGGCGCGGCGCCCGCCGGCGGCATCCCCGTCTCGCTCACGGCCACCATCGTCGGCATCGCGCCCAGCGTCCGGCAGCGCGACTTCCAGCTGCCGGATCCCGATCCGATTGCCTACCTGCCCTTCCGCACCGACCCGCGCGCCTTCATGACGCTGCTGGTTCGCAGCCAGGGCGACCCCACGGCCATGGCGCCGATCCTGCGCGAAGAGGTCCGCGCCATCGACGCCGACCTGCCGCTGTTCGGCATTCAGACCATGGACCGGTCGCTGGCGCAGGCGCGGTGGCCGTTTCGCGTCTTCGGAACGATGTTTGCGATCTTCGCGTTCATCGCGCTGGCGCTCTCGGCAATCGGTCTGTATGCGGTGACCGCGTATGCCGTGACGCAGCGCACCCAGGAGGTCGGCGTGCGCATGGCGCTCGGCGCGCAGTCGAACCAGGTGACGTGGCTGTTCCTGCGGCAGTCGTTCGTGCAATTGGCGATCGGGCTGACGCTTGGCGTGGCCGGCGCCTACGGCGTGGGACGGCTGTTCCAGAGCACCCAACTGCTGATTCAGACCACCGCGGGCGATCCGGTCACGATCGGCGGCATTGCCATGCTGCTGGCCGTCGTCGCCGTTGGCGCCTGCGTCTGGCCGGCGCGGCGCGCCACGCAGCTCGATCCGCTGATCGCGTTGCGGCGCGACTAACGATCGGACGCGGTCATCCAGCCGGCCGTCACGGCTCGCACGAGCAGGCCGGCCGGCTCCGCGCCGTCCTCCTGATCAAGCCGCGCCGCGAGAAGGCCGGTGACGTTGGCGACCGCGAAACTCAGGCCTTTCAGGTTGCGCTCGGGCGGCACGCCCGGAATCGGGCGCGGAAACCCGGACGCGGCAAACGACACGGCGCCGTCGTTGATCGCCGCGACCCGGCATCGCTCGCGGGGCACTGCCCAATCGAGCGTCACATTCCACACGCCGGGCAGGGTGCCCGGCAGCCACGACACGCCGTCCTGGCACCCGGCCGCCACGACCACCGCGCCGGCATCCCGCAACCGCGCCACCACTGAGGCCAGCGGACCCGCGTGCTCGACGTTGGTGGTCCCCAGGCTGAGGTTCACGAGATCGGCGTGCTGCGCGATCGCCCACTCGCACGCCGCGACGAGCGCCGGGCCGGTCGCCGCCAGCTCACGGTCGAACACCTTCGCGATCAACAACTCGGCAGCAGGGGCTTTTTCGCAAATGGCGGCGGTCACGGCCGTGCCATGCCCAAGCCGATCGACGAAGTCGACATGGAGCTCCCCGGCGGAATCGACACCCACGCCGCCGCTCACGCCGCCGACGTGCGGGTGCGCGGCATGCACCCCGCTGTCGATGACCACGACCCTGACCGGCCGGTTCATGCGTCGAGGGCCGCGGGGTGATCGATCTCGAACAACCGCGCAAAGACGCCGGGCCTCGCGGCCAGTTCGTCCGGCCGTCCCTCGTCCACGACCCTGGCTCCCTCGAGTACGACCACGCGATCCGCGGCCATCGCCAGCTCGCGGCGATGGGTAATCAACAGCGTGGTGCGGCCCTTCATCACCGCCTGATAGCCATCAATGACCTGGCGCTGCGCAATGGCGTCAAGCGCGGCGGTGGGCTCATCGAGGACCAGCACGGCCGGGTCGGCCAGGAACGCGCGGGCCAGCGCAATGCGCTGCCGTTCGCCGGCGGACAGGGCCAGCCCGCGCTCGCCCACCAGCGTGGCAAAGCCGTTGGGCAGCGCGGTGATGAAACGCGCAATGCCCGATGCCTCGGCGGCGCGCATTACCTCGGCGTCGGTCGCCGTGGGCCTGACGTAGCGGATGTTGTCGGCGACGCTGGCGTGAAACAACGTCGGCTCCTGCTCGACGAGCACCACGTGCCGGCGAATGTCGTCGAGCCGCAGGTCGCGCAAATCGTGGCCGTCGAGGCGCACCACGCCGCCGTCCGGATCCAGCAGGCGGGTCGCCAGGTAGGCCAGGGTGCTCTTGCCGACGCCGCTGCCGCCGACCAGCGCCACGCACTCGCCGGGCCGCGCCGTGAACGTCACGGCATCGAGGACGACCGACTGGCGATCGGTGCCGAGCGTTACGGCCGCGAACTCCACCTCACCCCGGCAGTGGGGCAGCCCCTGGGCACCGGGCCGCTCCTGGACGTCGACGGGCGCGTCGAGAATTTCGCGCACGCGCGTCCACGACACCTTGGCCGTCGTGAGGCTCGCATACAGCCCCATCAGCGCCTGCGCCGGCGCGAACACGCGCATCTGGTAGGCGAGAAACGCGCCCATGGTTCCCAGCGTCAGGCTGCCGTCGATCACCCGCAGGCCGCCGTAGAAAAACGCCACCGCCGAGCCGATCGACAACACCGTGCCCGGCAGGCCGCCGGCGAAATAAGTCACGCGCTGCATCCGCATGAGCGCGTCGATGAAGGCGCCGTTCAGGTCCCGAAAGCGGCCGCGCTCGCGCGCCTGCGCGTTCGACGCCACCACGAGGGAGGTCGCCTGCAGGGTTTCGATCAGGAAGCTGCCGATGTCGCTGCTGCGCTGCCGCAGGTCGGCGATGCGGCCTTCGAGGCGGCGGCGGTAGAAGCCGAGCGCCGCCAGGCTGATTGGCAGCGGCGCCAGCGCCACCAGCGCCAGCCGCCAGTCGAGCCACACCATCATCACGAGGCTGCCGGCCAGGAACAGCACGTTGCCAACCCAGGCCAGTGCCGCCTCGGCCGCGACCCTCTGGATCTCGCTGATGTCGTTGTTCAGCCGCGAGACGATGTCGCCCAGGCGGGTCCGCGCGTAGAAGCGGGGCGAGAGCCGCTGCAGGTGTTCGTACATCGACAGCCGCATGTCGAACAGGATCTCGGCCGACACGCGGGTGTAGCGCAGGCCGCTCACCACGTTCAGCCCGAACCCGACGACGCCCAACACCGCAAACATCAAGACGATGCGGCGGAGGGCGTCGGCGTCGCGGCCGACGAGGGCGTGGTCGATCAGATCCTTCGACAGGTACGGCATCGCCAGGGTGGCGGCCGTACTGATCAGGCTGATGACAAGGACCAGGACGAGGCGCCGCCAATACGGGAACAGGTAGGCGAACGCGCGGCGATCCACGTGCTACTTCTTCGGCAGGATGAACAGGTTCGTCGTCTGGTCGGCGTTCATCTCGATGGTGCGCAGCAGCTTGTACGACGTCGAGTCGTAGACGTCGATGGTGGCGCCGGCCTGGAACACGTACAGCAGGCGCCCGTTCGACGACACGCGCATGGCCATGCGCGGCCGCCCTTCGAACGGCGTGCGGCTGAGCAACTTGCGGTGCTGGACGTCGAACGCCCAGAACTCGTAGCGGCCAATCTGCTGCATCAACCCGTAGCCGCGCTTGCGGTCGGGCGCCATGGCGAAGCCCACGCCTTCGGACGGCCCAATTGGCGTGAAGTCGATGCTCTTGCCGACCAGGTTGACGCGGCCAATGCCCATGATGCGGCGGTTCTGGACCGGGTCCTGGATGGTGAACAGGCCGGTGAAGAAGCCGGGGTCGTCGTTGAAGTCGTCCACCGGCCCGAAGGTGACGCGGCCGAGGCCCGACTCGATCGGCCGGCTGAGCGCCCACGTGTCGACCTCGGTGAAATTCTGGGCCTCGAGGATCAGGACATCGTCACCGAAGAAGTACAACAGCTTGCCGTCGGGCGAGAACCGGATGTTGACGCCTTCGCGTTCCTCGCCGCGCGGCCAGGGAATGGTGCGCGTGATCTTCTTCTCGGTCAGGTCGTAAAGCTGCAGGGTGATGTCGCCGATCTCCCAGCGGTCGATCTGTTTGGTGGCCGACCGCGTCAGCAGGATCAGGAAGCGCTCGAGCGGATCCACCTGCAGGCCGCGGATGCGCACCTGCTTGTTGCCCTCGCTGAGGGTGAAGGTGGACACCGTGGCGCGGCTCACGATGTCGACCACCTCGATCTTCTCGAGCGTCGAGTCGAGCACGTAGAACTTGGTCCGCGATTGCGACAGCGTCAACGATCGCGGGATGCCGGTGGCCAGCTTGATGGCGCCGACCTTCTGCTCGGTGGCCTCGTCGATGATGTGGATGGAGCCGTCGTACGTGCCGATGTAGAGCAGGTGGTCGCCGCCGCCCGCGATCGGCGCGCCGAAGCGAGCCGGCCGCTGCGCCGAGGCGGTGACGCCCAGGCCGAGGGCCAACACGATCAGCGCAGAGGCAAATCGTCGCCGCGACGCCATCACTTCTTCTCGTCCGGGAAGATCAGGTCAATCTTGCGCCAGTCCTTCTGCGCGGCGGCGCACTTGGCGGTCCAGTCGGGCGCGTGGTTCAACTGGTCGGGCACCTGCGCCGGCCAGAAGCAGCCCATGTGGCAGTCGAACAGGTCGCGCTCCACCGGCTGGCACAACCCGGCGGTGCCGCCGTTACGGTCGGCCTCCCAGCCCGGCGAGAACACCAGCGAGCACCCGTTCGGGATGTGCGGCGGCTCGGGCTGCTGCGGCGGCCCCTGCTGCAGGGCGACCACGTCCTTGGTGACCTCCTCCATCCGTGCGGCCTTGCGATTGATCGCGGTCAGGTGCTTCATGAGACCTTCTCCGTAGGTTCGTCGTCGAACTGCGCGAGGAATGCCGGGTTGCGGGCGGCCAGCTCGCCGTAAATCTCGAGGCAGGTGTGCGTCCAGCCGCGAATCCACTCGCAGTAGTGCAGGTTGGGCGCCTGGGTGGAGCCATAGCGCGTGTTGGCTTCGTGGTAGCAGCCGCCGGCGCAGATGGGACGCGCCCAGCAGGTCTGGCAATCGGTCTTGTTGGCGACGTGATGCGTGTCCAGGAACGCCTGCTGGCGCTCCCACGACACCCCGTCCGTGACCGTGCCGAGGCCGTGATCGTCGGAACCGGCAAAGCGGTGGCACAGCGCGACGCGGCCATCGGTGGAGACGCCCATCAGGCCGATGCCGGCGCCGCACGGGTAGGCCTTGGCGTGGCCGTGGTGAATCTCCTGCAGCGTCTCGCGCACGTTCGAGAAGCCGTGGTGGCGGTTCTGCAGCGACGCCGCGAGGTAGTCGGCCGCCAGCGCGCGGAATTGCTCCAACAGGTGATCGAAGCCACCGTCGCCGATGGCGTAGTCGCGGCCGGGCGCCGTGGTCACCGGCGCGAAGCCGACCTCCCAGAAACCCAGCTCCTCGGTGAGATGCTGATAGATGCGGCGCACGTCGAGGGTCTGCCGCGTCAACGTCACGCGCGCGCCGACCGGCCGCGTGCGGTGCCGCTGCAGCAACGCCTTGATCTTCGGCGCCGCCATCGCGTAGCTGCCCTGGCCGTTGTTGAAGACGCGGAACTTGTCCTGCATCTCTTCCGGGCCGTCGATCGAGATGGTGACGCCGACGCGCTCGGTGGCCAGGAACTCGATCACGTCGGGCTGCAGCAGCGTGGCGTTGGTGGTCAGGCTGAAGTCGATCTCCTTGCCGACTTCGGCGGCCCGCTGGCGCGCATACGCAATGGTCGACTTCAGCACCGGGAAGTTCATCAGCGTCTCGCCGCCAAAGAAGGTGATGTGCGCGTGCTTGTTCTCGCGCGACTCGCGCAGCGCGAATTCGACGCTCTCGCGCGCCGTCGCCTCGCTCATGAACTTGGGCTGCTGGCCGTTGGTGGTGTCGACGATCTTGTCCTCGCCGTACTCGTAGCAGTACGTGCAGGCCAGGTTGCACTGGTTCGTGACGTTGACGACCAGCGTCTGCAGCGGCACCGGGCGCAGCGGCACGATCTTCGGTTGCGGTTTATCCACCGGCATCGCAACAGGTGGCGACAAACCTTTAGGTTTGTCGGCCATCTCGCCGAGCGCGCGGACGCGCTGCAACTCGGCAATCGTATCGGTGACTTCGGCCGCGTCGAAGCGCGCCGACAGGCTGCGCGCGAGGTCGGCGAGGGGCCGCGGCCCGCCGCCCAGTTCCTGGAGCACGGCCTCCGAACACTCGTCGAGCGCGAACACGGCGGCGCTCGGGACCAGGTAGAGATACCGGCGGCCCGCCGCCTCGAACGAATGGAACTCGCGCAGGCCGATGGTCATTGGCCGCCGCCCACGGTGGGATCAAACCGCATGTACAACGGCACGGTCACCAGCAAGTGGGCGCGTGCGCGAACGCTGGCCGCCGGCTTGCCGCCGCCCGCCTCCGTCGCATAGGTGGCCACGACCCACACGTCGCCAATGTTGTTGCGGCTGCCCTTGCGCGCGGGATTCGGGCCGTCCACATTCGGCGTGAACCGGCCGGTCGCCGCATCCAGGGTCCCCACATACTTCGTGTCGTCATCGTCGTAGGTCGCCGCGTACTCTTCCATGCTCCAGGCGGCATCGACCAGGCCCAGATTGATGTCGTCGGGCGTGTCGGGGCGGCCATCCGCGCCGTTATGGAACGCCCACGCTTCAAACTGCGCCAGCATCTTCGGGAACGTCGTGCCGCCGACGCGGGCCATCGCCCAGTCGGGCTTGACCTTGAGCGCGTCGATTCGATCGAAGACCACGAGCGCCTTCGGCTTCGAGGCGCCGGCCACGTACAGATCGCGGGCGCCGAGGGCCGCGCCCGCCGCCACGTCCACCGCGGCGGTCGCGACATCGGGCGTGACGCTGACAATGCGGCTGACCGTGAGCCCGGGCCCAAGATCAACATCCGCCGGGCGCAGCGAGGCCGGGAGGTTGGCGCCGTAAATCTTCAGTTCCTGCGCCGATGCGCCCTGCTTCAGGGCCGTGCGATCGGTGCCGAGCACGCGGGTTTCGGCGCCCACGCGCTCGAGCCGGACGTCGAGGCCGACCTCGTCGTAACCGCCCGTGAACCAGCGGCCCTCGATCTGGCGCCAGTCGCGATCGACGAACATCACCTCGCGCATCGCCGAGTCGGCGCCGGCGGCGGTCGTGGACCGGCCGCGCCACTGGAAACCGGTGTAAACGAGCCCGCGGCCCGAGCGCGTGACCGTCTCGCCGGTGCGCGCGATGCGATAGGTGACGGTCGTGGTGAACTCGTCGGGTGCTGCCGGGTCGGCCGTGATGGTCACGCGGCCGTAAATGGCGCCCTTGCCGGCATCCCAACCGCTGAGCGCCCACGTGCCGTCGAGCCGCGCGGGCCGCATGGTCGCCGACCACGCCGTCCACTCGGGCGTCTTGAGCGGGAATGCCTGCGACAGGTGATCGATCGCCTTCTCCACCGGGTGGCGCAGGTCGGGCGGCCGGCCATCCGACGAAGGGTCGCGGGGGGGCGGACCGTTGCGGCGGAACGCCTGGTTGTCGACGAGGGGATACCAGCCGCGGTGCATCGCAATCAGCAGGTCCCATTCGCCGCGCGTGCGCCGCTGCGAAATCACGCGCCCCAGCGAGTGGCAGCGATTGCAGGTTGATTCGGCGTCGGTGCTGGCGGTGTACTTGTAGTCGATCAGCCGCCGTTCAACTTCCCACGCGGCCGGCTTGGCTTCTTCGGGCGCGAGACCGAGGTTGTTCGACAGGTACTTGACCACCTGGCGGGCGGTAGCTGGATCGATGCGCAGGCCGTTGAGCGCCGCCATCCGCTGGATGGTGGACTGCCAGCCTTCGGGCGTGTTGCGCTGGAACGAAATGCGCGACATCTGGCCCTTGTCGTCGGACCGGTGGCAGGTGCCGCACGCCTTCTGGACGGTGGCGTCGGTGATCGGGATGCCCTCGTCCGGCTTGGCCGTCGGCGCAGCGGGCGGTTGTTGCGTCGAAACCGCCCCGGCCAGCAGGGTGACCAGCATTGTCGCTACTACCGCGATGCCACGTGTTGCGTTCGTCACGCCCAGACCTCTCTGTCGCAAAATCGGCAGATCACCAAACCACGAGACCACCACATCCGTGATTTGGCCGTCATTGTGACACAAGCCACCGCCGCGCAACCGCGGTCGCGAGGGCGAAAAGAAAGTCGTGCAACGAAACCTTCCCGTGCGCCCGGCAGTACGCCTCGAACAAGTCAGGCACTTGCGAGAACCCCGGCGCGAGGGTGCTCAACGCCGCGACGTCGACGCCGCAAACGAACTGAATCGATTCCCCGCCGTCGACGATGCTGGGCTGCAGGACGAGCTCGTGACCGCGAACGACCGGGCGTGGCGCGATGGGCACCTCGCCTGGTGCCAGGCGGATGCCGGGAGCCGAACGCAGCCGCGCGAACGCCTCGCGCACCGCGTCGGCATCGCTGCCGGCCGGCGCGTCGGGAGCCTCCGATCGATCCCGCCAGAAGGCGTGGGGATGCGTCGGCGCGGCTTCGGCAAGGAACGAGCGGCTCATTCGGGAATGGTGGCGTTCGATTTCGGTCTCGCGCTGCCAGAAGAAGGCCATGGCCGGCTCGCGCATGGCGGGCGTGCGCAGGCTGGAATGGACGGCAACGGCCGCCAGCCAGCCCGACGCGAGTGCTTTTTTCACGCCCGCCGACGACAGGGGATCGATAAATGACCCGGCATCGCCGGCCAGCAGCCACCGCTCGCCGGCGTACTGCGAGGCGCGATAGCCGGACGCATCCCAGCCCGTCGGACCGTCACTGACCGCCGCGTTCTCGAGCAGGGACTTGAAGGCACTGGTCTTCGCGATCTCGGAGAGATAGATGGCGCGCGCCGAGGTCCCGCGCGCGAGGCCGGAGCGCTGGGGATCGACCATCACCGCGACGTGCCGCGTGCCCG
>CAYGMD010000086.1:0-18650 GCA_964350785.1 uncultured Acidobacterium sp. | reverse complement strand
GACCTGCTGAAGGCCGACGTCGTGGTGATCTCCGACTCGCCGATGTTCGACCGCGGCATCCCGTCGATTTGCTATGGCCTGCGCGGGCTCACCTATTTCCAGATCGACCTGCGCGGCAGCAAGTCGGACCTGCACTCGGGTTCCTTCGGCGGCGCCGTCGCCAACCCGGCCATGGTGCTGGCGCAGGTGCTGGCGCAGATGAAGGACAAGAGCGGCCGCGTCAAGATCGACGGCTTCTATGACGATGTGGTCGAGTTGCGGCAGGAGGAGCGCGACGAGTGGGCGCGGCTGCCGTTCAACGAGAAGAAGTACAAGCAGGAACTGGGCGCGCCGAAGCTGTTCGGCGAAACCGGCTTCACGACGCTCGAGCGCACGTGGGCGCGGCCGACGTTTGAAGTGAATGGCCTGCTGTCAGGCTTCACCGGCGAAGGCGCCAAGACCGTGCTGCCGGCGGTTGCCATGGCCAAGGTCAGCATGCGGCTGGTGCCCAACCAGGAGCCCCAGAAGATCGGCGACCTGTTCGAGGCCTACGTCAAGAAGGTCACGCCCAAGACGGTGGAGCTGAAGATCACGCGCATGCACGGCGGCAAGCCCTGGATGACGGCGTTCGACAACCCGTTCGTGCAGGCCGCCGGCCGTGCCATCGAGCAGGGCTTCGGCCAGCGGCCCGTGTTCAACCGCGAGGGCGGCTCGATCCCGGTGGTGTCGACGTTCCAGGAGGAGCTGGGCCTGCCGTGCGTGTTGTTCGGGATCGGCTTGCCCGACGAGAACGCCCACGCCCCCGACGAGAAGCTGGATCTCGGCAACTTCCACGGTGGCGTGATCGCCTCGGCGTATCTCTACAAAGAGATCGGCGCGCTCAAAATCTAGACGCAACCACGAAGATACGAAGCTCGCGAAGACGAATGGGTCTTCGTCGCCTTCGCGTCCATCGTGGTGTCAGTTGAGCTGGGCGACCCGGCGGCGGAGCGTCTTCACGTGTTCCCAGACCTGCTCGGTTTCCTTGCGGTCGTCGTCTTCGTCCTGCTCTGACAGGCGCGCCAGCTTCAGGTACTCCTCGAAGTCCCGCAAGGCGCACGAGAAGTCGTTCATGTTGTAGGCGAGCAGGCCCCGGTCCTTGAGGTCGGCCAGTGAGGACGGCTGCAGCGCGAGCAGGACGTCGGTGGCCGCCCGTGCCTGCGGGAACGAGTGCATCTTCACGTAGAGCCGCTTCAGGTTGTTCAGCATCCGCACCAGCACCTGGCGACGGGTGGCGCGGGCCAGCAGCGACGGTTCGAAGGCCGAGCCTTCGCCGACCCGGCTCAGCAGCTGGCGGCAATCCGCCTCGTTCAGGATGGCGCCGCCGTGGAACGGGTCGACGATCAGGCCGTCGCCGGGATTGCCGCTGTGCAGGTCGTGCAACACGCGCACCAGGAAATGGCCGGGGAAGTTGATGCCCTCGGCGCGCAGCCCGGCGCGCCGCGCCACCTCGATGTAGACGAGCGCCATCGTGATCGGAATGCCCTTCTTCCGGTCCATGACTTCATTCAGGCAGCTGTTGCGCGGGTCGTCGTACCGCTCGCGGTTGCCGGTGAATCCGAGCTCGCCGAACAGGTAGCGATTGACGGCGTCGATGCGGGCGGCAATCGGCGCGTCGTGCCCGGGATCCTTCGCGACGAAGTGAAACGCCGCGTCGCCCATGACGTTTAACCGGTCGAGATACGGGGCGGCGTCCAGCTTCGGATATTCGATGCGCGCGACCAGGAAGGCCGGCGCCGCCAGGTCGATGCCGGGCCGGTCCGCGGCTTCGGTGATGAGGTCGGCGAGCGTGGGCGGCGGCTCAGTCAGCACAAAGGGCATCCAGGTCGGCAATGGTGAGCGCGTGCAGGCCGGGCACCACCAGTTCGGCCTCGCCGCGCAACTCGGCCTCGGCGTAGGTGTTGGTGACCGCGACGCACCGGAGGTCGGCGCCCCGGGCGGAGATCAGGCCCCACTTCGAGTCTTCGATCGCCACCGAGCGCCACGGCACCAGGTCCAGGCCCGAGCGCTGGCGCAGTTGCGCGAACGCGATCAGGTAGGGCTCCGGATTAGGCTTGCCGCGCTCGGTCTGGTCGGCGCCAACCACCACCGCAAACAGCGACCGCAGGCCGGCGCGTTCGAGCACGTGGTCGATTTCGTGGGTGAGCGCGCCCGAGGCCACCGCGATCGGCACCACGGCGGCCGCGGCGCGAATGAAATCGGCGGCGCCTGGAAACAACATCTCGCCGGCGGCGGCCAGCGATTCGTAGCGTTCGCCCTTGCGCTCGATCAACGTGCGCACCCGGCCGTCGTCCATGGGCACGCCCCGGTCCTTGCCCAACGCCTTGAACACCCCGACATCGTCGTAGCCGAGGTACTTCTCGTAGTAGTCCTCGCTGGAGATAGTCAGGCCTTCAGGCGCGAGGATGTCCTGGTACGACTTGAGGTGCAGGCGCTCGCTGTCGGCAATCACGCCGTCGAAGTCGAAGACGATCGCCTGGAGGGCACCCGCTCTGCTCCCGACTATCGACTCCCGACTCCCGGCTGGATCAGTTGTCATGGAATGCTCGACGCCGACTTGGGGAGCCGTTCGCCGGCCCGGATCGGCATCTCGAGACGGTTCTCTTTCGGCGGATAGGGGCAGTCGTAATCGGGGTTGTAGTAGCAGAAGGGGTGGTAGGCGACGTTGAAGTCGACCACGTAGATGCCGGTGGGCGTCGGGTCGAGCTCCATGTAGCGGCCCGCCGCATAGGTTTCGGCGCCGTTGGTGAAGTCAGAGAACGGCACGAACAGCCGCGTGATCTGGGGCTGGTCCAGTTCGTGGAATGCGGTGAGCCGCATGGTCTGGCCTTTGACGGTGAACTTCAGGGTGCCGATCCGTTCGATGTCGCGGATCTTCCCGGTCGAAGTCGGCACCTGCAACCGGGTGCGCTCCGGCGCGGGGGCGAGCGATGCCGGCACGGCATACATCTCGTCGATCGGGAAGTAGGCCAGCGGCACGAGCGAGGCCATCTTGTCGGCCGGCACGGGGTTGCCGGGTGCGGCCTTGAAGGCTTGGTCCTTCGCCGCGCGCTGCGCGGCAATCGTCGCCGCATAGTCCGGGGGCTGGCTGCACGCCGCGACTATCGTCATGGCCGCGACCGCTACCACCGCTCGAATTGCCCACCTCACATGCTCACTATAACCCTGCTTTTGGGCCCAATTCACGAGATCACCAAATCACCAAATCACCAGGTCCGCGACCCCTGAGGTATCCTGAAGAGCTATGTTACGAGCTGGAATCGTCGGACTTCCGAACGTGGGCAAGTCCACCCTCTTCAACGCGGTCACCCGTACCCGGAAGGCCGAGGCCGCCAACTACCCCTTCTGCACCATCGATCCCAACGTGGGCATCGTCACGGTGCCCGACGCCCGGCTGGCCGTGCTGCAGGCCATTGCCAAGACCAACGTGGTCATCCCGGCGGCGGTGGAGTTCGTCGATATTGCCGGCCTGGTCAAGGGCGCGAGCGACGGCGAGGGCCTGGGCAACAAGTTCCTGACCCACATCCGCGAAGTCGACGCCATTGTCCAAGTGGTGCGCTGCTTCGACGATGAGGACGTGCTGCACGTGTCGGGATCGGTGGACCCGGTCCGCGACATCGAGGTGATCAACACCGAGCTGATGCTGGCCGACCTTGAAACGGTGCGCAAGCGCCGCGAGCGGGTCGCCAAGGAAGTGAAGCGCGGCAACAAGGAGGCGGCGGCCGAGGACGCCGTGCTGCAGAAGATCGAGACCGCGCTCGACGCGGGCAAGCCGGCGCTGACCGTGGCGCTCGCGCCCGAGGAGCACGTGCTGGCGGCGCAGTTCTTCCTGTTGAGCGACAAGCCGACGATTTTCGCCTGCAACGTCAAGGAAGGCGACCTTGCCACCGCCGACACCAATCCCTACGTCACCAAGGTGCGCGAGTACGTGAAGACCCACCTGGCGTGCGAGGCCGTGGTGATCAGCGCGCAGATCGAGAGCGACCTCGTCGACCTCGAGCCTGCCGAGGCCACGGAGTTCCTGCAGGCGCTGGGCGTCGAGGAAAGCGGCATCGGCGCCCTGATTCGCGCGACCTATCACCTGCTGGGCCTGCAGACCTACTTCACGGCCGGCGAGAAGGAAGTGCGCGCCTGGACCATTCACCAGGGCGACACCGCGCCCAAGGCGGCCGGCGTGATCCACTCCGACTTCGAACGCGGCTTCATCAAGGCCGAGACGGTGGCTTATGACGACCTGGTCTCGTGTGGTTCGGTGGCGGCGGCCCGCGACAAGGGCCTCTATCGCATGGAAGGCAAGGAGTACGTCGTCAAGGACGGCGACGTGCTGCTGTTCAAGTTCAACGTCTAAGCGAGGATGCGCCGCCTCGCAGATTCTGCGCGGTTCGGTCGCGCGGACGGTTGCAGTTTCTGCGAGCGCTGATCGCCGGCCCGTCCGCAACTCGCTACACGTCCCACGCGGAAACGCGTCCTCGAAGACGCGCGCAAGCGCGACAAGGCGGCGACGCCGGAGGCCAGGCGGCCCGGCGCTCGCCAGCCTGCTACGCTCCACGCAGACCCTCTCGCCCGCATCCTCATCTCGAGCCAAGGAGGAACGCCAGCTACGCACAATCGCTCGGCGCGTCCGCTTGACCAAAACTCCACACATTCTCGACGCGCGCACGACGCGGCAGCGGTGACTTTCAATCCAAGATCGTGGAAGATAAGCGCCACCGGCCAACGATGAAACCTCGTGCTTGGGCTGGCGCCTCTCGACGCCTGCTCCTGTCATTTGTCTTTGTGCTTCTCGTCCCGGCTGCTGCCGTCGTGTGGCTCGGTGTGCGTCTTATCGATCAAGACCGCGCGCTGGCGCTTCGCCAATTACGAGAACGCCACGAAAGTGCAGCGGATCGCCTGGTCGCGGGCCTCGAACAGGCCGTTGCGTCGACGGAGCGACGTCTCGATGGTGACCCAGCGCGTTTGGCCATTGGGACCGGCGACGATGCGGTGGTAGTCACGTTGGGCCCAGCTGCTTTTGAGGCCTACCCGAAAGACCGCCTGCTCTACGTGCCGGCCACCCCGTCGCGATCGCCGGAACCAAGGGATGCATTCGAACCAGGCGAGTCACTCGAGTTTCGCGCCGGAGACTATCGAGGCGCCGCCGACGCCTATCGGGCATTGGTTCCCGCGCGGTCGAACGAGGTCCGTGCCGGTGCACTGCTTCGCCTGTCACGGGCGCTGAGAAAAATGGGCCGCACCGACGAAGCCCTGCACGTATACGCCGACCTTGTCGAGCTTGGCGATACCCAGGTCGGCGGCGTCTGGGCTGATTTGGCCGCCCGTCGCGCGCGGTGCGCGTTACTCGCGCAGGTCGGACGAACCGCCGATTTGCGCCACGAGGCCCACTCTCTTCAGAGGGATCTGGTCGCGGCGCGCTGGCTCCTCGATCGCGCCACGTTCGAAACGTACTTCGAGCAGTCGAGCCGCTGGGCGGGCGTCGAAATGCCGATTCCCGTCGAGCGGTCGGCCTTCTCGGCTGCCTCCGAGTGGGTCTGGAGGCAATGGCATGAAGCAGATCGAGCGACGTTTGACGGCGGCGGCCGCCGCGCCCTCCGATTCGCCGGCCTCGGCGTCACGGTGTTGTGGCAACGGCGCGGTGATCGACTCGTGGTGCTTCTCGCCGGCCCACGGTATCAGCAACGCGAATGGTTCGGGCAACCGCGATCGGTGCTGGACGGACGGGGATTCCGTGTCGCGCTGGCCGATGGCGATGGACAGGCCGTGCTGGGAATACCACCCATCGACCTATCTGCAACCGAGCGGCGGACACCGGCGGTAACGGGCCTGCCGTGGACGGTCTTCGTGAGCAGCGCCGACGTCGCGGCGGACCTCGGCGAACTCGCGGCGCGGCGTCGCCTGCTGGTCGGCGGGCTGGCACTGCTCACGGCCCTCGTCATCATCGGCAGCTATTTCACCGTCCGAGTGGTGTCGCGCGAGTTTGCAGTGGCCCGGCTTCAATCGGATTTCGTGTCCGCCGTGTCCCACGAGTTTCGGACGCCGCTCACGTCTCTCCGGCAGTTCACGGACCTGCTCAACGACGACCCCGACCTCACGGCGGCCAAGCGACGGACGTTCTACCAGGCGCAGGCCCGCGCGACCGACCGGCTCAAGCGCCTCGTCGAATCGCTGTTGGATTTTGGCCGGATGGAGGCGGGGGCGTGCCTGTACCGTCTCGAACCAGAGCCGATCGCACCACTCGTCAGTCGCCTCGTCGAGGAGTTTCGCCGGGATCCCGTGTCTGACGGATTCGCCATCGACGCGTCGATCGCCGACGAAATGACGGCCGTTGATATGGATGCTGAAGCGATTTCACGCGCGCTTTGGAATCTGCTCGACAATGCCGTCAAGTATTCAGGGCCGAGCCGGACGATCGTGGTGCGTATGGAGACGGCGGAGGGCTCGGTGGCGATCAGCGTCCGCGACCATGGCATCGGCATACCGCGTCACGAGCAGGCTGTGATCTTCGATAAGTTCGTGCGAGGCGCTGCGACGCGTGCCCAGGGTATCGGGGGAACGGGCATCGGCCTGGCCATCGTGCACCACATTGTCGATGCTCATGGCGGAACGGTGCACGTCGTGAGCGCGCCTGGCGAAGGCAGCACCTTCACGATTGTGTTGCCGGTGATTCGCGTCTCCGCCTTCGCGCCCGGCAGTCAACCCGCGCCAACCAGAACACAAGGTGATCCCCCGCGATGGCTCGCATCCTGATTGTCGAGGACGACCCCGACATTGCGTTAGGGCTCGAGGAAGACCTCACGCGTCATGGGAACGAAGTGGAAGTCGTGCGCGACGGCGACGCGGCCGTTCGGCGTGGCCGCGATCAAGCGTGGGACGTGATCGTTCTCGACGTCATGCTGCCCTATCGAGACGGCTTCGAGGTCTGCCGGGAGTTACGCAAGGCCCGCATCAAGACGCCCATCATCATGCTGACGGCGAAGACGCAGGAGGCGGAGAAAATCCTGGGCCTGGAACTGGGTGCGGACGATTACGTGACCAAGCCGTTCAGCGCGAATGAACTGAGAGCGCGCATCAAAGCGGTGCGGCGCCGTTTCGAGGAGGAGTCGGCTGGTGTGTATCAGTTCGGCGACTGTGAGGTCGATTTCGATCGCGCCGAGATCCGACGCGGCGGGCATCGCGTGGACGCAACGGCGCTCGAATTACGCCTGCTCGGCACGCTGATTCGCTGCCGGGGGCGTGTTCTCACCCGCGAACAATTAATCCAGCAGGCATGGGGGTCGAACACCTACATCGGGGATCGTGTCGTAGACACGCACATTCTGAACCTGCGCAAGAAGATCGAGCCGACGCCTGCACGGCCGCGGTTCCTGCTGAGCATCCGCGGCATCGGGTATCGCTTCGACGGCTGACAACTCGACCGAATCTCGACATAGGCGCGACCGGAGCACGACGAACAGCCTTCAGAGTGAGAGGTGAAGGAGAATCCGTGATGCGACATCCGATCCGCTGCGCACTTGTTGTTCTGGCTGCCCTCCTGGTGCTGGCCGGCGGCCTTGCCGCGCAATCAACGGAGTCCGCCGCGGCGCTCCTGCGCGCGGCAATTGACCAGGCGACCGTCGACGGCGACTTGAAGGGCGCGATCAAACAGTACCAGGCGATCGTGCAGAAGTTTTCGGGCGATCGCGGCATCGTCGCGACCGCGCTGGTCCGGATGGCCGTCTGCTACCAGAAGCTTGGCGACGCCGAGGCGCGAACGATCTACGAGCGCGTGGTGCGCGAATTCGCCGATCAGCCGGCCGCGGTCGAAGAAGCCCGAGGACAGCTCACGACGTTGCGAATGCCAGCGCTCGGCGCGAACCGGGGCCAGGCCCTGCGGCTCGTCTGGAGCGGACAGGACGCATTCGGATCCGTGCGCGGTTCGATTTCGCCTGACGGACGGTTCCTGACGTACCTCGATCAGGCGACGAGAGGAGGCTTGGCGATTCGGGATTTGAAGGACAACACCAGCCGGGTGCTTGCCCAGGCTGATGGCGGCTCGATGTATTACGCCGTGTTTTCCCCCGACGGCCGCCGTGTCGCCTATACGTGGGCGACACAATCCGGAAGAGAGATCCGCTTCGACTTGCGGGTCGTCTCCGCCAGCGGGGTCGATTCCCCTCGTGTCGTGTATCGGAACGAGGAAATGCTGTTCCCGCGCCCGTTCGGTTGGACGCCGGACGCCAAGCACGTGCTCCTGCTGCGATCGTTGAGGGATGGGACCAACCAGATCGCGTTCATCGGCGTCGAGGACGGCTCGACGGTCGTGCTCAAGTCGATCCCCTGGAATTACGCCACGCTGAGCCTTTCGCCTGACGGCCGATTTGTGGCGCACGACTCGATTGTCGGAGAGGCCAACGCACCGAGCGAGATCTTCGTGATCGCCACCGATGGAAGCCGCGAAACGAAAATCGTGTCGGGACCGGGCGTGAACAGCTCCCCGATCTGGTCACCGGACGGTTCCCGCCTGCTCTTCATCAGCGACCGTACCGGAGCACGATCGTTATGGGCTGTCCCCATGCATGACGGCCGACCCGCGGGTCCGCCGGCGCTTGTGAAGGAAGCCATCGGCTCACGGCTGCAAGGCATCACTCGCGACGGAACGCTGTACTACCTCGTCAGTGGCGCGTCACGCTCGAACGTCTACGTGGCCGATCTCGACGCGACGACGAAAATCTCCACCCCCCCGGTCATCGTGAGCGAGCGGTTTGTGAACCAAAACAGCGCGCCAGTGTGGTCACCGGATGGTGAACGGCTCGCGTATCTTTCCTTGCGTGGAGAATCCGGGGTGGCGCTCGTGATTCGCGGCCTGAAGGCGGGCGACGAACGGCACGCGCCGTTGCCGAAAGAAGTCCTCACGGGCAATCTCGTTCCCGGACCACGCTGGTTTCCTGATGGACGGTCACTCCTCTTGTTCGGTTTCGTCGGGAACAGCGCCGGTCTGTACTACAGGGTCGATGCGGAAACGGGCCAGGCGAAAATCGTGCATCAGGCAAAGGGCGTTTCGGGCAACGGAGGGCTCGGCGCGTTCGTCATTTCAGCCGACGGCCGATCGTTCTTCTATATCGCGAGCCAGACGACGCCGCATCAAGGTAAGACGAACCTAGTTCAACTCGATCTCGAGACAAAGCATGAAACGATCGTCGCTTCCGGGACGTTCAACGCCGTCGCGATTTCCCCAGACGGCTGGCAACTGGCGCTCCACAGGCATGACGGCACGCCGGGCGGCTGTCACGTGGACGTCATGCCGGCCGCCGGCGGAGAGCTAAGGAGCGTCGTCCGCACTGGCAACTGCAATCCGAACAGGCTGGCGTGGGCACCGAACGGCAGTCTGCTGTTCGTCCGCGGCGGCAACGCGGAACCTAACGTCCTGTGGCGGGTCCCGGCTGCAGGCGGATCCGAGGAGGAAATCGGCGCGTCGATGCGCGGACAACTGATGCACCCGACAGCACACCCGGACGGGCGCCGAATCGCCTTCGGGGTCTTCGAGACTGCCGCGAGCGAAGTCTGGGCGCTCGAAAACTTCTTGCCAGCCCGACCCAAGACCAGCCAGACCGCAAAGAAATAACGCGACCTCTTTCCGATGCCGCTGCCCCTACTGGCCGCTGTTGTGCTTCTGATTCCTCTGGGATTGGACCTTTTTATGCCCGTGCCCGAGGACAATCCGATCACGGCAGAAAAGATCGAGCTGGGGCGGCGGCTGTTCAACGATCGCCGTCTGTCGCGCGATGGTTCGATCGCCTGTGCGTCCTGCCATGATCCTGCCCGGGCGTTTTCCGACGGTCGCGCGCTATCGGTCGGCGTTGTCGGCCGCGTCGGTCGCCGTAACGCTCCAGGAATCATCAATCGCGGTTACGGCCGCGCCTTCTTTTGGGATGCTCGGGCACGCACACTGGAGGAGCAGGTCCTCGGGCCAATCGAAGATCCTTCGGAAATGGACCTCGAGATATCGGAAGCGGCCCGCCGTGTCGGTCTGTCGCCGCAGCAGATGGCGCGTGCACTGGCGACGTATGTCCGCTCCATCATGTCGGGCAACTCGCCGTATGACCGCTACGTAAACGGAGCGCGCGGGGCTCTTTCCGCCGAGCAGCAGGCCGGGCTCCGAATCTTTCGCGGCAGTGGCAACTGCACTGCATGTCATATTGGCCCGACCTTTTCGGACGAGACCGTCCACAACACAGGCGTCGCATGGCGTGACCCTTCGGCAAGCTCGGGGCAGGCGCCGGGGTATTTCGCGGATGCAGGCGCCGGCAACGGATCGTTCAAAACGCCAACGCTGCGCGAAGTGGCGCGCACGGCGCCCTACATGCACGACGGCAGCCTGGCCACGCTGGAGGAGGTCGTCGACTTCTACGATCGCGGCGGCAACCGAAATCCGTTTCTCGACCGCGAGCTGCGTCCGCTGGGCCTGACCGGTCTCGAGAAGCGCGCGCTCGTCGCGTTCTTGAGGTCGCTTTCGGGATCCGTCGTTGACGGGCCGTCGTAGCCAGGCTGGCGAAACGCGTCAAGCCGTCGCAGCCACCCCGCGAGCCGGTTCCAACTGGCTGTCATCTGGTCCACCATTCGACTCTCCTTCGGCTCGCCTCGCGGCGGGCCGCAGGCTCGCTCATGGCGAGCCAACCCACTTCGTCGAATGTCGTGAGTCGAAGGGCATCCTTCGCTCACTTCAGTAAAATAGTCATAGCCGCGGAGCGACAAAAGACGTTCATCTCGCACGAATCAGCGCGCTTCGCGGATCTCCGTCTGGGCCTCGTCGATAGTTCGGTCGTGGCGCTGGCCGAGTTGCTTGGCGTCCACCGGCTCGCGACGCGCGACGTGCGCCACTTCGCTGCCGTTCGACTCGCCGGTGGCCGCGGGTTCGAGTTGGTCGTGCACCCGACCGATCCTGATAGATCCTGATCGGGCCGGCCTGGCCTCCCGCGGCTTCGCGTTCAGCGACACCATCAGCAGTCTGGCGCTTGTCCAGGTCGTCGCTGAGACCTGGCGGCCGGAGTGTGATCATGCCTCCTGAACTCCTCGCCTCCTGTTCAACCGGGTGCGGTCAGGCTAGCCTATTAGGCTGAGGCTAGCCAAATGGAACCACGCGTCTCGTTCATCACCCTCGGCGTCAGCGACCTCGAGCGCGCGACGCGGTTCTATCGAGACGTGCTCGGCCTGCCGCAGAAGCCCACGCCACCGACCGTTGCATTCTTCGAGATGGGCAAGATGTGGCTGTCCCTGTATCCGCGCGAGGAGCTCGCGAAGGACGCGGGCGTTCCCGCGACCGGGTCAGGGTTCCCCGGGTTCGCCCTGGCGCACAACGTCCGGTCGATCGAAGAGGTGGACGCGCTGCTCGCGCACGCGGCCGGCGGTGGCGGCCGGTTGGTCAAGCCAGGTCACCACACTGACTGGGGCGGCTACGCCGGCTACTTCTCGGATCCGGATGGGTTCTTGTGGGAAGTGGCGTGGAATCCGAAGTTCCCGCACGTCTAGAGAGGAGTCGCATTTTCCAGCTGACAACGATCGGCCGTCGGCCGGCGTGAATGGCAACAAGCGCGACGGCGGAGGCCTCAGGCGACCGTCAACTGCGCTTGAACATCGCCAGCTTCCGGTCCTCGGTGTATTCACCGAAACAGTAGATGAGGCACTCCCAGTGGGACCACGTGAGCATCAACTGATCCGCCGTGAAGCTTCCGAAGGCATACCCGTTCGGATAGCTTTCGCTGGAGCACCTGGTGAGCTCAGTGCTGCTGATGCACAAGCGAAAAAAGCTTGGTGACACCAGCGGCACGTAGCCGCTTGATCCCCCGCAGCCGCCGCTGTTGGCGGTCGAGCCGCGGGTAAAGCGCATCTCCACGTCCACGACGTTGGAGAAGCCTGACACCGCGGTGATCGTCCAGGTGACGTTCCAGTCAGACCGGCCGACGATCTCCCGACCCCGGTTGCAGAAGTCGGTGGTGTGAATGAACGTGACGGGACTGGTCGTGGCCCAGACTCCGGAAATCTTGCGAGCGGGCGTGAGGGCGGGAGCCGGGGCCGGCGCATCCGGCGCCGTCGGGCTCGAGCATCCACTGGCGAGGAGTAGAAGTGCGAGCGTGACGACCACGAGTCGGGTTGCCATCAATTCTTCCTCCTGAACACGGTTGCCCGAAGAAAGCCGAGGCGTCATGCGAACCAACTCGGCCGTTTGGGCGCACTATACCAGACGCTGCTACCCGGTGGCGGGAATCTTGATCGAGTTCTGATGCGCACATCGCCGGGCCCGAGGAGCGCCGGCCAATTGACGGCCCGCGAGGAGCGTCTTCAGGCGCGCCAGCGGTCGCCGGCGGGACCAGGCGGGTCCTGAAGACCCGCCTCTGCGATCAGAACACCGACGACACGAACACCAACACCGCGGCCGCCGCCGTCAACTGCAGCGCCAGCGCCACGCGGTCGCGCAGGAACAGCACGCCCACCACGATCAGCCCGCCGGCCGCCATCAGGAAGTTCCAGTACAGCTCCTGCACGCCTTCCTGCACGCCGCTCGAGCCGGCCCGCCGGCGCGTTTGCTCGATGACGGTATTGGCGATGTCGCGATCGGTGTCGCGGTCGAGCTCGAAGTAGCGGCCGCCGCCGGCCGTGGCAATGCGCGTCAGCTCCGCGCGGTTGAGCGTGGAGCGCACCAGCGGCTCGTTGGGCTGCCGCTTGGGATCGGGAATCAGCCCGCCGGCGGTCGTGCCCACGCCGACCACGTTCAGCGGCACGCCGCGCTCCTGCGCCAGCGCCAGCGACTTGGCCACCTCGCCGCTCCACGACTGGCCGTCGGAGATCAGCAGGAACGCCTTGGGGTTGCTGTTGGCGCCCACCTTCTCGTCAAGCCCGGACGCCTTGCGAATCTCCTCGTCCTTCTCGATCAGCCGCAGCCCCCAGTAGATGCCGCGCTCGATGTTGGTGTCCCACGTGCCGTCGTCTTCGAGGCGGAAGGGCGACTGGTCTTCGAGGTGATCGAGAAAAAAGAAGTAGGTGTTGGGGTCCTTGGTCAGGCGAATCTGCGGCGTGGCCATGTGGGCAAACAGCGCCATGGCGACGCGATCGTTATCCCAGCGCAGCGACTCGCCCAGCGTGCGGAGAAAGCGCATGGAGCGCTTCCAGCGGTTGCCGCGCACGTCTTCCACGTGCATGGACGCCGAGCCGTCCTGCAGGATGACCAGGTCGACGCCGGCCGTCCGCACCAGCGAGGTCACCGCCTGCGGCCGGGCGGTGGCCAGCGTCCCGGCGATCGCCGCCAGCAGGAGGCACAGCCAGAACAGCAACTCGCCGAAAAACGGCACGCGCTCGTGGACCGGCACCTGCCGCTGGCGCATGAACGCGCGCACGTCGGTACGGCGCCGCCACACCTGCCACGCCCACAGGACCAACAGCAGGGCTGGGATCGCCAGCAGCGGTAAGAATCCAGGCGCGCCGAACTTCATTAATTACCCAAGCCTCAAGCCCCAAGCCCCAAGCCTGGACCTATCCCTTTCGAACCTTGGTCGTGCCCTTGCCGGCCTTTTCGGCTTCGAGCCGTTCGTCAGGACGCATCGGGACGATCATCTTGAACTTCTTCATGTCCGACTCTTCCGGCGGCGCGCCCTCGAAGCCGTGCAGCGTCAGCGTGGCCGTCGCGTCGAACGGCGCGACCGGCTGCTTGCGGGCCGCGAGCACCGCGCGCAGGCGGACGACGTACTCGTAGTTGAAGCCAGCCTCGGCGTTGTCGGGCTGCTCGCGCAGGATCTCGGCGTAGCTCTTCACCACCGAGTCGAGCTTGCCGACGACCGCCTGCCACGTGCCGCCTTCCTTCCGAACGGTGCGGAACGCGGCGTTGGCCGCCAGCAGCTTGGCGTCGGCGTTGGCCGCCACCGCGTTGTAATCGCCCTGCCAGTAGGCCGCCGTGGCACTGAGCGTCTTGGCGTCGGCCGCCAGGCGGTTGTTGCCGGGCAGCAGCCTGGCAATGCGGCCGGGGGCCTGCGCCTGGGCGGCGGCCTCGTCGTAGCGCAGCGTCACCAAATCGCGTTCGGCCGCGGCCAGGCGATGCTCCGACTCCGATGTGCGCCACAGAATGGCGCCGGCCGCTACGAGGACCACCGCCACCAGCGCCTGCCCGAACCACGAAGTCGATCTCATGTTCTGCTCCTCAACCCTTGGACAAACCTAAAGGTTTGTCCCCACGCGTTATGGAAACGCTCTACAGGAAACGTTCGTACGCTACGGAAATGTCTGGAACGCGGGAATCGTGAACCGCAACAGCAAGGCGGCGCACCACAGCGCCACCGCGGTCAGCGCGAAGGGCGCGTAGCGCGGGCGCTCGGTGCTGTACTGCTTCATCTCGATGGTGCCGGCCGAGGCGCGATCGATTGCCTGGATGGCCTGGATGATCGTGGCCTCGTCGCCGCCAGAGAAAAACTGCCCGCCGGTCTTCTTGACGGCGCCAATCCACAGCTCGTCGGCCACGCTCCGCTTGTTCTGGATGTTGCCGCCGATCTTGATCAGGTAGACCGGGATCTTGGCCCTGGTCGCCTCACCCAGCACGTCGTCCACGGTCTTGCCGTTCTCGAGCACGTCGGCGTCGGCGCCGTCGGTGAAGATCACCATCAGGTTGCCCGAGGCGTCGAGGTACTTGAACGCGTTGAACAGGCCGACGCTTTGCTCGACCGCGCGCGCCACCACCGTGCCCTGGTCGGGGAACGCCATGAACTCGTTCCAGTCGCCGATCAGCGCGGTACTGAGCAGGATGTTCTCGTAGTCGGTGGTAAACGGCGTGATCACGTACGCATCGTCACCGAACTCGACGAGCGCCATCAGGTCGCGGTACTTGCCGGCCATGCGGCGCTCGATGAAGTAGCGCGCCGCGCCCACCGTGGTGAAGAAGGCGGCGTTGTTCGGTGCGCCCTTGGCCAGGGTCGTCGACGGCAGCGCCGACAGCATGCTGGACGAGGCGTCGATCAGCAGGCTGATGCGCCGGCCGGGATAGCGGGTTTCCGAGCGGGTGAGCGACGTGCGCGGGTCGGCCAGCGCCAGGATGAAGAACGGCAGGCCGGCCAGCGCCAGCAGCAGCGCGCCGTGCCGCGACAGCGACGCCCGCGACCAGCCGGGACTGGTGACGATGGCGGGCAGCGCCATGCGGCGATGGCCGGGATTGCGGCCGCCGAACGAACGGATCACCACAAAGATGGCGGCGACGCCGATCAGCGCCAGCAACACCTGCCGCGCAATCGTGCCCTCGGCAAAGATCAACCGCTCGAGACGCAGCTCACCCCACTCGGCCCAGGTGGCCTGCAATAGTTGGGAGATGTCTCTAAAAACTTGCACTCGTCAGGCCCAGACTTTCTTGCGCATGTCGACGAGCGAACCGATGAACCGGCCCGACAGTTCCGACACGAACGAATGCGCCGACTGCTGCTGCTTGGTGATCCTGATCGCGGTGGCCACCGCCTCGTCGGCGTCGGTGAACATGCCCTCGCGGCCGTAGCGGACGACGGTCAGGGTCTTCAGCGCCTCGGCCAGGGTCGGGTCGGTCGCCGATTCCGCGGTCACCGACCCGGACACGTACATCGGCGTGCGGCCCATGCCGCGGCCGATCAACATGGCGCCATCCACCAGCGGGTCGTTGTTCAGCACCGGGCGCTGGCCGACGCCGCGGCCCGACGCGTAACTGCCGGAAATGCGGGCGGCCGACAGGGCGCGGCCGGCCAGCTCGGGCGTCCAGCCGCCGCGGCCCTCGCGCTGCACCACGGCCAGCTCGCGCGCGACGTGGCTCAGGATCGCCCGCGGCGCCAGGTGGGCCCGCGCGGCGGTGGTGGTCTTGGTCTTGCTGCGCAACATGCCGATCAGGATGACCACCACCATGACCCCGGCCAGCGCGAACAGCACGCCGGCCACGGTCTGGAACAGCCCGGCGCGCGAATCGCGCGCCTCGATTTCCGAAAACGCCGAGGCCGGCGCCTCGCGGATGTCCGAGGTGTCGTCCGGCACCACCGAGATCAGCTTCACCGACGCGCGCGGCAGCGCGTAGCTCAGCTCGCGGCCCTTGACGGAATCGCCGCCGGCCACCTTGCTCTCGACGCTGTAGGTCACCTCGAGCGGCGGAATCGCGACATCGGCGCCGAAGGCGTCTTCGGCGACCAGCCGCATGTTGTAGTCGTACTGGATGAAGCGCTTGCCGATCGTGACCAGGTCGCCGGGATGCGTGCCGCCGGTGACCTCGAACGGCGGCAACTGCACGACCGTCGGGTCGAGCTTCGACAGGTCGGGCACCACCTTGACGGCCTCGGTCTCGACCACGGCGCAGGTCAGCCGCAAGTCGAACGGCTCGCCGGTGCGCACCGCGCTGGCGGACGTGCGCCACCAGCACTTGATCGGCTCGACCTCGACCAGGTCGGTGCCGGTTTGGGCAAACGCCGGCGACGCGAGGAAGCTCGCCAACAGGGCCACGCGCAGAATGTGTTTGTTCATCTCGTCTCGACTTTTCACTTCTTACTTTTCACTTCTCGCTTTTCACTTGCGCCGCCGGAGGCGGCGCTCCGCGACCCACTCGATCAGCGCAACGTCGAACTTCACCTGGTCGATGCCCAGCCGGACGACGTCGAGGTCCAGGGCCTTGGCCTGCCGGCTGATGTCATCCTGCCACGCGCGAATCCGCTCGCTTTGGCGGCTCAGTTCGCGGCGCGACATCATGCGCGTGTTGCCGGTCTCCACGTCGTAGACCTCGATCCAGCCGGCCGAGACCCGCGGCAGCTCGAAGGCGAACGAGGCGTCCACCAGCATGATGAACACGTCGTGCACGTTGTCGACCTGCGACAGCTCTTTCAGGAACGCCGGCGCGTCGTCGAACAGGAAGTCGGAGATCACGGGCATCATCGACGTCTTGCGCGAAAAGCCGGTGAGCGTCGCGCTCAGGCTGCCCGAGTTCTTCAGCTCCTGCAGGCCGTGGCCGTCCTGGTAGGCCTCGAGGCAGTGAATCACCTGGCCCTTGCCGATGCGCGGCCGCACCGCGCCCAGCGTATGGAACCCCTCGTCGAACGTGATCAGGCCGATCGAGTCCTGGAAGAACACCGCCGACATGCCGATGGTGGCAATCGAGCGGGCGATCAGCGTGGCGATCTGCATGCCGCGCCGGTCGTGCCCGGCCGTCGGGTCGGCGCCGCAGCGCGTCGAGGCCGAGCGATCGGCGACGATGAGCACCCCCGAGGTGGTCGGCTGCTCGAACTCGCGGACGACCAGCGGGCTGAAGTTGGTCAGCGACGACTGCGCCCAGTCGATCGCCTCGAAGCGGTCGCCGGCCTGCCAGTCGCGCAGCCCGACGAAGTCGAACCCCGTGCCATGGAACATGCTGGAGTGTTCGCCGATCGTGAACTCGCGCATCCGCTTGAGGATGAGCAGCTCGACCTCGGTGATCTCCGACAGGTTGATGAGCGGCTCGACCTCTTGTTCACGAGTCCTCACTGGGCATTTCCCCCAGGAGCGGAGCGACCCTCACGAGCGAAGCGAGCCCCACCTGCCTTACGAGCGAAGCGAGCCTTCATGGGATAGGCGTCTTCTCGATGACGTCCTTGATCACCTGCTCGGTGGTCAGGCCGTGGCTGGCGGCATGCGGCCCGAGCCACAGGCGATGGCCGAGCACGTATTGCGCCAGGTCCTGGATGTCTTCCGGGTAGACCTCGTCGCGGCGGCGGACCAGCAGGGCCCAGACCTTGGCGAGGCGGCCCCACACGATGATGGCGCGCGGCGAGGCGCCGAGGTCGACCCCGGTCTCCACCAGCTCGGACGGCGAGTGCTTCAGCCAGTCGGTGTCGGCGTTGTAGGGGCGCGTATTGGCGACCAGGCGCTGGATGTAATCGCCGAGGCGTTCGTGCAGGTAGACGTGCTCGGTGATGGCGGCGCGCAGCTCGATGATGCGTTCCTTGCGCATCAGCGGGTTGAGACGCACCTGCTTGAAGTCGAAGTGCACCAGCTTGCGTTCTTCCTCGGGCGGCAGGTAGCCGATGTTCACCATGATCGCGAAGCGATCGGTGGCGGCCTCCGACAGCGGGAAGGTGCCCTGGCCCAGTTCCACCGGGTTCATGGTGGCGATGGCGAAGTTGAAGGCCGGCAGCTCGTAGGTGGTCTTGCCCACCGTGACGGTGCGGTCCTGCAGGCCTTCGAGGAAGGCGCTCTGCGACTTGAGCGGGATGCGGTTGATCTCGTCCAGCAGGATCACTTCGGCTTCGGCCAGTGGACCCATTTCGGTGGTCAGCTCGCCGGTGGCCGGGTTGATCATCTGGAAGCCGACCACTTCGGTCGGCTGCAGGTCGGCGCGGCCCTGGATGCGCGCGAACTTGGCGTTGCTGATCGCCGCCAGGATCACGCCAAAGAACGTCTTGCCGACGCCTGGCACGCCCCGCAGGAGCAGGTTGCCCGAGTTGACCTGGCGCTGCTCTTTCTTGTCGTAGGTGGTCGGAATTTCCGACAACAAGACGATGTTCGCCAGAATCTTGGGCTGGGTGTAGCCGACGAGGGCCTTGCCGCCTTCCGCAAGGATGGCCTCGTGGAAGGTAATCGCGTCTTGGAGGTCAGGATGCACGTGTCCGCCTTGAAGATTACGCCACGGAAAAGGCCAATCGTATCCG
>CAYGMD010000085.1:0-19055 GCA_964350785.1 uncultured Acidobacterium sp. | reverse complement strand
TAACCGTGCCGGCGGTCGCGGGATCCACGGCGGACCCGACCGGTGCAGCCGGCGGCGGGGCAGTATGACCGCACGCAAGCGAAAACGCGAGAAATCCTGAAGAGACCGCAAGACCGAACCGGCGCATGGATCCATTATGTCTCGCGGGCGGGGAGGTTGCGGTTCGCGGGCGCGGCAGATACAATCAGAGGTTCGTAGCTAGACCTGAGTGCCGCTATCGTCTAGGGGTCAGGACGCCAGATTCTCAGTCTGGACACCGGGGTTCGAATCCCCGTAGCGGTACCATTCGACTCGCCATGCGGCCCGCCTCCGGCGAGCCGCAGGCTCGCTCATGGCAAGCCATCCAACCCCAGTCGAATGCCCTGAGTAAGCCGACGGCCAGCTGAAGGCTGGACGTTGGCGCATCGAAGGGCCTCACGCAGGCCATCACACAATCGAAGGGCTGCTTAACTCATCTTGCTAGGGCAATGACGACGATGGCATCGTCGTCGAATGCCCTTCACCTACGTCCTTCGTTGCGCTGACGACACGCTGTACGTCGGCCACACCGAAGACCTGGCTTCACGAGAACAAACCCACAACGAAGGGAAGGGCGCCAAGTACACATCAGCCCGCAGGCCTGTCTGCATGGTCTACGCCGAGGAGCATTCGACGGCTGAGAGCGCTATCGCGCGCGAGCGCCAACTGAAATGCTGGAGCAGGAAGAAGAAGGAGGCGCTGATTCTTGGCGACCGTCCGGCACTCAGGTCGCTGGGCCGGAGGCCGCAGAAGTCAATGGCGACCTTTACATGGCAGGACCTTCTGAACCGAAGGTCCTAACGCGCACTCGGCCACCTGAGTTATAAGGGCCCACATGAGCGTCCTGTTCGCCTGTGCCCTGCTGTTGTCCCAAAACCCCGCGACTGCACCACCGGCCGTCCTGGCGGAGCTCCGGGCAGTTGAAGAGCGACTCGCCACAACCTATGCCAGTCAGGACTGCGACGGCTGGGGGTCGCTGTTAGCAGACGAGTGGACCGTGACACACATCACTGGCAACGTTGTGACGAAAGCGCAGGCTGTTGAATCTTGCCGCAAAGGGCCCGCCGTGAAGACGACTTACGACGACCTGGTGTTTCGCGCCTACGGCGAGACCGCCATCGTCACCGGCCAGACCACCGCCAGCATCGCGGGGTCTTCCTCGCAGCGGGTAATCCTGCGGTTCACGGACGTGCTCGTGCGGCGCGGCGGCAAGTGGCTGGTTGTAACCTCGCACGCGACCCGCGTTTCCAACTAGCCACCTTCGATGAAGGCTCGCCGCCCGGCCGGCACACATGGACGGCCCTCGCGTAAACTAGGCGCATCGCACCCGAACCCTCACTTTCTCGCGCCCGGGGGCTTTCGTTTCTGGGCATCAGCGGTCTCGCCGCCGTGCTCGCCGGCGCCTTTGGCCTTCTGCCGTTCGTGCAGACGATCGAGCTCAAGACCTACGACCTGCGGGTCGCGGCGACGGCGCGTCCGCTCGCGCCGGCCGACAACATCGTCCTGGTCTGGATCGACGACGACAGCATCCGGCGCATGGAGCCGCTGGTCGGCCGGTGGCCGTGGCCGCGGCTGGTGCACGCGGCCGCGATCGACTTCCTGTCGGCCGCGGGCGCCAGGGTCATTGCTTACGACATCCTGTTCGCCGAGCGCGATATCCGCAAGTTCATGGTTGGCGACACCGAATGGACCGGTGAGGAGTCCGACGCGGCCCTGGTGGACTCCACGCGGAAGGCCGGCAACGTCGTGCATGCGGCCGAGGCCTCCAGCGACGAGCTGATCGATCGGTCGCGCGCCGTGGCCGACAACCTGGAGGCGCCGGCCTTGAACGTGCGCGTTCCCTCGCCGGGATGCGTGCAGGTGCGGCCGTTGGTGCGTCCGCCGTTTCCCGCGCTGGCCCAGGCCTCGCGCGGCATTGGCCATACGCTGTTCGCGCTCGATCCGGATGGGCCGGTGCGCCGCATCGCGCCGGTCGTGCAGGTCGGCGAGCGGACCATCGCCTCGCTCGCGCTCGCGACGACCATGGTCGCGGGCGCGACGGTGAACGCGGCGGCGCAACTCGACGCGGGGCAGTGCGCGTCGCTGGTGGCCTGGCGTGGCCCGGCCGAGAACGCGGGCGGGCACCCGACATTCACGTCCTATTCGTTCTACGACCTCTTCTACTCGCAGCAGCAGATCCTCGAAGGGCAGAAACCGGGGATCGATCCCGCGCTCTTCAAGGACCGCATTGTCGTGGTCGGCGGCAGCGGCGAGGGGCTGACCGAGGCGTTCACCACGCCCTTCCCGGCCGGCGAGATCAACGGCCCGGAAGTCCACGCCAACGTGATCGATGCGCTGCTGTCGAACCGTTCGATCGTGCGCTCTCCGGCCTGGGTCACGGTGGCGATGACGGTGGGGGCGGTGGCGGTGGTCGGTGCCGCCGGCTTGTATCTCAACGCCTGGCTCACCGGTGCCGCGGCGGCCGTGCTCGCCGCGCTCCTGGCTTGGCAATCGCTGGCGTTCTTCGCGCGCGGCACCTGGTTGCCACTTACCGTCCCCGGCCTGGCCATCGTCTTTGCCTTCGTCGGCGACCTTGCCTGGAAGTACGTCGTCGAGGGCCGCGAGAAGCGCCAGGTCAAGAAGCTGTTCTCGCGCTACGTGTCGAAGGACGTCTACGACCGGCTGGTGGCCGATCCGTCGCTGGCCGCGCTGGGCGGCGCGCGGCGCACCATGACGGTGCTGTTCTCCGATGTCCGCGGCTTCACGGCCATGTCGGAGAAGGGGTCACCCGAGGAGGTGGTCGCGCAGCTCAACGAGTACTTCTCTCGTATGGTGCAGGTGGTGTTCGACCATCGCGGCACCGTCGACAAGTTCGTCGGCGACATGGTGATGGCGCTGTTCGGGGCGCCGCTCGATGACGACGACCACGCCGAGCACGCCGTGCAGGCGGCGCTGGCCATGGTGGAGGCGCTCGGCGAGCTCAACGCGGGGTGGCAGGCCCAGGGCCGGCCCACCCTCGACATCGGCATCGGCATCAACACCGGCGACATGGTGGCCGGCAACATCGGCTCCGATACGATCATGAGCTATACGGTGATCGGCGACGCCGTGAACCTGGGCGCCCGGCTCGAGTCCCTCAACAAGGATTACGGCACCCGGGTCATCATCAGCGAGGCCACCCGGTCGCGCCTGAAGGGGCGGTATGATATTCATCCCCTCGGCGACGTGGTCGTGAAAGGCAAGAGCAAACCGGTCGCGATTTTTGAGGTCAAAACAGCATGATGCGGACGACAGCGTTGGTTGTAATTGCGGTGCTGGGGACTTGTTCCGCCGAAGCCGCGAACGAGGCGGGTGGCGAAGGCGGACAGCTTGGCCAGATTACCAAGGGCGTCCAGATCGCCAAGAAGGCAAACGACGTCCGTGACCTGGCGATGACCGATGCCGAAGAGCAGGAGCTTGGCGCCGCGGTCAGCGAGCGCATCCGCACCCGCTACGGCGTGGTCCAGGACGCGGCCGTGCACCGCTACATCGCGCTGGTCGGCACCGCCCTGGCGCAGGGCAGCACGCGGCCCGCGCTGCCGTGGACCTTCGTCGTGCTCGACACCGACGGCGTCAACGCGTTTGCCGCGCCCGGCGGCTACGTGCACATCACGCGCGGCGCGCTGGCTCTGATCAAGAACGAGGCGGAGCTGGCCGGCGTGCTGGGGCACGAGATCATCCACGTCACCGAGAAGCACACCATCAAGGCCATCCAGAAGAGCAAGGCGGTGCAGATGGGCGCCGCCGAGACGCTGTCGGGTTCGTCGTCGCTGATGGAGCGGGCCGTCACCGCCACCTACGACAACATCGTCGAGCGCGGCTTCGGCCGCGCCGAAGAGAACGAGTCGGACGAGATGGGCGTGACGCTGGCCAACAAGACCGGCTATGCGCCGAACGGCCTGGTGGGCTTCCTGACCACGTTGAAGGACCGCAACAAAGCGTCGACCGAGAAGCGCGGGTTGTTTGCCTCGCATCCCGAAATGCAGGAGCGGCTCGACCGCATCACCAGGCTGATTGCGTCGAAGAAGCTGACGGCGACGGCGACCGTGCAGCCCCGGTTCGCCAAGAACATCACCTACAAGCCGGTGCCGGTCACCGCCATTGCCACCGTGGATCCGGGCGCGGCCGGCCTGGCTGGCGGCGACAAGAAGGCCGAAGACCCCAAGGCCGCCGAGAAGAAGGAAGCCGAGGAACCCAAGAAGAAAGGGTTCGGGTTGAGCCGCATGCTGCCCACCGGCGGCGGCGAGAAGAAGTCGGCGCAGGTTACGGCCTCGGGCGGCGCCCGGGGAGTGGATCCGGAGAAGGACTCGAAGGGCGGCTCGAACCCGAAGGTCGTGCCGGTGAAGATCGCCGCGGCCGACATCGCGGCGTTCAAGAAAGACGGAGGCCTGCCGTAGGCCGCTACGTTCGCGGCCGGCTGATCTTCTCGGCCTGGCTGCTGGTTGGTTACGCCCTGCTCGAAGTCGTCGTGCGCCAGGGGCTCGGCGACGTCGAGCTGTTTTCGGGCATCGCCCGGCTGGTCCTGGTGCTGGCGATCGTCAACGCCACGGTGGCGCTGGCCGTCAACAAGTGGCGCGACGATCGTCCGAGCGATCGCTTCCCCGGCATCGTCCAGGATGCGACGGTGCTCGCGCTGTTCATGGCGATTGGCACCATGCTGCTGCGCGAGCAGTTGCTGGCCACCTCGGCGGTCGGCGCGGTGGTGCTGGGCTTCGCGCTGCAGGACACGCTCGGGAACCTGTTCGCCGGGCTCGCCATCCAGGTCGAGAAGCCGTTCCGCGTCGGTCACTGGATCCAGGTGGGCGACCGCGAGGGCCAGGTCCACGAGATCACCTGGCGGGCGACCAAGCTGCGCACCAAGGCCGGCCAGTTCTTGATCGTTCCCAACAGCGTGATCGGCAAGGACCTGGTCCTGAACTTCTCGGAGCCGACGGCGCCGACGCGCGTCGAGGTGGAGGTGGGCGCAAGCTACACCACGCCGCCGAACGACGTGAAGCGCGCCATCCACGAAGCCGTGGCCAACGCGCCGCTCGCCATGCGGACGCCCGAACCGCAGGTCGTGATCAAGGGGTTTGGCGGCTCGGCCATCGATTACCTGGCGCTGTTCTGGATTGCAGACTACGCCACCGACCGGCTGGCGCGCGACCAGGTGCGGACCAACATCTGGTACACCTTCCGGCGCTACAACATCGAGATCCCGTGGCCGATCCAGATCCAGTACGAGCGCGACGAAGAGCCGATGCGCACCGAGACGCACGTGGCGGCGGCGGCGGATCGGCTGGGATCGGTGGACCTGTTTGCCACCCTGCCGCTCGAGGCGCGCCATCACTTGGCGGCCGCCGCCCGGCATCACCTGTTCGCGGCCGGCGAGGCGATGGTCCGCCAGGACGCGGCCGGCGATTCGATGTTCGTGCTGATGAGCGGCAGCGCGCGCGTGAGCCTCGAGCCGTCGGGACAGGAAGTGGCGGTGATTCCGGCGGGCGGGTTCTTTGGTGAGATGTCGATGCTGACCGGCGATCGCCGCACCGCAACGGTGCGCGCCATTGACGATGTGCAGGCGCTGGAGCTGTCAGCGGCGGATTTCCGCGGCCTCGCCGTGGCCAATCCCACGCTGCTCGATCACATCTCCAGCGTCGTCACGGCGCGGCGCCAGGGCCTCGACGAAGCGCGCGCCACAGCGGCGGCCGCCGCGGTGCCGGAAACGAAGCAGACGTTCCTGGCGCGGATGCGCAAGTTCCTGCACGTCTGACGGCACTTTAGGCACCCTAGGCACCCTAGGCACCTTAGTTCTTCATTCAGCCCAGATCAGCACGCGCCCTTCGCGGGCCTGCTCGAGGTCGAGCACGATCCCGGGGCCGCGCCGCTCGATATCCTCCACGCGCAGCCTGACCCGGTCGTCGTCGAAGCCGCTGGCCCACGAACTGAAGGCGATCGGCCCCGACTTCATCCGCAGCAGCCAGAACGGCACGTCCACCCTCACCAGGCGGCCCTCGTTGTCGTCGAAAGCGAGGATGTGCAGGGTGGTCAGCTTGGTCGGCGACGTGACCGTGGTCTCGTTGACGGTGACGGTGCCGCGCGCGCCGCCCTGGAACTCGATCAGTGGCCGCTGGCCGGGGAACTTTGCCCGGATCTCGCCGAAGCTCTTGGCGGCGTCTGGTGCCGGCGCCGCCACGATTTCCATGTGGCTGCCGACCCAGTAGGCCATGAAGGCGGCCCCGCCCAGCGCCAGCACGAACAGGAACGCGATGACGCCGAGGGTAATCCACAGCCACGTGCGCCTCGGCTTGGGTGGTTCGACGTAAGGTTCGGTCATAACGTCAGCTCCGTTCCGGCGCCGGTTTCCACGGCGCGCCGCAACACCAGGTCGGCGGCCACGACATCCTCCACCGCCATGCCGAGCGACTTGAACACCGTTACGTCGGCATCGCCCTGCCGGCCGGCGACGCGGCCGAGCACCACCTCGCCCAGTTCACCGCGAATGTGCGAAGCGTCGAACAGCCCGGACGCGAGGCCCATCACGACATCGCCCGATTCGACCAGCGCCGCCGCCCGCGAATCGACGTAGAGCCGCGCGCGGGCGACGAGGGCCGGGTCCATCTCGCGCTGATCGGGGCGGCAGGCGCCGACCGACACCACGTGCGCGCCGGCGCCGACCCACTCGTCCTTGATGACGGGGGTGACCGACGAGGTGACGAGCACGACCAAGTCGGCGCCGCGGACGGCGGCCTCGGCCGTGTCGGTGGCGCGTACCGGGACCGGCACGTGGCCGGTCATCTCGCCCACGAAGCGCTCGCGGCTCGCGGCCCGGGGTGACCACACGCGCACCTCTTGCAACTGCCGCACTTCGGCGAATGCTTCGAGGTGGCTGCGCGCCTGGACGCCGGTGCCGATGATGGCCAGGGTCGAGGCCTCACGCTTCGCAAGAAACCGCGCCGACACCGCCGACACCGCGGCGGTGCGTGCCTCGGTGATATAGCGCCCGTCCATCAGCGCCTGCAGCGACCCGGTCTCGGGGTCAAGCAGCAGGATCGTCGCCAGGTGTGACGGCAGCTGCTTGGACGGGTTGTCGGCAAACACCGTGACGAGCTTGGCGCCAAGGCTGCCCGGCGTCGGCACGTAGGCGGGCATCAGGCCGAAGTACGCCTTGGTCGGCCCAACGGTCAACACCGATCGAACCGGCTGCAACACCTCGCCGGCCGAAAAGCGCGCCAGCGCCGCCTCCATGGCCGCGATCAGGTCGCCCATGGGCAACAGGGACTGGACTTGCTGTTCGGTCAGGAGGCGAAAGTGTTGGGCCATGGCCACCGATTAAACACCGATTAGACACCGAACGGCTGAACGGATCGTGTTGGCGTGAATGGTAACGATCGCGTCGATGTCGGGAGCGTAGCCGCCACTCATGGAGATGGCAAGAGGCAGTCCGGCGCGGCGGCAGGCATCCAGCACGATCTCGTCGCGACGTTGCAGGCCGTCAATGGTGAGCTTGAGCCGGCCAAGTCGATCGCCTTCATATGGATCAGCGCCTGCAAGATAGAAGACGAAATCCGGCTGGTGTCCATTCAACACCGACGGGAGCTGGGCCTGCAGCAGGTCCAGGTACTCGGCGTCGGCGGTGCCATCGGCCAGCGGCACGTCGAGGTCGCTGACCTCCTTGCGGAACGGGAAGTTCTGGGCGCCGTGCATCGAGAACGTGAACACCGAGGCGTCGCCGGCGAAGATGGCGGCGGTGCCGTTGCCCTGGTGGACGTCGAGATCGACGATGGCAATGCGGCGGGCGTGGTGGTCGCGCTGCAGCACGCGCGCGGCGACGGCGACGTCGTTGAACACGCAGAAGCCCTCGCCGCGGTCCGCAAACGCGTGATGCGTGCCGCCGGCGAGGTTGGCGGACAAGCCGTCGTCGAGCGCCGCCTGCGCCGCGGCAATGGTGGCGCCGACCGAACGGCGGGCGCGTTCCACCATCTGCGGTGACCATGGGAAGCCGATGCGGCGCTGGATTTCGGGCGGCACGGTGCCGTTGGCGACGGCGTCCACGTAGTCCGAGTCGTGCACGAGCCGAAGGTCGTCCCAGTCCGCCGCCGGCGCCTCGTGCAGCTGTTCGGGCGCGATGATGCCCTCGGCGAGAATGCGCTCGCGCAGGCGCGAGTACTTCGCCATGGGGAACTTGTGGCCGTCAGGCAGCGGCAACACGAAGTGGTCTGAGTAGAACGCCAACACAGATGACACAGATTGTGCGACATCAGAGCCGCAGATGACACAGATTACGCAGATGATCTTGCGGCCCATTCGACGGGGCCGGCCGGAGGCCGGCCCGTGGCGGTGTGGTTGCCCGCGAGAAATGAGTGGTTCTGTGGCCGGCCTGTTCCACTCATTTCTCGCGGGCAACCACGCCGCCTGCGGCGCCAATCTGGCGCCGCATCGAATGGGCCGCGACTTCTCTGTGTCCTCGGTGTCCTCTGTGGCTGGTTTCTGAATCGGCGTAATCGGCGTCATCTGCGGATAAACTCAGACGCGGATGATCCATCGCATCAAATCCATCGACTCGCACACGGCTGGCGAGCCCCTGCGGCTGGTTATCGACGGCCTGCCCAGCCCCGAGGGCCGCACCATGCTCGAGAAGCGGGCGTGGGCCCAGAAGCGGCTCGACCACTTGCGCAAGTCGATCATGCTCGAGCCGCGCGGGCACACCGACATGTACGGGGCGCTGCTCACCGAACCGGTGACCCGCGACGGTCACGCCGGCATCCTGTTCATGCACAACGAAGGCTGGAGCACGATGTGCGGCCACGGCATCATCGCCGTCACCACCATTGCCATCGAGCGCGGGTTGATCTGGTCGCAGCAGGAGGGCCGGCCCGCAGCCGTGGACTTGCGCTACGACACGCCGGCCGGACGGGTCGACGCGCGGGCGCGGGTCACGTATCGCGGCGACGTGGCGCGGGTCGAGTCGGTCGCGTTTCGCAACGTGGCGTCGTTCGTGTACGAGCCGTCGCTGCTGGTGCCGGTCGGCGGCCGCAAGATCCCGGTTGACGTTGCCTTTGGCGGCGCCTTCTACGCGATTGTCGATGCCGAGGCCGCCGGCGTGCCGATCGATGGCGCGCACCTGCCCGAGTTGCGCAAGCTGGGCATGGTGATCGCGCGCGAAGTGGAGAAGCTGCGCCAGGTGGCGCATCCGGACGACCCCGGCCTGGCGGGCATTTACGGCACCATTTTCACCGCGCCAGCGCAGTTGCCCGACGCCCACCTCCGCAACGTCACCATCTTCGCCGACGCCGAGGTGGACCGGTCGCCGTGCGGCACCGGCACGGCGGCGGTGATGGCGGTGCTGAACGACATGGGCCTGCTCCTGGACGATGTGCCGTTCATCCACGAGAGCATTGTCGGCACCACGTTCTCAGGCCGCGTCGTCGAGCGCGTGACGGTGGGCGAGCGGCCGGCGATCGTCCCCGAGATTGAAGGCTCGGCGTGGATCACCGGCGAGCACACCTTCCTGATCGACGGGGATGATCCCCTGCGATCAGGTTTTCGGTTGTAGAAGGGCGGCACTAAAGTGCTGCCCTCCTGGCACTACTTCAGGCTGGCGATCTTCCCGAAGTCCACCTTCGAGGCAAACTCGTGCAGCACCTTGGTGTCGGCGAGGTCGCGGCCTTCAATCGTCACCATGAAGCGTTTGCCGGCAAAGATGTTCAGCTCGCCGCGCTTCGAGCTGCTGTCCCACTTCTCGAACCCCGGGTTGCCGCCGACGCTGACCGATTTCTCGTAGCCGTCGCTGTTCTCGCGGCTGTACCCCGAGGCCAGGAACATCGACCACGGCGCGATCAGCATCTGCGCGTAGCCGGTGTCGACGATCTTCATCTCGACCTCGGCCTCGCCTTTCTTGTAGGTGGCTTCGACCTGGGAAAAGGCGATCGGCGAGGTCATGCGCTCGGCCTCGGGCGGATCCATCGTCCAGCCGGCGACGGCGGGGAGGGTGCCCTTGAGCGTGTCGGTCGAGACCGGTTCGACGGGCTTGCCGTCGCCGCTGCCGCCGCCGCCAATCGCCGCCGCCATGCCCTGCATGGCCTTCGCCATGTCGGCCATGCCCTTGGCGGTGTCGCCACCCTGCTGCTGGGCCTGCGTGACCGATTCCGCGGCCTTTTTCATGTCTTCCGCGGCCTGCTCGGCCTGCTTCTCGGCCTCGGACTTTCCGCACGCGACTGAAGCAGCAGTGATCAGGGCAACAGCGAATGTTAGTAAACGCATGTGCATTTCTCCCTTGGCACTTTGGCACCCCTGGCACCCTTGGCGCCCTTGGCACCTTGTTCCGTTACCATCCAATCGCGAGTCCGTCTTTACGAAGGTCGGATCCGCCGAGAAGGACCCCAGTCCTGGGATCGATGAAGATCGCCTGGTAGCCGCCCATCTGGCCGCGGCCCTCGGCCACCGTGTGGCCCTTGGCCTCGAGCGCCTTGCGCACGTCGGCGCCGATGCCGCTCTCGAGCGCAAGCCGGCTGCCCATGTGCCGCATGCGCGCGGCGTCGCCGGCTTCCTGCACGTGCATGCCGAAGTCGACAAAGTTGGCCACCACCTGCGCGTGGGCCTGTGCCTGGTTGTCGCCGCCCATCACGCCGAATGCCACCCACGGCTTGCCGTCCTTCATGATCATGGCCGGCACCAGCGTGTGCAGCGGCCGCTTGTGCGGCGCGATCTGGTTGGGATGCCCCGGTGTGAGCACGAACCCGGAACCGCGGTTGTGCAGCGTGATGCCGGTTTCTCCGGCCACGAAGCCCGCGCCAAACGAGGCGAACAACGACTGGATGAACGAGACCACGTTGCCGTTGCCGTCAGCAGCGGTGAGGTAGATCGTGTCGCCGAGATCGCGGCCGGCAAAGTCCTGGGTCGGGCGTCCCGCGCCCGCGGGCGTGCCCGGCGCGTAGCTCTTGGCGGCCTTGGCCATGTCGATCTCCTTCCGCCGCGCGGCCGCATACTCCTTCGACAGCAGCGTCTTCAGGATGTCCTTCGACATGGCATCGCGGTCGGCGAGGTAGGCACCCCGGTCGGCAAACGCAATGCGCTTGGCTTCGGTCACCACGTGCAGGTAGTCGGCCGAGTTGTGGCCGAGCGCCTTGATGTCGAACCCTTCCATGATGTTCAACATCTCGAGCGCGACGAAGCCCTGCGTGCTGGGCGGCATCTCCATCAGGTCGTAGCCGCGGTAGTTGGTGCCGATCGGCTCGACCCAATCCGCCTTGTGGTCGGCGAAGTCCTTCATGTCGAGCAGGCCGTTGCGCGTCTTCATGTCGGCGACAATGGCGCGGGCAATGGCGCCCTTGTAGAACGCATCGCGGCCTTCCTTGGCGACGAGCTCGAGGCTGCGCGCGAGGCGTGGGTTGGCGAAGATGTCGCCCTGCTTCATCGGCTTGCCGGCCGGCAGGAACGTGGCGGCCGTGGCCGGGTCGCGGGCCAGCAACTTCTCGTTGGCACTCCACTCGTTGGCCATCAACTCGGCGACGGGGAAGCCGTCGCGCGCATGAGCGATCGCCGGGCCGA
The DNA here is from genome assembly GCA_964350785.1 of uncultured Acidobacterium sp. Lineage (GTDB taxonomy): Bacteria > Acidobacteriota > Vicinamibacteria > Vicinamibacterales > UBA2999 > 12-FULL-67-14b. Next base: position 7,493 of record CAYGMD010000085.1, on the reverse strand, counting down.
GCGCCTTGGCGATCGAGATGGTGCCGAACCGCGTCAGCAGTTGATGCCAGCCCTCGATGACGCCTGGGACATCCACCGTCAACGGACCGTTACCCGGCATCTCCTTCAAGCGGCGCTTCGCAAACTCCTCGGGCGTGGCGGCGTAGGCCGAGCGGCCCGTCGAATCCAGGCCGTAGAGCTTCTTCGTCTTGGCGTCGTAGACGATGGCCAGCAGGTCGCCGCCAATGCCGTTCATGCTGGGCTCGACGACGGCGAGCACGGCGGCGGCGGTGACGGCGGCGTCGATGGCGTTGCCGCCGTCCTGCAGGACCTTGAGTCCGGCCGCGGACGCCAGTGACTGGCTGGTCGCGATCATGCCGTGCCGGCCGACGGCCGGCGACCGCGTGCCGCGAAGGTTACCCGAGGGGCGATCGCCGGGCTGAATCTGTTGTGCGGACGAGGTGGTCATGATCAGGAAGGCTCCGGTCAACGCGAAGAGAAGGTTTCGCATAGGGGGATTCTAAGCCTGTACCTTCGACTCCGCGCGCCGGCGCCTCACAACCGTCCGGAGAGCACCTCTTGCGCGAAGTGCATGGCGGGCATGGCTTCGATGCCGTCGGCCGTGTTGAAGGGACGCTCGCCCATGTGGACCAGGATGCGCCGCTTCACGCCGCTCAGGTCGGCAATGGCGCGCAGGCCGGCGAAGTGCCGCGTGTCGGGACTCGATGTCGTCTTTACCTCGATGGCCACGAACGACTTCCCCTGCCGCATCAGGAAGTCCACTTCCGTGCCGCCCTGCGCCGGCGCCCAGTACGCCAGCTCGTCATACAGACCCACGTACGCCTGCCGGGCCCGCAACAGGCCGTAGACCCAGCCCTCGAGCAGCGCCCCGCGTTCTTCTGCCGCCGGCTCGTGCAGCTGTCGCTTCATGGCGCGGACGACTCCTGGATCGGTCCAGAACAACTTCGGATGCTTCCGCTCTTTCACGCGCAGCTTCGCCTCGTACGCCGGCAGTAGCGTGACCAGGTAGGTGTCCTGCAGGATGTCCAGGTACCCGGCAACCGTCGTCCGGGCCACGCCGGCATCGCGCGCCAGGCCCGCGGTGTTGACGACTTGTCCGTGGAACAGCGCGGCGATCGGCAGGAATCGCGCGAAGCCCGGCAGGTTGCGGACCAGGGCCTCGGCCTGGATCTCCTCGCGTAAGTACAACTGGGCGTACGCGTCGAGCCGATCGGGCTTGTGCGGTGCGCGCCAGATGATCGGCACGCTGCCGTAGCGGAGGACCGCGGCCAGGTCGAAATCGGCGCCCATCTCGTCCGGCTGCAGCGGGTGCATCTCGCGGCGCACGGCGCGGCCGGCGAGCAGGTTGGTGCCGGCGGCCTTCAACTTGCGGGCGCTCGAGCCGAGCAGCACGAACCGCAGGCCGGAATCTTCGATGGCGCGGTGAACCTCGTTCAGGAGCGCCGGCAAACGTTGCACCTCGTCCACGACCACCCAGGTGCCGCGCTTGTAGCGCCGCAGTTCGTCGCCAAACCGCTGCGGGCTGCGCAGGAAGGACTGGAACACGCCTTCGTCCAGCAGGTCGATGCGGGGCGCGCGCGGGAACTGCTGGCGGGCCCAGGTGCTCTTGCCCACGCCCCGAATCCCGAACAGGAAGAAGCTGTCCGAGGGGGCGCGGAGGCTCCGCGGGTAGTCAGTGGCTACCATGTCGTCATTATTACTGGATAAATGACGACATGGCAACACTCGCGATTCCGGCACCCATCCCGGGTCCCATGACTCCGGCCCCGGCCGTGCCGCCCTCGTATACTGGAGCCATGGCCATTCGCGACCGTGTCGCTCGCCTGCTGGACGAGATGCCGCGAGAGGCGCAATTTCCTTCGCAAGGCGCCACCGTGTTCGCCGACCTCGAGCGTCGCGAGCTGCACACGGCGTTCACGCCCCTTGCGGTCACGCGCATGGTGCTTGGCGGACGCGGCGCCAACATGTACTACCTGCACCGGCTGCTGGACGAGTCGCTGACGCCGCTCGACCCGCAGATTCCGCTCATCTTCGGGTCCGGACTGCTCACCGGACTGGTGCCCAGCGCCGCGCGCGGCAACTGCACGTCGTGGTCGCCCGAATCCGGCGTCCTGCTCGACTCCAACGCCGGCGACTACTTCCCCTCGTTCCTCCGCATGAACGGCTTCGATCACCTCGTCCTCTACGGCCGGGCGGCGGCCTGGACGATGGTGATGATTCGCGAGGGGGTGGTGACGTTCGAGGACGGCACCCCGTACGCGGGCCTGGACAACATCGACATGCGCGAGGCCGTGGCGCGCGACGTCGGCGGCAAGTGGGCGCGCAACATGGCGATGGCCAACATCACCCGCGCCGGCGAGAACCTGGTGCTGACGAGCGGCATCATGGCCGGCCCCAAGGCGATCTACGCCCGGGGCGGCCCCGGCGCCAAGATGGGCGCGCTGCGGCTGAAGGGCATTGTCACGCTCGCGCCGACCCGGGAGTTCGTCACGGCGCAGCCGTACAAGCCGTACAACCGGACGATTGCGCAGAAGCTGCTGGCGACATCGGTGGTCAAGAACGCGCTGTCGAAGACCGGCACGCCGTTTCTCTACAAGCCCAGCCGCCTGCTGGGCGCGATGGGCACCAAGAACAACCAGGAGACGACCTGGACCGACGGCCTCGACGCGGAGCATTTCGATCCGTATCGTCCCGGCATGGACGGCTGCTTCCGCTGCCCGGTGAACTGCCGGCCGCTGAACGATCTCCACAGCGCGTCGCCCGACAAGTACGACAAGGGCGATGGGCCCGAGTACGTGACGCTTGGCAAGTTCGGTCCCAACCTGGGCATCGACAGCGTGGCGTCGGTGATTCGCCTCAACAACATCTGCAACGACCTGGGCCTCGACACGGCGTCGACCGGCTCGGCCATCGCGTGGGCGTTCGAGCTGTTCCAGCGCGGCATCATCACCACCAGGCACACGGGCGGCATCACGCTGACGTGGGGCGACGCCGCGACCGTCGAAAAGCTGTTGTTCATGCTGTCGGCGCGCGAGGGCTTTGGCGCGGCGCTGGCCGACAGCACGCGCGCGGTCGAGAAGGGGCATTACCCGGCCGAGGCGCTGAAGTATCGCATCGCCGTGAAGGGCCTGGGCCAAAGCGACCCGCACGACGCGCGCATCCTGAAGGCGTTCGCGCTGGGGCTGGCCGTCGCGACGCGCGGCATGGATCACCTGCGCAATCGCGCCACGCTCGAAATCAACGCCCGCATCAACGACAACCCGGTGTTCAAGTCGGAGTTGTATGGCGGCCCGGTGAGCGCCGAGCCCAACAGCTACGTCGACAAGGAGCGCGCCGTGCGCGCGTGCGAGAACATCTACGCGGTCGGCGATTCCGTCGGCATGTGCCGGTTCACGACCAAGCTGTTCAACAGCCCGTCGCTGCCGGGCATCCCGGAGTTCCGCGAGCAGCTCGCCAACGTGACCGGCCTGGCGTTCACGGACGAGTCGCTCGAGCAGTGCGGCCTGAACGTGATGGGCGTCGAGCGCCTGATCAATCACCGGCTCGGCGTGCGCCGCAAGGACGACACGCTGCCGGAGCGCTGGTTCGAGGAGCCGAATCCCGGCGGCCCCTACCAGGGCGAGAAGATCGACCGCCAGGAGTTCGACGCCATGCTGTCGCGCTTCTACGCCATCTCGCGGCTGACCAGCGAGGGCGCGCTGGAAGAGGCATGGCGCAAGGAATTGGTGGGCGCCCTTGGTGGTGACCGTTAACCTCCCGGCGGCGCTGCAGCCCATTGCCGGCGGCAAATCGCTGACCGTGCGCGAAAGCGTCGCGACGGTGGGACAGCTGCTGCAGGCGCTCGAGCGGCTCGCGCCAGGGCTGGGCGCGCAACTGGACGACCCGCTCTACAACATCGCCGTGAACGACGAGTTGCTGCTGCATGCGGTCGATCAACGGCCCATTGCCGATGGCGACGTCGTCGAGGTGATCCCCACCATGGCGGGCGGCTAGAGCCAGGGTGCCTAAGGTGCCTAGTGTGCCTCTGGTGCCTGGGATGCTAGAGTTCGATGATGGCGCGCGCGGTTGGAGCCAATGTCCGTCGCAAGGACGGTGACGCCAAGGTCACCGGCGCCGCCAAGTACATCGACGACCTGACGTTCCCCGGCATGCTATTCGGGGCGACCATTCGCTCCACCATTCCGCGCGGGGAGATCGTCAATACCCACCTCACCCTCTCGCCCGACTTCATCGTCGCCGACTACCGCGATATTCCCGGCCAGAACTACATCGCCCTGATCGATCCCGACCAGCCGTGCCTGGCAGAGGGCGAGATCCGGCACGTCGCCGAGCCGATTCTGCTCGTCGCGCATGCCGATCGGCGCCGGCTGTTTGGCGTCGAGCATCGCGTGCGGTTCGACTACACGACGCTGCCGCCGACGTACGATCCCGAGGCGTCCGATACCTGCTTCAAGAAGATCAGCATCGACAAGGGCGATCTCGATCGCGGCTTTCGGGAGGCCGCCGTCGTGGTCGAGGGCGAGTACCGCACCGGGCACCAGGAGCAGCTCTACATCGAGACCAACGGCGTGATTGCCGTGCCTGGCGACGGGCACATCACGGTCTACGGATCGCTGCAGTGCCCCTACTACGTCCACAAGGCGCTGGCCGGCGTGACCGGGCTGGCGCCGCATCGCGTGAGGGTCGTGCAGACGGAAACCGGCGGCGGCTTCGGCGGCAAGGAAGAGTATCCGTCGATGCTCGCGTGTCACGCGGCGGTGCTGGCCGTGAAGGCCGGCCGGCCCGTGAAGATGATCTACGACCGGGTCGAGGATCTGCTGGCGACGACCAAGCGCCATCCGGCGATCATCCGGCACCGGACGGGCCTGAGGCGCGACGGGCGGATCACCGCCATGGACATCGACGTGGTGATGGACGGCGGCGCCTACGCGACGTTGAGTGCCGTGGTGCTGTCGCGCGGCGTGATTCACGCGGCGGGTCCGTACCGCTGCGACCACATCCGCATTCGCGGCCGGGCCATGATGACGCACACGCCGCCCAACGGCGCGTTCCGCGGCTTCGGCGCGCCGCAGACGCAGTTCGGCGTCGAGGCGCACATGGATCGCGTGGCGGACGCGCTGGGCATCGACCCGGTGAAGTTGCGCGAGATCAACGCCCTGAGGCCAGGCGACACCACGGCAACCGGCCAGAAGCTGGGCAGGGACGCGAGTGCGCTGCCGGTGCTGCGCGAGGCGGTCAAGCGATCGGGATTCAGGCAGAAGCGCCGCCGGTGGCGCGGCACCAATCGCGGTATCGGCTTGTCGCTGTTCTTCCATGGCTCGGGCTTCACCGGCGCGGGAGAGGTGAAGCTGGCGTCGAAGGCATCGCTCGAACTGACCGCGGCGGGCCCGCGGATCCTCGTGGCCAGCACCGAGATCGGGCAGGGCACGCGGACCATGCTGGCGCAGATCGTGGCGGATGCCCTCGGCGTGCCGTTCAGCTCCGTGGCGGTGCACATGCCCGACACCGACGCGGTGCCCGACAGCGGTCCGACCGTGGCCTCACGCACCTGCATGATTGTCGGCAAACTGCTGGAGCGGTGCGCCCGCGACATGCGGCGAAAGCTCGGCCGGCTGACGCCGGCGCAGTACTTCAAGACGCACGGCCCGCTCACGGTGACCATGCAGTACGAACCGCCGGCCGGCCAGGTGTGGGACGACGAGCGTTACGCCGGTGATGCCTACGGCAGCTACGCGTGGGGCTGCAACGTGGTGGAGATCGAAGTGGACCCGGTCACGTGCGAGGTCACGCCGACGCACGTGACGGCGGTGGCGGAAATCGGCAAGGCGATTCACCCGGTCATGGCCGAGGGGCAGATCCAGGGCGGCACCGCGCAGGGCCTGGGTTGGGCGCTGCTCGAAGAGGTCGTGATCCGCGACGGCCGCATGGGCAACGCGCAGTTGACCAACTACATCATCCCGACGCCGATGGACGCGCCGCCGATCGACGTGGCGATGCTCGAGCGGCCCTACGCGCACGGCCCGTATGGCGCCAAGGGTGTCGGCGAGATGCCGATCGACGGCCCGGCGCCGGCCGTGATCAACGCGCTGCGCCATTGCGGCTACGACATCCGGTCCCTGCCGGCGACCCCCGAGCGGCTGATGAAGGGCAAGTTGAAAGTTGAAGAGTTGAAAGTTGAAAGTTTAAGTTGAAAGTTTCAGTTGCAGTTGCAGTTGCAGTGACCAGTTCATGGCGATGATTGTCACAATCAACGGCAGGAAGCGCCGGCTCGACGTGCCGCCCATGACGCGGCTGCTCGACGTGTTGCGCGAGACCTGCGGCCTGACCGGCACCAAGGAGGGCTGCGGCGAAGGGGAGTGCGGCGCCTGCACCGTGCTGGTCGACGGCGTGGCCGTGGACTCGTGCCTGGTCCCGGTGGCGCACGTGGAAGGCTGCCGCGTGGTGACCATTGAAGGCGCGGTGGCGGCCAGGAAGAACGCCAGGGCGCTGCAGGACGCGTTTGTCGAGCACGGCGGCGCGCAGTGCGGCATCTGCACCCCGGGAATGATCATGGCGGCCTGCACGCTCAAGGCGGGATGCTCGCGCGACGAGATCAAGACGGCACTGGCCGGCAACCTGTGCCGCTGCACCGGCTACATCAGCATCTTCAACTCGGTTGAATCGGCCCTGCGCCCGGCGAAGAAGAAGGTGGTCCGTGCCCGTCGACGCTAGGGCGCTCACGCTGCAGCGGCCGCGCACCCTGAAGGCGGCGCTGGCGATGCTCGCCAGGGAGCCGGCGCTGACGCCGATCGCCGGCGGCACCGACGTGATGGTCGGTCTGCACCTCGGCACCAGCGCCCAGCGACAGTTCATCGATCTGTGGCCACTCGATGAACTGCGGGGCATAACGGCAGGTGGGGCTGGTCGGGCTGGTCAGGGATTGCGCATCGGTGCGGTGACCACCTATGCCGAGATCATCGCGTCGCCGGTCATCAGGAAACGCGTGCCGATGCTGGTGGCGGCCGCCAGGGAAGTGGGCGGCGCGCAGATCCAGAACCGCGGCACCATCGGCGGCAACATCGCGAACGCCTCGCCGGCGGGCGACACGCTGCCCGTGCTGGCCGCGGCCGGCGCGTGGCTCGTCCTGCGCAGCACCAGCGGCGAACGCCGCGTGCGATGCGACGAGTTCTACACCGGCTACCGCACGAGCGTGCGGCGCCCGGACGAGCTCATCACCGCGGTCGAGATTCCCGCGATCGAAGGCCGCCAGTGGTGGCGCAAGGTGGGGACTCGCCGCGCCCAGGCCATTTCGAAGATCATGATTGCCGGCGTGAGAGGTCCGGCTAAAGCCGGACGCCACAATGTCCGCATGGCCTTTGGCTCGGTCGGACCAACGGTGCTGCTCGCGACGAAGGCCGCCGCCGTCCTGGCGGCGGGCGGCTCACTGGCCGCGGCGCAGGCGGCGCTGCGAGAAGAGATCGCGCCGATTGACGACATTCGATCAACGGGAGAGT
>CAYGMD010000084.1:0-19082 GCA_964350785.1 uncultured Acidobacterium sp. | reverse complement strand
TCGCCGCCGGCGCGCAGGCGGTCATTGCCGGCTCGGGCTTGTTTCGCGCCGGCGACGGCACCGACCCGTCGCAGATGATCGACCACGACTTCGCCCGCGCGCTCGCCGACACGGTGGGCATGCACCGGCTGATCGCCGCCGTCGATTCAAAGGCCGGGCGCGTCTGCATCCACGGCTGGAAGACCACGCTGCCGCTGACCGCCGTGCAGGCCGTGCGACTGCTCGAGGGCTACTGCGAAGAGTTCCTGTACACCCACGTCGACAAGGAAGGCCTGATGCAGGGCACCGACATGGCCGCGATCACGGCGGTTGCCGGGGCCACCGAGCGCAAGATCACCGCCGCCGGCGGCATCACCACGCGCGAGGAGATCGACGCCCTCGACGCCCAGGGCATCGACGCCGTCGTCGGCATGGCGATCTACACGGGGGCGCTGGCCATTGATTAGGCCGCAGATGAATGCGGCCACAGATTAGCCCCGATTCGACACGGATTTCTTTCTCTCACGAGTGTTCGAGAAAGGCAAATCGCAGTACGTCGAGTACGACGGCCGAAACGTATAGCAGGCACACGCCCGCGAGCACGGCCGGCCCAAATCGGCGTCGCGGCGCCTGGGCGGATGGCGTCAGTCGCGCGCGGCAGCGCGCGCGCAGGCGTTCGGCGCGTTCCGCGTTGGGCGCCAGCACGCGCAGCCGGCTCATGCCGCGCAGGATCGGATCCGACGATTCATCGAAGGTCATGCGCGAATCTCCTTGAGCACGGCAAGCGCAGGTGATTCCTGGTCAAGGATCTGGGCCAGCAGCGTTCGCGCCCGGCTCAGGCGCTGCCGCAAGGCCTCCGGCGAGACGCCACAGACGCGGGCGGCCTCCATGGGACGCAGTCCCTCAATCGCTACCAGCAACAAGGCCTCCCGGTAGACGACGGGCAGCGCGCCCAGTGCCGCCTCGAGGCGATACCCGGCTTCGCTGGCCGCGGCGGCCTCGAACGGCGATGGCTGAGGCGATCCCGACGGCCACAGCCCAAGCAACCCGGCCGCGTGCGAGTCTTCGAGCTGTCGCGACCGTCGATAGCTCACGTGGAGATTGCGCGCCACGGTGAAAAGCCATGGCCCCAACCGCGTCTCCGGCTGGAGGTGCTGCGCTCGCGCAACCAAACGCAACCACGTCTCTTCGAGAAGGTCTTCGGCGACCTCCCGGCGGCGAGAGAGCCGCGCCAGGAAGTTGAACAGCCTGCCGTTGAACTGGCCGTGGACGAGGTCGAACGCGTCCGGGTCACCGGCACGCAGCCGGGCGACCAGGGCGAGTTCGGATTCGCGGTCCATGCAGGTCATAACGCGCGAGCGAAGCGAACGTGACAATTGCCACCGGCACCCCAACGAAGGCCGGGCTCGACACTGCTGTCACGGGCCGCGGCGGCGAGCGTTATATCTCCATTGGAGGCACGTGACAACATGGAGTTGATTCAGATTCTCAGCAACGCCAGCATCGTCGGGCTGTTGAGCATGCTGGTGGCCGTCTTCCCGCTCGGGGCCGGCCTGGCTTACGCCTTGTGGCCGAACGAACAGCGGCTGGCCATGATGCGGCCGGTGTCGCTGGCCGGCTTGTTTGCGGCGTTGTGCGGAACCACGCTGGGTGCCATCAACGTGCTGCGGGGAATCTGGATGGCCGAAGGCGCCGTGGATTGGCGGGTCATCGCCGTTGGATCGGCGGAATCGCTGGTGCCGTTGTTTCTCGCGTTCGGATGCCTGATGGCCGCCTGGCTCTGCGTGGCCATCGGCTTCTACCGGGCCGCAGATGTGAATACAGCCACCGATTAGGCACCGATTAGCAACCGATCTTTCCCCGAGCACTCCTGGGGGACTCTCCCGGAGCACCCCTGAGGGACTGTCCCCCAGCACTCCTGAGAGAAGTGAATCTGCGTTTAATCAGTGTCGAATCTGTGGCTGTATTCATCCGTGGCTGGGATAGGATCGGCGGCCCAAGGAGGGACCCCATGGTTCCAGTCATGTCGTTGATCGTTCCGATCCTCGTCGCCTCCGTGATCGTGTTCGTCGCCAGCTCCGTCATCCACATGTTCACGCCGTTCCATAAGGGCGACATGAAGAAGGTGCCCGACGAAGACGGCGTGATGACGGCGCTCAGGAGGTTCAACCTCGCGCCTGGCGACTACGCCATGCCGTTGCCATCGTCCATGGCGGCCATGGGCACACCGGAGTTCAAGGCCAAGATGGCAGCCGGCCCGGTCGTGATAATGACGGTGCGGCCGTCTGGCAAGCACAACATGAACTCCGCCCTGGTGCTGTGGTTCATCTATTCGATCGTGGTGTCGTTGTTCGCCGGCTACGTGGCCGGGGTCGCGCTGGGACCGGAGGCGGCCTATCTGAAGGTGTTCCAGATTGCCGGCTCCGTGGCGTTTACCGGGTATGCCCTGGCCCTGCCCCAGGCCTCGATTTGGGGCGGCAAGAACTGGGGGACCACGCTGCGCGGCGTGGCTGATGGGCTGCTCTACGGGTTACTGACCGGGGGGACGTTCGGCTGGCTGTGGCCCTAAAAGCTAGGGTGCCTAGGGTGCGCACCTTAGGCACACTAGGCCCCTTAGGCCCCCTAGGCACGTTAGAATCAGGCTATGCGTTACGTTGTCGCGGCGTTGGTGGTGGCGGCAATGGCGGTCTCAGCCCAGGAGCCGCCTTTGGTCCCCAATCGCGCGTCTCAGGAGATGCTGCCGGGAACGGCCCGGCCGCTGATCGACCCTGACGCGCCGTCGACGACCAGCGGGTACATCTGCCCGATGCATCCGAATGAAGTAAAGGCCGAACCCGGCACCTGCAGCATTTGCGGCATGAAGCTCGTGCCGGGCGATCCCATGGCAACGGCCGACTACGTGATGCGCGTCACCATGGCGCCGCGCGCGCCGAAGCCCGGGCAGACCGTCAAGTTCACGCTTGCCGTCCTGCATCCGCTCACCGGCGCGATGATCAAGGACTTCGCCGAAGTCCACGACAAGCTCTTCCACCTGTTCATCGTCAGCCGCGACATGACGCAGTGGGCCCACGTCCACCCGGAACCGCAGAAGGACGGCAGCTTCACGCTCGAGCACACCATCCCGGCCGCCGGGCATTGGGCGCTGTTCAGCGACTTCATGCCGGTCGGCGGCGGGCCGCAGTTGATCGTGACCCCGTTTGCCACGGCGGGCTACGACGGCGACCTCTCGGCGTCGATTCCGGCGCTCGTGCCCGACACGTCGTTGACCAAGACCGCCGACGGCGTGACCGTGTCCGTGCAGGCGACGCCGGCCAAGCTCATCTCGGGCGAAGAGACCGACATCCCGATTCACTTCACCGACGAGAAGACCGGCGAGCCGGTCACGAACCTGCAGCGCTACCTCGGCGCCTTCGGGCACGCGATGATGCTCAGCGAAGACATGACCGAGCACGTGCACGCGCATCCGGAAGAGATGCTGGAGGGCACGGCCGTCACCGAAGGCGGCGGACCGGACCTCACCTTCCACGCGTTGTTCCCGAAACCGGGCGTCTATCGCATCTGGCTGCAGTACCAGCGCAACAACCGCCTGTCGACGATTCCGTTTACGGTGCGGGTGGTGCGACCGGGCGAGCTTGCCTCGCCGTAGCGACGCGAAGGCGGGACAGCGGCACAGCGGTAACCGATACCGTCGGCTGCGCGCGCAGCACGCTGGTGCCGGTGTTGTCGTAATAGGCGGTCATCACCAGCCGCGTGCCGGCCGGCAGGGTGACCGGTTCCTTGAAGACGTAAGACGAGGGCCAGTCGGCCCGGTAGTCCTTCAACCACAGCAGGGGATCGACCACGCCGTCGGGACGGATGGCGGTGACCTCGACCGACGTCGCGCCGGCGCCGAGACTCGGCCACAACGCGGCCGCGGTGGTCGCGCTCTTCACGGTGTACTCGGTCCGCACGCGCTCGCGCGACTTGCCGGCGGCGACACTCACCGGAGCCGCGGTGATGGCGAGCACCGAGGCTGCTTGCGCGGGCTTGGCCGGTGCGAAATAAAGGCCTAGTTCGCCGGCGCCGACGGCATCGGCATCGGTGCCGCGGTATCCAATCTCGATGGCCACCTTGCCGCCCGCCGGCAACTGGATCGCCACGTCCTGGGGCAGGGCGCTGACCGGGTGGGTCGGCGTCCACGTGCCCAGCCACTGACCGGTGCGCAATTCGTAGACCGCGGCATAACGGACCACGCGGCGATCGGTGAAGTTCAACTGCAGCGACTTGAGCCACGCCGCCTGCTTCAGGCCGGTGGCCGCTTCCAGCCGTGCCACCCGGTCGCTCGAACCGGCCGCGACCTTCTCGCCGGCGCCGACCGCGATCACCGCGTCGGGCTGGCCGTGTTCCCAGCCGCTGAGCGACGGGATGATCACCGCCGGCTTGTCTTCGTCGGCCATCAGCACGCCGCTCGGCGCGCCGCCGTCGGCCCACGACGTGATCAGGCTGATCTCGCGGGCGGTCAGGCTGACGTCATTCGAGAAGTGGCCGTAGCCGCTGACCGCGCTCCAGGGCGGCATCTTCTTCTCGAGAATTTCTTCCTTGATCGCCACCGCCCACGGCCGCGCGTCCCTGTAGGTCGTGAGCGACATCGAGACGTTGCCCTCGGTGTGGCACTGGAAACACTTCTTCTGGAAGATCTGCGAGACCTCGCGGTTGAAGACGATGTTCGTGGTGATCCGCCCGTGCGTCTCGACGGGTTCCGGACGCAGGTACGGCCAGCCGGCCACGACCAGCCCGAGCGTGACCACTCCGGCGAAAGGCATCTTCCAAGTCATATCTGTATTCTAGGGCTCAGCCGCCGTTTGGCAACAGGCCCTCGACCACGGGCAAAATGCGCTCGGCGGGCTCCCGCAGCACCAGATCCGCCGAATTCGACGCCGGCGTGGCCTCGCCCGGCCGGGTCAAGCCGCCGCAGTGCGGACACGCCGGCGGCAGGGCCGGGAATGGCACGGTGTCGTCGCGCCACCGCGCCGGCGCCCCCGCGCAGCCGCGCCAGCAGGACACCTCCCAGATCGAGCCGTGCAGGCGAATCACCTCCGTCGGGCCGGCCGGTCGCGCCGTCGCCTTGGCGAAGGCCCGCTCGTGCAGGCCGTCAACGTTCTGGGTGATCAGGGTGAAGTGGGGAAAGCGGCGGCTCCAACGCGCCAGCACGTGATGGGCGGCGTTTGGTTCGCACGCCGCGATCTTCTGGCGGCGCCGGTCATCACCGTGATGCGCGCGTCCGGCGTCAGCCGCGCCGCCAGGGCGGCCGCGCTCACTGCTGCTGTGTCACGGCCGCGGGCGCCTTGCGCTGGACCGCCAGGAATTCAAACGCCTTGGGCAGGTTGGGCACCACCACGTCGGTGTGGCCGCCGCCGGGGACCTCGAGATAGGTCACGGTGGCGCCCGCCTTCTTGAGCGCCGCCACCATGTTGCGCGAGCCGCTCACGTTGACGGTGGCGTCGTTGTCGCCGTGGACCACGAATTGCGGGATACGCTTCATGCGGTCGGCCAGCGCGGGCGAGCCCACGCCGGAGAACGGCACGAGCGCCGCCCACGTGTCGGCGTACTTCGCGCCAAGCGCCCACGTGCCGATGGCGCCCATCGAGTGGCCGATCAGGTAAATGCGCGATTCGTCCACCTTGTAGGCAGCCTTCATCAACCGCAGCACCTCCAGCACGTCCTTCTCGCTGTACTCGACGCGGCGGCGGGCCGCGGCATCACCCGATCCCATGATCGGCGAGCCATAGAAGCCGTCGACGCGGAAGCCGTTGGGCGCGGCCAGCAGGAAGCCGTGCTTCTCGGCCAGTTGCGGCGGCAGCTTCGAATACTGATCGAAGAACGAGTCTTCGTTGCCGCCCAGGCCGTGCAGCGCGATCACCAGGGGCGCGCCGGCGGCGGGCGAGTACGACTTCGGGACGTACACCCGATACGGCATCACTTCGTTCGGCCCTTCGAGCAGGTAGTGGCGCTCGAAATCGCCGGTGCGGCTCTTGAACGGATCCTTGCCGCCCCTGGCGGCCGCCAACACGGCTTCGGCGGCGGCGACTTCGGCGGCGACGTTGAAGGTCTGCAGCCCGATGCGGCCGCGGTTGACGTTGCGGATGTAATCGGCAGGATAGGTGACATCAGCGCGCACGCCGGGAATCACCGACGCGGCGGCGGTCTCGAGCGCCTTCAGGCGCGCATCGAGGCCCTTGTGCAGCACGACGCCGAGCGTGGTGGTGGCAATGGCGGTGGTGCCTTCCAGCACTTGCGTCTCGATCACGTACGTGCCGTCGGCGACGCCGGCGACGTCAAGTTCCATCGCGAACGGCGACTCGCGCAGGTCGCGGCTGACGCCGTCAAACACGCCCAGCTCCTTGACGAGGGCCGGTGCGGCCGGCGCGGGGCGCCTGCGCAGCGACACCTTGGCACTGAGCGCCGGCGTCAGCTCGATCGCCGGGCTGTAGATCTGTTCGAGCCGCATCGTGTACGGCACCGACGAATCGGCGACGGTGCGCTCGCTGCGCAGCGCGAGCGAGTTCTGGAAGTCGAGCGCCGGCGTCCAGGCAATGCCGTCGAGCAGCGCCATGCCCCTGGCCAGCTGCCGGCGCACCTCGCCGGTGCGGCCTTGCTTGTTGGCGGCCGCGATCTCCTTGTCCACGGCATCGATCTGCGCCTTGAGTTCGCCGTCGGGCCTCACCGTGGCCTTGCGCGTGTTGTAGCGGACCGACAGCGAGCTGAGGTTCGGCAGTGCCTGCGCCAGAGCAAGAGACGGGATGAAGAGGAGGGCGACGAAGAGGCGTCTCATCATGGCTCTTGAACTGTGAAGGCGATGAGTTCAGCCGACGCGCCACTACCGGTGGCCACCACCAGGTACTGAACGCCTTGGTACATGTACGTCATGGGCGAAGCGAGGGGACGCGACGGCGGCGCAAACTCCCACACCAGCGCGCCGGTGGCCTTGTCGTAGGCGCGCAGCTTGATGGGCTCCGCCGGGACGCCGGTGCTGAGCGGCCGCCCGCCGACCGGCAGGTTGCGGCCGCCGCCGAGGTTGCCCTGGCCGGTAGCAATGAACAACAGGCTCCTGGTCACGAGCGGCGCGTTGCGCAACGGCGCGCCAAGGGGCGGCAGCTTGAGGTCCTTCAGCAACGGATGCTCGCGCGGGCCGTCGCCCACGGCGGCCACCCACTTGTGTTCACCCTGGTTGAGATCGATCGCCGTCACGCGTCCGTAGGGCGGCTTGACAATCGGCAGGCCGTCCAGGGTGGGCGGCGCCTGCACGCCGCCACGCACGTAGAGCAAATTGCTCTTGGCCGGATCGGGCTTCACCAGCTGGATCACGATGGGGCTCGTCACCGACGGCACGTAGAGCGTGCCGTGCTCCGGATCGAGCGCCGCGCCGGCCCAGTTCGCGCCGCCGATCCATCCGGGCAAGGCGATCGTGCCCTTCTCGGACGGCGGCGTGTAGAGCGGGCCGTAGTCGAAGGGCTTGATGGCCTCGAGCGCCGCCTGCTTCAACTCGGGCGTGAAGTCGATCAGGTCGTTCTCGGTGAGCCCCTGCCGTTCGAACGCGGGCGGCCTGGTCGGGAACGGCTGCGTGGCCGAGGTGCGTTCGCCCGGCACCGTGGATTGCGGCACGGGCCGCTCCTCGATCGGCCACACCGGCGTCCCGGTCCGGCGATCGAACACGTAGGTGAACCCCTGCTTGCTGACCTGCGCCACGGCCTTGATCTCCTTGCCGTTCACGCGGATGTCGGCGAGCACCGGGGCCGTCGGCAGGTCGTAATCCCAGACCCCGTGATGCACCGCCTGGAAATGCCACTTGCGCTCGCCCGTGCGCGCGTCGAGCGCCACCAGGCTTTCGGCAAACAGGTTCGCGCCCGGACGATGGCCGCCGTACCAGTCGTCGGTGGGCGTGCCAAACGGCAGGTAGACGTAGCCCAGTTCCTCGTCGGCCGACATGTTGGTCCACACGTTGGTGCTGCCGGTGTAGGTAAACGAGTCGTCGCCCCACGTGTCGTTGCCGAATTCGCCCTTCTGCGGAATCGAATGCAGCGTCCACAGCTTCCTGCCGGTGCGCACGTCGAAGCCGCTCACGTCGCCGCGCGGCCACTCTTTCTGCATGGGGACGTCGTGAATGCTCGCGCCCACCACCACCACGTCGCGGCAGATGATCGGCGCCGCGGTCACGGAGTAGTTGGTGCTGCGCACGGCGTGGGCGAGACCCGCCATCAGGTCGACCTTGCCGTCCTGCCCAAACGTCGGGTCCAGTTTGCCGGTCTTGGCATCAATCGAGATCAAGTAGGCGTCGGAAGTGCCAAGCAGCAGGCGTTCGTTCGCGCCGCCTGGCCCGAGCGCAGTCGAGGGCTCCGACCAATACGACAGGCCGCGATGGACGAACCCCAGGTTGCCCGGCCGCCCGGCACGCCAGTTCGCCGGGTCGAACACCCAGATCGACACGCCGGTCGCCGGGTTGATCGCGGCCACCTGCCCCAGCGACGTCACGGTGTAGAGCACGCCCTTCACCATCAGCGGCGTGTCGTGGTACATCCCCGGCCGCGACATCGGGTTGGCCTCGACCACCGGGTTGTCGGGCGACGCCCAGCGCCAGGCCATCTTCAGCTTGCCGACGTTGTCCTTGTTGATCTGGTCGAGGGGTGAATATTTCTGCGAGCCCGCGTTGCCCCCGTAGTGGGTCCATTCGGAATTTAAGGTGCCTAAGGTGCCTTGGGTGCCTAAGGTGCTGACCGTGTTCGTGACAACGAGCGCAAAGACGACGAGAACAGAAACTCGACGCATGGGTTGGCCTCGAGTTGCGCATGCTAGCATCCGCCGCCGCTCGCGAACAGCCCCCGCGAGCTCCGGCGAGACCCCGCCGTAGCGGCCTCCGGCCGCGAAGGCGGGCCTTTGGCACCCTTGGCACCTTGGCCATTCGTAATCCCATGTAGCGAGCTTTTGGGTTAGCATTCGATCCCCCTGAGGAGGGTTTAATGATGAAGTCGACTCTCAAAGCAAATGCACTGGTTATCGCGCTGGCCCTGCTGGTTTCGTCACAGGTCCTGGCGCAGGCCGTCAACGTCACCGGCGAGTGGGCGTTCACCGTCACCACCGACCAGGGCGCCGGCAATCCGATCATCACCTTCAAGCAGGACGGCGAGCAGCTCACCGGCAAGTACGCCGGTCAGTTGGGCAACGCCGATCTGACGGGAACCGTGAAGGGCAACGCCATTCACTTCACGTTCACACTCGACGTCCAGGGCCAACAGGCGCCCGTGACCTACGACGGCACGATCGAGAAGAACACGATGACGGGAAAAATGGACATCGGCGGCATGGTCAACGGTACTTTCACCGCCACCAAGAAATAGCGCCAGCCCGAACGCCGCCCGGGCGGACCGCCATTGACACATGAGGCGGCCTGCTGCTTTATGATGCGGCTTACGTGTGGTTTTGCGTTGGTCGCCGATCTTTTGAACGCTCGTTCGGTTTGGTCGTCGCGGTGTCGCTTTGAATGATGTTGCCCACGCGCCGTGGGGTTTGGCATGCAACTTCGGGGAGGGCTTGTGATGCGTTCGCTCACGGTTGGGATTGCTGCGGTTCTTTGTCTTCTTGTCACGCCGATCGTCGCGTCGGCGCAAACCAGTACCATTTCCGGCACGGTGAAAGACGCCTCGGGCGGCGTCCTGCCGGGCGTCACCGTTGAAGCGTCCAGCCCGGCGCTGATCGAAAAGACCCGCTCGACCGTCACCAGCGGTTCGGGCACCTACTCAATCCTGGCGCTGCGTCCCGGCACCTACACCGTCACGTTCTCGCTGCCGGGCTTCGGCAACGTGGTGCGCGAAGGCATCGTGCTGACGTCCGACTTCACGGCCACCATCAACATCGACATGAAAGTCGGCACGCTCGAAGAAACGCTCACCGTCACCGGTGAGTCGCCGATCGTCGACACCACCAGCATCACGCAGCGCGTGGTGATGACCGCGGAAGTGCGCGAGGCGCTGCCGACCGGCCGCAACATCCAGGCGGTCGGCATCATGATTCCCGGCACCACCATCGCGGTGGGCGGCGGCGGCGCGCTGTCGCGCGACGTCGGCGGCTCGGGCAACCTGCAGCAGTCTCCCCTGCAGTTCCGCGGCTCGGGCGACACCGTGCAGACCATCGAAGGCATTCGCCTCAACAACCTCTGCGCCCAGGGCGCCTACAGCGGCGTCTACTGGAACGATTCGAGCTTCGAGGAGTTCAGCTACGTGACCGGCGCCGACTCGGCCGAAGTGGGCCAGGGCGGCATGCGCATCAACATGGTGCCCCGCGACGGCGGCAACACGTTCCGCGGCTCGGTGATCGCCAACTATGCCGGCGAGAGCTTCACTTCCGACAATTGCGGCTCGCCGGGCATCGGCCAGCCCTGCACGCGGTCGAACCTGAGCGGCAGCAAGACGTTCAACGCCAACAACACGCTGACCAACGTCGACGCCATCCAGGAAATCTGGGACGTCAGTCCCCAGATTGGCGGCCCCATCGTCAAGAACAAGCTGTGGTTCAACTACACCTTCCGGCACTGGGGCTCGTCCAAGACCAAGGCCGACTCGTACTTCGACTCGGATCCCTCGCCCTTCCGCTACGTCGCCGACACCAGCAAGCCGGGTATTGACGACGGCCACATCGTGAGCAACGCGGGCCGGATTTCGTGGCAGGCGAGCACCAAGGACAAGTTCTCGATGTATCACGACAACCAGCGGAAGTACCGCAACCACTGGGGCATCGCGTCGACCATTCCGCCCGAGGCGGCCGGCGTGCAGGTGACGCCGACCAGCTACGTGAACGTCACCAAGTGGACGCGCACGCACACCAACAAGCTGCTGTTCGAGGCCGGCTACGGCGTCTACAACCAGAACTACACCGAGCTCTACCAGCCGAGCGTGACCGGCAGCGCAGACAAGGTGTGGGACGACACGGCGATCATGAACGCCCGCGTCTACAACGTCGTCGATCAGTCGACCGGGCGGCAGGCCAACGCGTGGCCGAACCCGGCCGATCACTACTCGGTGCTGCGCACCTTCATGGGCGCGGCCTCGTACGTCGCCGGCAACCACAGCCTTCGCGTCGGCAGCACCTTCAGCAACGGCGACTGGAAGCTGCTGACGCGCTGGACCGGCGACATGCAGCCCATCACCTACAACGCCGGCGTGCCGGTGTCGGTGACGCTGCGGCTGCCCTCGGACCGCAACAACGGCATCAAGCAGGACCTCGGCCTCTACCTGCAGGACCGCTGGACGATGGGCCGGGTGACGCTGAACCTCGGCCTTCGCTACGACCACTTCATCGGCGAGTCGCGCGAAAGCAAGGTGCTGGCGAGCCGGTTGAGCGGTGAAGCCAGTTTCGGCGAATGCTCCGACGGCACGGTTGATCCGGGCGACCTGTGCACGGGTGAAGTGCAGAACTGGAAGGACCTCTCGCCGCGCGTCGGCTTCGCCATGGACGTGTTCGGCAACGGCCGCACCGCCTTGAAGGCGAGCTGGGCACGCTACGTCGCCGGCCAGGCGATTGCCTTTGCCAACCAGGTGAACCCGATCGGCGCCCTGACCGCCACCGACACCCGCGCGTGGCGCGACCTCGACGGCAACGGCCTGCCGCTCGACAACGCCGGCAACATCCAGTTCAACGAGCTGACCAACTCGGCCTCCACGCCGACCTTCGGCCGGCTGACCGTGCCGACGACGCAGTATTCGCCGGACCTGCTGCGCGGCTGGGGCAAGCGTGGTTACAACAACGAGTTCACGATCGCGATGCAGCATCAGCTGGCGGACCGCGTCTCCGTAAACGGCGGCTACTACCGCCGGACGTTCGGCAACGCGACGTTCGTGGACGACCTCCGCTACGACGAGAGCAGCTACGACACCTTCTGCATCCGGGCGCCCGTGGATCCCAACCTGCCGGGCGGCGGCGGCTACCAGGTGTGCGGCGTCAAGGACCTCAAGCCCGCGGTGTTCGCGCAGAACCTGCCGGCCAACAGCCTGATCCGCTTCTCGGACGACCTCGGCGGTGAAACCAACCTGTACCAGGGCTACGACATCAACCTCGAAGCGCGGTTCCGCAACGGCGCGTTCCTCAAGGGCGGCCTGGCCGCCACGGCGCGCACGTTCGACAACTGCAACCTGTTGAAGGCCGGCCTCGACGCGGTGGTCGGCGCCGCCGCCCAGGGCACCGAGATCTACGAGAACGGCACCACCGGGTGCCACCGCGAATACGGCTACCGGCCCGACGCCAAGATCTCCGGTTCCTACATGCTGCCCTACGACATCCAGTTGGCCGGCACGTTCCAGCACTCGCGCGGCATCCAGAACGGCGGCGCGGGCCCGAGCATTGGCGCCAGCTGGGCGGTCACGAGCGCGGTGGCGGCGGCCAACGGCGCGCGCGCCTGGACGGGCGTGGCGTCGCGCACCGTCCAGCTGATTCGCGAAGGCCAGGACTACGGCGAGCACAACCTCAACCAGCTCGACCTGCGCATCGCCAAGCGGTTCAACCTGGCCGGCAGCGCGCGGCTGCGCGTGGATTTCGACCTCTACAACGTGTTCAACAGCAGCTGGCCGTTCACGGTCAACGCGGCGTACTCGACCGCCGCCACCGGCACGTGGCTGCGTCCGACCAACGTGCTGCAAAGCCGGTTCTTCAAGTTCGGCGCGAACTTCAGCTTCTGACCGCTTCGCGGTTGGGAAGTGAGAAGTATGAAGTGAGAAGCTAGAAGCGTAGAATTGGCTTCGTGAAGAGCGGGAAACCCAGACACCTTGTCCACGGTTTCCCGCTCTTCGTCTGTACAGTCTTTCTTCTTGTTCTCACCTCTCACTTCTCACTTCTCACTTCCCAGCACGCCGGCCATGTCATTCCGGTCGTGCCGCAGACGCTGCTGGAACGTCCCCTGACCCTTCGCACCGGCATCGGCCGCGCGCATGATGCGGTGGTGACCACATCCGCCGACGCGCAGGCGTTCTATGACCAGGGCCTGGCGTACCTGCACGCTTACGTGTGGATCGAGGCCGCGCGATCGTTCCACCAGGCGTTGCGCAGCGACCCGGGCCTCGCGCTGGCCCACGTCGGCCTGAGCTACGCCTACCTCGAGGTCAACAAGCCGACGGAGGCGCGGCAGGCAATCGAATCCGCCTTCGCGCTCAGCGCTACGGCGGACAAGCGGGGCCTGTCCGCGCAAGCGTCGGCACACGAACGGCACCATGTCGAGGCGCGGAGGCTGCAGATGGCGGCGGAAGAGGCGCCGCGCGACACCGCGAAGCTGGCCGCCTATCGCAAGGCCCTGGATACAGCCCTGGCCGCCTTCCCCGACGATGTGGAGTTGATCCTGAAGCGGGGGATGGCGGAGTCGCCGGACCCGGCCGACCGCGGACAAGGGTCGGTGCCGGCCTCGATGCCGTTCTACGAGCGCGCGCTCAAGGTGTCGCCCAATCACATGGGCGCGCGGCATTACCTCGCGCATGCCTACGAGAACAGCGGCCGGGTCGCGGAGGCATTGACCAACGCCGCCGCGTTTGCGTCGCAAGCTCCGCAGGTGCCCCACGCGCTCCACATGCATGGCCACGAGTTGCGCCGCGCCGGCCGGCCGGCCGAGGCCGCCGCGCAGTTCGAGGCCGCCGACAAGGTGCAGCGCGATTACTTCGCTCGCGAGAAGGTCGGCGCCGACCTCGACTGGCATCACACCCACAACCTCGACCTGCTGGCGACCACCTATCAGTACCTCGGCCAGATGAAAAAGGCCGAGGCGCTGTTGAAGCAGTCGTTCGGGTTGCCGTCGAACCTGCTGGTGCAGATTGTGAACAAGCGCGAGTGGCCGGCGTACCTGCTGGCGCGCAATCGCCCGGCCGAAGCAATTGAGGCCGCGAAGGTGCTGATCGCGCATCCCAACTCGCTGGTCCAGGCCACCGGCCACGTCGAGGCCGGGTTTGCCCAGTTGGCGATGACCCGCGTCGCCGAAGCCGGGGCATCGTCGAACGCCGCGTTGCGGTTGCTGAAGAGCGCACCGGGCGGACAGGACCTGGTGTTCATTGGCCTGGAGGCGCTGCAGGGCGAGGTCCGGCTGCGGTCCGCGCAGCGCGACCAGGGCCGCAAGATGATGTTGAGCGCCGCGCGGAAGTGGCGCGCGCAGCCCGGCCCGGACGCGTGGAGCCAGTCGCTGTTCCGGCTCGAGGCCATGGCGCGGTCGGCCCGGGCGGTGGGCGACTGGGAGCTCGCGGCACAGATGGCCCGGATCATGGCCGAGCACGATCCAGCCTATTTCGGCACCCATTACGCCCTCGCCCTGGTGGCCCAGAACGCCGGCAATGCCGCGACGGCACGCCGGGAGTTCGATCTCGCGCTGAAGGCCTGGGCGGCGGCGGATCCGGGCCTGCCAGAGTTGAAGGTCGCCCGCGCCGATATCCGTAGGTAAATCTGTCGGGAGTCGGGAGTCGGGAGTCGATCACGACACCTTCCGACTCCCGCCGACTCCTGACTCCCGACTCCCGGTTCCCGACTCCCGATATGATGTGCGGGAATGATCGCGCGGTTAATGGCCCGAGTGGGCCTGGTCACGCCTGAGCAGCGCGCGTGGGCGTGGTATGACTGGGCCAACTCGGCGTTTTTCACGACCGTCGTCACCGCGGTGTTTCCGGGGTTCTACACGTCGTATGCGGCGGCCGGCATGGCGCCGGCCGATGCCACGGCGCGCTTTGGGCTGGTTACCACGGTGTCGATGGCCACCATCGCCATCTCGGCGCCCATCCTGGGCGCGCTGGCCGACTACACCGGCGCCAAGAAGAAGCTGCTCGCGCTGTTCATCGCCGTCGGCGTCGCCGCCTGCGCGTCGATGATCTTCATCGGCGAAGGCGACGTGGGCCTCGCGTCGATCCTCTTCTTCATCGCCAACCTCGGGGTCTCCGGCTCGATCGTCTTCTACGACTCGCTGCTGCCGCACGTGGCCAAGGCCAGCGAGACCGATCGCGTGTCGTCGGCCGGCTACGCCATGGGCTACATCGGCGGCGGCCTGCTGCTGCTGATCAACCTCGCGTGGATCCTGCAACCGGCCACGTTTGGCTTCAGCGGGACGGTGCCCGCCATCAAGGCCTCGTTCTTTGCCGTCGCGGTGTGGTGGGCGGTGTTCTCGCTGCCGATCTTCCGCAAGGTCCCGGAACCAGAGACGCGGGCGAAACACGCCAGCGAGTCGGGGGTGGCGATCGTGGCGGCGTTTGCGAGGCTGGCGACGACGTTCCACGAGGTGCGGAAGTATCGCAACGCCTTCCTGCTGTTCATCGCCATGCTGCTCTATCAGGACGGCATCCAGACCATCATCCGCATGGCCGGCGTCTACGGCGCCGAAGTCGGGGTCGAGCAGACCTCGCAGATCGCGGCGTTCGTGATGGTGCAGTTCCTCGGCATCCCGTTCTCGTTCCTGTTCGGCGCGCTGGGCGTCCGCATTGGCACCAAGCGCGCCATCTTCATCGCCCTCTCGGTCTACGCGCTGGCGACGATGCTCGCCTACTTCATGACCACCGTGACGCACTTCTTCATCCTGGCGGCCATGATCGCCACGGTCCAGGGCGGCGCCCAGGCCCTGAGCCGCGCGCTGTTCTCGCGCATGGTCCCGGCGGACCGGACGTCGGAGTTCTTTGGCTTTTTCGCGGTCGCGGAACGGTTTGCCACGGTGCTGGGTCCGCTCGTCTTCACGATCAGCGTCACGCTGACCGGCGACAGTCACGCCGCGATCATCGCGATCCTCGGCTTCTTCGTCGCCGGAGCCTACGTACTGAGCCTCGTGAATGAAGAAGAAGGGATACGCGCGGCTCAGGCCTAGCCGAGCCGTTTGGAGGAGCGCAGCGTCGCCAAGGCGAGGACGGTGGCGCCCCAGGCGAACAAGGCCAGGGCCTGGGGCCACAGTACTTCGAGACCGATCCCCTTCAGGAAGATCCCCCGCACGATCACCAGGAAGTAGCGCAGGGGAATCAGGTAGGTGAGCGGCTGAATCCACGCCGGCATGTTCTCGATCGGGAAGACGAACCCCGACAGGTAGATCATCGGCATCAGGAAGAAGAAGATGCTCGTCATCATCGCCTGCTGCTGGGTCCGCGAGACCGTGGACACCAACAGCCCGAGGCCCAGCGTCGACATCAGGTAGATCAGGCACATGCCGAACAGCAGTGGAATGCTGCCGCGCATGGGCACCTCGAACCAGTTGATCGAGACCACCAGCACCAGCACCACGTCGATGATGCCGATCACGGCATAGGGCAGCATCTTGCCGGTGATCAACTCCCACCGCGCCAGCGGCGTCACGCTCAGTTGCTCGAGCGTCCCCATTTCCTTCTCGCGCACGATGGCCATGGCCGACAGGTTGGTGGTCACCACCAGCAGGAGCAGCGCCACGATGCCCGGGATCATGAAATCGCGGCTTTCCAGCCTCGGGTTGAACCAGACGCGGATCTCGGGCGTCACCAGCGCGAGCGGGGCCGACGTGGCGCCCGGCTTCAGCTGGACCAGCTCGGCCGCCTGGTCTTGCGAGTAGCCGGCAATCAGCGACTGCGCATAGCCCATGGCCACGGTGGTCGAGTTCGAGTCGGTGCCGTCGGCGGCAATCTGCAGCGCGACGCCGCGGCCGGCGGCGACCGATTGGCCGAAGTTGGCGGGAATGCCGATCGCCATCCACGCCTCGCCGTGGTCCAGGTAACGGTCGATCTCGGTGATCGACCCCGGCATGCCGACGATCTTGAAGTTGGCCGACGAGGCAAACCGCTGCACGAGATCGCGGCTGGCCGTCGAGCGATCGGCATCGACGATGGCGATCGGGACGTCCTTGACGTCGGTGGTGGCCGCATAGCCCAGCACCGTGAGCTGCACGATGGGCGCGATGATGACCACGCTGAACAGGCGCGGGTCCTGCTTCAGCTCCAGGACCTCCTTGCGCATCAGATGCAAGACGCGCCGAATCGCCGCCCTGGCACGCTGGAACCCTGGCACCTTGGCACCCTTGGCACCTAGTTCTATGCCCATTCTTTTCTCAGCCGCAACGACGCCAGGCCCATGGCCACCGTCGCAAAAATCGCCAGCGCCACCAGGTCCTGCCAGAACGCCGTGATGTCGGCGCCCTTCAGCACGATGGCGCGCAGCGCGACCAGGAAGTAGCGGGCCGGCACGATGTGCGTGATCGCCTGCACCACGGCCGGCATGCTCGAAATCGGAAAGATGAAGCCCGACAGGATCATGGTCGGCAGCATCGACGACAGCAGCGCGATCTGAAACGCGACCTGCTGCGTGTCGGCGATGGTGGAGATCAGCAGCCCCTGCGCCTGGGCGCCGACCAGGAACAGGCCGATCGAGAACAACAACAGCAGCCACGATCCGCGCATGGGCAGATCGAAGAGCAGCATGGCCGCCAGCACGATCAACACCGCCGACGTGAACGAGATCGCCAGGTACGGCAGCGTCTTGCCGAGGATGTAAGCCACCGGCCCCACCGGCGCCATCCTCACCTGCTCCATCGTCCCGCGTTCCTTCTCGCGGACGACCGACAGGGCGGTGGAGACGACGGCGGTGATCATCGAGATGTAGGCGATCAGGCCGGGCACCAGGAAGAGCGCGCTTCGCAGTTGCGGGTTGTACCAGATGCGCGGTTCGGCGATCACGACCGGCGGGAAGCCGGCCGGCAGCAGCAAGGTCTTCATCTGCACGGCGCCGAACTCCGCGATCAGCAGGCGCGCGTAGCCCGAAACGGTGGCGGCCGTGTTGGCGTTGTCGCCGTCGATCACCACCTGCACGGTGACCGGCCGTTTCAGCGCGAGGTCGCGTTCGAGCCCGGCGGGAATCGACAGGATGGCGCGGACCGTGCCCTCGTCCACCATCCGCTCGAGGGCCGCGTCGGAGTCTTCGTAGCCGACCAGCGCAAAATACCCCGAGTTGACGAACGACGACACCAGCTCGCGGCTCACCGTGCTGCGATCGCGGTCCTGCACGGCCAGGCTCACGTTGCGAATGTCGAAGCTGAGCGCGTAGCCGTACAACAGGAGGAAGAACGCCGGAATGAACAGCAGGATCAGCAGGGTGCGCCGATCGCGCAGGATCTGGCGCATCTCCTTCGAGCCGACGGCGAGGATCTTTCCCATTACCCCGCCCCCACCCGGTCGAGAGAGCGCTCGACCCGGTCGAGAGAGCGCTCGACCACGTCGAGAAACACGTCTTCGAGCGACGGCGACACCGGGCCAATGCCCCGCACCGTCACGCCGGCCGCGGCCAGCCTCTCGGCGAGCATGGCCGCCGAGGTCTTGGTGTCGCGCATCACCGCGTGAACCGCGGTGCCGAACAGGCTGGTCTTCTCCACCATCTCCAGGCCATCCAGCACGTCCATGGCATGGACAGGCTGCGCGGCCTGGATTTCCACGATCGGCCGCGATGCGAACACCTGCTTCAGTTCACTGGCCGTACCCAGGGCGGCCAGCTTGCCGGCGTGGATGATGGCGAGCCGATGGCAATGCTCCGCTTCGTCCAGATAGTGCGTCGTCACCAGCACGGTCACGCCCTTGGCCGACAGATCGCCGATCAGGTCCCAGAAGCGCCGGCGCGACAGGGGATCGACGCCGCCGGTGGGCTCGTCCAGGAACACGATCGACGGCTCGTGAAGGATGGCGCAGCCGAGCGCGAGCCGCTGTCGCCAGCCGCCCGGCAGCTCCCGTGTGAGCATCTTCTCGCGTCCTTCGAGGCCCGCCATGGCGAGCACGAAGCGGCGGCGCTCGGCGAAACGCTCGCCCGACAGGCCGTAGACGCCGCCAAAGAACTGGATGTTCTGCTCCACGGTGAGCGGCTCGTACAGCGAGAAGCGCTGCGACATGTAGCCAATGCGCCGCTTCACGCCTTCGGGATCGCTGCCGACGTCGATCCCGCCGACGAAAGCGGTGCCCGCGGTGGGACGCAGCAGGCCGCACAGCATGCGGATGGTCGTGGTCTTGCCGGCGCCGTTGGCGCCCAGGAAGCCGAAGATCTCGCCCTGCTTCACCGTGAACGACAGGTCGTTCACGGCGACGAAGTCGCCGAACTTGCGCGTCAGGCCGCGGACCTCGATGGCGTCGGCC
>CAYGMD010000083.1:0-19094 GCA_964350785.1 uncultured Acidobacterium sp. | reverse complement strand
AGCGCCAGGAGCGCCGCGGCGAAGACAAGAGCATTCTCGACTGGCTGACCACCGCCGTGGCGCGGATGAACAAGGACCTCGGCGCCGCCGACCGCGCCCGCCTCGCCGACTACCTGGAAGACGTGCGCGAAATCGAGCGCCGCATCCAGCAGGTGGAAGCGGCCAACAGCAAGGGCGAGCAGCGCGAGCTGCCGGGCGCGCCGGTCGGCGTGCCCGACTCGTTCGAACAGCACGTCAAGTTGATGTTCGACCTGCAGGCGCTGGCCTTCGCGTCGGACACGACGCGCGTGTTCGCGTTCAAGATGGGCCGCGATGCCTCAAACCGCGTCTACCCCGACAGCGGCTACAAGGCCGCGTTCCACTCGGCCTCGCACCACCAGGACCGCGACGAACGCATTTCCGACTTCGCGAAGATCAACAAGTACCACATCAGCATGATTCCGTATTTTCTCAAGAAGCTGAAGGACACGCCCGACGGCGACAGCACCTTGCTGGACAACACGCTGATCGTTTACGGGTCGCCGATGGGCAACTCGAACGTCCACAACCACAAGCGCTGCCCGTTGTTCCTCGCCGGCCACGCCGGCGGCGCGCTCAAGGGCGGGCTGCACCTGAAGGCGGCCGACGGCACGCCGATGGCGAACGTGATGTTGTCGGTGGCGCACCTGCTGGGCATGGACGACTTCAAGTCGTTCGGCGACAGCACGGCGGCCTACGACCTGAACACGGTGCCGGCGACGACCGCAGCGGCTGAATAGGAATTGGCCACAGAGGACACAGAGAACACAGAGAAACACTTTTTTTAAACGCCAGTGCTGCTGACCCGCGGACGGGCATTTTGAAAAATTGGCTCTGAGTCCTCTGTGTCCTCTGTGGCAAGAGTACGTGACAGGAATTCTCATATGCGCAAACTGATGCTTGGGTACTTCGCCGCCGGACTGATGATTGTTGGAGTGTCGGCCATGCTGTCGGCTGCCGCCACGGCTCCCGTCGCTGATGCGGCGATGAACGGCGACAAGGCCGCGGTGAAGGCCCTGCTGAAGTCGGCGGCCGACGTCAACGCCGCGCAGGGCGACGGCATGACCGCGCTGCATTGGGCCGCCATGAACGGCGACCTCGAGCTGGCGCAGATGCTGGTCTTTGCCGGCGCCAACGTCAAGGCGACGACGCGGCTGGGCGCCTACACCCCTCTCTTCCTGGCCAGCCAGCAGGGGCACGCGCCGGTGATCGCGGCGTTGCTCAAGGCCGGCAGCGACGTGAAGGCCGGCACGCCCAACGGCACCTCGCCGCTGATGGTGGCCGCCGCCTCGGGCAAGGTTGAGGCGGTCAAGGTGCTCGTCGATGCCGGCGCCGACGTCAACGGCAAGGACGGCGTGCGCGCGCAGACGCCGCTGATGTACGCCGCGGCCTCGAATCGCGCCGACGTCATCACGCTGCTCGCGGCCAGCGGCGCCGACCTCACGGCCGCCAGCAAGGTGTCGGACCTGGCCAACCTGAGCCGCGAAGGCCTGGGCTTTGGCGGTAATCCGCAAGTGCCCGGGGCGCCGCCCCAGGGTGGCGCCGGTGCGGCGTCCGCCCGTCAGGCGCCGCGGCCCGGTGTCGATCGCAACTACCAGCTCAACGAACTGATCAACGCCCACGGCGGCCTCACGCCGCTGCTGTATGCCGTCCGCCAGGGGTACATGGAGTCGACCTCGGCGCTGCTGAAGGCCGGCGCCGACGTCAACCTGGTGTCGGCCGGCGACAAGACCAGCCCGCTGCTGATGGCCGTGATCAACGGCCACTTCGACCTCGCGAAAGAGCTGCTCGACAAGGGCGCGAGCCCGAGCCTGGCCAGCGTGAACGGCGTGACGCCCCTCTACGGCGTGCTGAACGTCGAGTGGGCGCCGAAGGCGCTGTACCCGCAGCCGCGCGCCCACATGCAGCAGAAGACCGGCTACCTCGAGTTGATGAAGGCGTTGCTCGACAGGGGCGCCGACGTCAACGCGCGCCTCAAGATGAAGGTGTGGTACTCGGGTTACAGCTTCGACCTGTCGGGCGTCGACGAGATTGGCGCGAGCGTGTTCTGGCGCGCCGCCTACGCCAGCGACATCGCCGCCATGAAGATGCTGGTGACGGCGGGCGCCGACCCGAACGTGCCGACCATCAAGCCGGCGGGCCGCCCCCGCTTCGGTGACGCCGTCGAACGCGAAGTGAAGGACCTGTCGGGCCTGGCGCCGGTGCCAATCGGCGGGCCGTCGGTCACGCCGCTGCACGCCACCGCCGGCGTCGGCTACGGCGAGGGCTTTGCCGCCAACTCGCACCGCTTCGCGCCGACCGGCATGCTGGCCGCGGTCAAGTACCTGGTTGAAGAACTCGGCGCCGACGTCAACGCCGCCGACCACGACGGCAACACCGCGCTGCATCACGCCGCCGCCCGCGGCGACAACGAAATGATCCTCTACCTGGTGTCGAAAGGCGCCAACGTCATGGCTGTCGACCGCGAGGGGAGAACGACCGTCGACATGGCCAATGGCGCAGTACAGCGCGTGCAACCCTATCCCGAGACCATCGCCCTCCTGGAAAAGCTCGGAGCAAAGAACAACCATAAGTGCGTGTCCTGTTAGCGACGGCCGTCCTCGTACTCTCAACCACCACCGTCTTCGGAGAACAAGCCGCGCCGCAGGTCACCCAGGTGATCGACGGCCCGGCCGCGCCTGAAACGCCCAACCAGATGGCCCGCGACGCGGCCAACCGGTCGACGATTCGCGCCATCAAGCTCGCCGAGCCCATGAAGCTCGATGGCCAGCTCGACGAGGGTTTCTACGACAAGTACCCCGGCTTTGAAGGGATGCTGCAGGCCTCGCCGCTCTACCTGCGGCCGTCGACCGAGAAGACCGAGATCTGGGTGTCGTTCGACGAGAACAACATCTACGTCTCGGCCCGCTGCTGGGACGGCGCGCCGCCAGACGAGTGGATTGCCAACGAGTTGCGCCGCGACACCAACCAGATGCGCAACAACGACCACTTTGGCGTCGGCTTCGACACCTTCTACGATCGCCGCAGCGGGTACATGTTCTACGCCAACCCGATCGGGGGCTTTGCCGACTATTCCGTGGTGGACGAGGGCGCGCCCAACACCGACTGGAACCCGGTGTGGCAGGCCAAGACCGGCCGCTTCGACGGCGGCTGGACCATCGAGATGGCGTTTCCGTTCAAGTCGCTGCGCTACACCTCGGGCGCCGGCCAGATCTGGGGTATCCAGTTCCGCCGCTCGATTCGCCACAAGAACGAGTGGACCTACTGGACGCCGGTCCCGCGCAACATGGCCGGACCGCAGGCGCTCAATCGGGTTTCGATGTACGGGACGGTGGTTGGCCTCGACCTGCCGCCGGCCGGCCGCAACCTGGAACTGAAGCCCTACGCCCTGGGGCGCAACGCCACCGACCGCCTGCAGAACCCGCCGGTCATCAACGACGCCGACGGCGAGTTTGGCGGCGACCTCAAGTACGGCATCACCGCCAACCTGACGGCCGACCTGACGGTCAACACCGACTTCGCGCAGGTGGAGATCGACGAGCAGCAGGTCAACCTGACGCGGTTCAACCTGTTCCTGCCCGAGAAGCGCGACTTCTTTCTCGAGGGCCGCGGCCTGTTCGACTTCGGGCGCGGCGGCTCGTCGGGCGGCGGCTTCGGCGGCGGCTCGTCCGATCAGCCGTACCTGTTCTACAGCCGGCGCATCGGCCTCAATCGCGGCCGGGTCGTGCCGATCGACGTCGGCGGGCGAATGACCGGCAAGATTGGCGCGTTCGGGGTGGGCGTCATGAACATCCAGGCCGGCGATGACGAGGCGTCGCGCTCGCCGGCGACCAACTTCACCGTGCTGCGCGCCAAGCGCGACATCCTGCGCCGCAGCACGATTGGCGCGATGTTCACCAGCCGCAACGAGTCGAGCGTGACCGCGGACGGCACCAATCAGGCCTATGGCGTGGACGCGGCGTTTGGCTTCTACCAGAACGTCAGCCTGACCGGCTACTACGCCCAGACCCAGACCACCGGGCTGACCGGCGACAACGAGAGCTACCAGGGCAAGTTCGACTGGTCGCCCGATCGCTACGGCGTCAGCACCAGCATCCTGAAGGTGGGGAACCACTTCAACCCCGAGGTCGGCTTCCTGCGCCGCACCGACTTCACCCGCTCGTTCGCGTCGGGTCGCTTCAGCCCGCGGCCGCGCAACATGCGCGCGGTCCGCAAGTTCACGTTCGAAGGCAGCCTCGAGTACTTCGAGAACGGCGCGGGTCAGGTGGAATCGCGCCAGCAAACCGGTCAGTTTGGCACCGAGTTCGACAACAGCGACACGCTCACGGTGGAGGCCAACGCCAACTACGATCTGTTGCTGGCGCCGTTCCAGCCGTCGGCCGGCGCGGTCGTCGCGCCGGGCGGCTATCACTATCGCGACATGACGGTGCGCTACAACATGGGACAGCAGCGCCGCCTGTCGGGCAATCTCAGCGTGCAGGTGGGCGAGTACTACAGCGGCACCATTCGCGCCGTCTCGTTCAGCCAGGGGCGTCTGTCGATTCTGAAGCAGCTCTCGGTCGAGCCGCGCGTCTCGATCAATCGCGTCGAGTTGCCGACGGGCAACTTCACCACCCGGCTGTTCGGCGCCCGGACCGACTACGGCTTTTCCCCCCGGATGTTCGCGAGCGCCCTGCTGCAGTACAGTTCGGCCGATCGAACGTTCAGCAGCAACCTGCGGTTCCGCTGGGAATACCGTCCTGGCAGCGAGTTCTTCGTGGTGTGGACCGACGAGGAGAACACCGATCCGCTCGATCCCCACCAGAGCATGTCGCTCAAGAATCGCGCGTTCGTCGTCAAGATGACGCGCTTGTTCCGGTTCTAATGGCCCGCCTGTCCTGGCTGTTGGCGGCCGTCGTCCTGTGGCCCGTTGCCGTGTCGGCGCAGCCATCCGACGTGATGAACTCCGGCCGGCGGGTGGTCACCGCCGAGCGCCTCACAGAGAATGAGCGGGTGGTGCTCGACGGCGTGCTGGACGAGGCGGCGTGGTCGCGGGCGACGTCGGCCGGCGAGTTCGTCATGCAGGACCCCACGCTCGGCGGCGCCCCCACCGAGAAAACCGATATCCGCATTGTCTTCAACAAGGATCACCTCTACATCGGCGTCACCAATTACGACTCGGAGCCCGACAAGCTGCTGGGCAACACGCGCAAGCGCGACGAGTTCCTGAGCGCCGACGATCGGTTCATGTGGACGATGGATACGTTCCTGAACCAGCAGACGGGCTATTTCTTCGAGATGAACCCTGCGGGCCTGATGGCCGACGCCCTGATGGGGCCGGGCGGGTCGAACAATCGCGAGTGGGACGGCATCTGGAACGCCCGCGTGCGCCAGAGCGAGATCGGCTGGGTGATCGAGATCGACATCCCCTTCCGCACGCTGGCCTTCGACCCCAACGCGCCCGCCTGGGGCATCAACTTCCAGCGCACCGTGCGCCGCAAGAACGAGGAGTTGATGTGGACCGGCTACCAGCGCAACCAGGGCCTGCGGCGCATGTCCAACGCCGGCCTCCTCGTGGGCCTGGCTGACGTGACCCAGGGCAAGGGCCTCGAGGTGAAGCCGTATGTGGCCGGCACCGTGGCCGACGGCCCGGGCCGCAGCCCCGCGGTGGAGACGCAGACCACGGCCGACGTCGGCGGCGAGGTGACCTACAACATCACGCCGAGCCTGCGGGCGGTGGGCACCGTCAATACCGACTTCGCCGAGACCGAGGTCGATACCCGGCGCGTGAACCTGACGCGGTTTCCGTTGTTCTTTCCCGAGAAGCGCGGGTTCTTCCTCGACGGCGCCACGTTCTTCGATTTTCCCAACAACGCGTTCTTCTCGCGGCGCATCGGCCTGACGGCCGGCCAGCCGCAACGGATCATCGGCGGCGGCAAGGTGACCGGCCAGGCCGGACGCCAGGACGTGGGCCTGCTCTACGTGCGCACCGGCGAGGAGGGCACCGCCATCGGCGAGAACTTCCTGGTGGCGCGCGTGCGGCGGCGCACGATGCAGCAGTCCTATTTCGGCGCCCTCTATACCGTGCGCGACGCGCCGGCCGATGCCACCGAGGCGCAGCACACGGCGGGCGTGGATTTCAGGCTGGCGACGTCGGCGTTCCGCGGCAACAAGAACCTGTTCTTCACCGGCTACCTGGTGGCCAACTCGCCGGTTGGCGCCGCGACCGGCGGCCGGGCCGCGTTTGGCGCCATGCTCGACTACCCCAACGACGTCATCGACATGAGCATGGCGTTCCAGGAGGTGCAGGAGCAGTACAACCCGGCGGTGGGTTTCACGGCCCGGCGCCAGTTCCGCCGCTATACGCCCGAGGCGCGGTGGAATCCCAGGCCGCTGGGCAACCGCTACATCCGCCGCTTCGGCTTCGGCGTCCAGCCGCATATCTACACCAACCTGCAGGGGGACCTTGAGACGGTGGATGGCAACATCCAGGCCTTCAGGATGGAACTGCACAGCGGCGACAACGTGGACTTCAACGTCTCGCCGAGCTACGAGTACTTGAAGGGCGCCTTTGAGATCTCGCCGGGCATCGTGCTGCCAGCCGGCACCGACTACCGGTTCACTCGTTTTGGCTTGTCGGCCCACACGGCCAACAAGCGCATAGTCTCGCTCCAGCCGCGGCTGGAGTGGGGCACGTTCTACTCGGGCGAGCGGCTGGAGGCCAGCCTCGGCATGGGCGTGCGCCCGCGGCCGGGCGTGACGCTCAACCTGTCGTACGAGTTCAACGATGTCGACCTGGCGGAGGGCAGCTTCCAGACGAAGCTCTACCGGCTGGTGGCGGATACGCAGTTCACCCCGTTCATGTACCTGGTGAACAACGTCCAGTACGACACGGTGAGCCGCGTCCTGGGCTGGCAGTCGCGCTTCCGGTGGATTCTCAAGCCCGGCAACGACATCTTCGTGGTCTATACCCAGAACTGGCTCGACCCGTCAGACCCCGCCTTCGGCTTCCGCACCCTCGACCGCCGGGGCGCGGCCAAAGCGGTGTATACGAAGCGGTTCTAGCCACAGAGAACGACGATCGCCACAGAGGCACGGAGACACGGAGAAGACCATCTTTTGAAATACCGTCGGCGGCCACAGAGACTCGAAGTCTCGGAGACTCGTGTGTCGCAGGAAATGCGATGCAGCCGGGCTCGTTGTGTGGCCGTTTCTGCACCCCTGCGACCCGTCCGGTTCCGAATTCCTCGCAAAACTGACTGGCAAGCATCCTGCTCTCCTGTGAGCGCCCGCGTTGTTGCGGAGAACAGGAGAGTGCGATGGACGGTCTATCAATTGGCCTGACCGAGAGAATCATCGGCTGCGCGATCGAAGTGCATCGGCAGCTTGGACCTGGATTGCTCGAGAGCACCTATCAGACGGCCATGGGCCTGGAGCTGGCCTTCAACCAGATCCAATTCGAGTGTGAACGCCAGATTCCCGTCGAATATCGAGGCGTGAAAATCGGGGTCTATCGGCCGGATCTGATCGTGCAAAACGAGGTGGTGGTGGAAGTGAAGAGCGTCTTCACCTACGACCCGGTGTTCGCGGCGCAGATCCTCACGTATCTAAAGGTGACGGGGCTGCACACCGGCCTGCTGTTGAACTTCAACAGGCCCGTCCTGAAGGACGGCATCAAGCGGTTCGTTCTTTGAGCTAGTGGTGCAAACCTCCAACCGACAGCCACCGCGATCGGAACTCCGTGTCTCTGTGCCTCGGTGGCTGCCGGCCGGCATTTCAGGATTTGGTCTTCTCTGTGTCTCTGAGCCTCTGAGGCCTTAGCTCCATTAGGCGGCTTGCGCCAGCTCAGTGGGTTCGAGCGCGAGGCGCAGCACCTCGTCGATCGTGCTCACCGGATGAAAACGCATGTGCTCGCGCACGTCGGCCGGCACGTCATCCAGGTCGGGGGCGTTGCGCTCCGGCAGGATCACCTCGGTGAGACCCGCGGCGTGCGCCGCCAGCACCTTCTGCTTCAGGCCGCCAATCGGCAGCACGCGGCCCTGCAGCGTCACCTCGCCGGTCATGCCGACCGTGCTCTTCACCGGGCGGCCAGTCAGCAGCGAGGCGAGCGCCGTCACCATGGTGACGCCCGCGCTGGGGCCGTCCTTGGGCACGGCGCCGGCCGGCACGTGGAGGTGGAACTCCTTGCCGAAAAAGGCTTCGTCGGGGATGTTGAGCGGTGCGGCATGGCTGCGCACGTAGGTCAGCGCGATGCGCGCCGATTCCTTCATCACGTCGCCGAGCTGGCCGGTGAGCACGAGCCCGCCGGTGCCCGCCATCGACGCCGCCTCGACGAATAGCACGTCGCCGCCGACCCCAGTCACCGCCAGGCCCGTGGCCACGCCGGGCGTCGCCGTGCGCGCCGCGACCTCGTGGAATACCTTCTGGCGGCCGAGCGCCTTGCGGACCCCTTCGTCGTCGATCACCACCGGCTTGGCGGCGGTGCCCGAGGCCACCGCCGCCGCGGTCTTCCGCAGCAGGGTGCCGATCTCGCGTTCGAGCTGGCGGACGCCGGCTTCGCGCGTGTACTCGCTCACGACCAGGCGCAGCACGTCGTCGGTCGTCGACACGTCGTCGGCGACCAGCCCGTTGCGCTCCACTTGGCGTGGCCACAGGTAGCCGCGGGCGATCGCGACCTTTTCCTCGACGGTGTAGCCGTCGAACGGAATCACTTCCATGCGGTCAAGCAGCGGGCCGGGAATGCGATCCGCGACGTTCGCCGTGGCAATGAACAGCACGTGCGATAAATCGATCTCGACGTCGAGGTAGTGATCGCCGAAGGCGTGGTTCTGCGCCGGGTCGAGCACCTCCAGTAACGCCGCCGACGGGTCGCCGCGCCAGTCGGCGCCGAGCTTGTCGACTTCGTCCAGCATGATGACGGGGTTCATGGTGCCGGCGTCGCGCAGGGCGCGCACCAGGCGGCCGGGCAGCGCCCCGATGTAGGTGCGGCGGTGGCCGCGAATCTCGGCCTCGTCACGGACGCCGCCGAGCGACATGCGCACGAACTGGCGGCCCGTGGCCCTGGCGATCGACTCGCCAATCGACGTCTTGCCGGTGCCCGGAGGGCCGACCAGCGTGAGGATGGCGCCCGAGCGCTTGTCGTCCGACAGGCCGCGCTCGGCCCGCAGCTTGCGCACGGCCAGGTACTCCGTGATGCGCGATTTCACGTCCTCCAGGCCGGCGTGGTCGGCGTCGAGCACCTGCCTGGCGTAGGTCGGGTCGAGGCGCTCTTCCGAGCGCTTGGACCACGGCACGGCCAGCAGCCAGTCGAGGTAGGTGCGGATCATCGACGATTCGGCGTTCGAGTCGCCCATGCGTTCGAACCGCGCCAGCTCGCGCTCGGCCTGCGCCTGGATTTTCTCGGGCATGCCGGCGGCGGCGATCTTCTTGCGGTATTCCTCGGCCACCGAGGCCTCGTTCTGGCCAAGCTCCTTGCGGATGGCGTCCATCTGCCGGTTCAGGAAGTACTCGCGTTGCTGCTTCTGGGCGCCCGAGTCGACGTCTTCCCGGATGCGCTTGCGCAACTGCAGTTCGGTGAGGCGTTCCTTCTGCAGGCGCACGGCCAGCGTCAGCCGCTCGACCACGTCGACGGTTTCGAGCAGGTCGATCTTCTGGTCCATGCTCAGGTCGGGCGAGTAGCCGGCCGTGTCGGCCAGGGCGCTGGCGCCGGTGATCGACCGCAAGAACGCGCTGATGCGGCCATCGTCGCCGCGCAACTGCAGGATCTCTTCGACCACGGCGCGGTACTCGTGCTCGAGGTCGTGCGTGAGACTGGCCGGCGGATCGACTTCGCGGCACTCGGTCACCTCCACGCGCAGGCGGCCGTCCGGGTCGGTGCTGGCGGCGCCGGGCACGGCGCGGTGCAGGCCCATCAGCGACACGGCATAGCCGCGTCCCGGGAGCTTCACGCGCTCGGTGACCTCGGCGACGACGCCGACCTTGGCGTATTCGCGGCCGCGCTTGGGCAGCAGCAGGACATGGGAATCGGCGCCGGGATCGACCGACAGGGTGACCGGCATGCCGGGGAACACC
Source organism: uncultured Acidobacterium sp. (assembly GCA_964350785.1). Taxonomy (GTDB): domain Bacteria; phylum Acidobacteriota; class Vicinamibacteria; order Vicinamibacterales; family UBA2999; genus 12-FULL-67-14b. The sequence continues at coordinate 9,026 of CAYGMD010000083.1, read as the reverse complement.
ACGGTCTCGTCGAGGGAGATCAGCTTGTAGGAGGTCATGTTTCGACCTTACGCTTAGTGATTGATGATGTCAACTATTGAGCGAATGAACTATACTGGCGGCGATGTGCGCGAAGCCCAAGGACCCTCACGCGTGTGAAGCGTGGCAGCTCCTGGTGCAGTTTTCGTTCACGCAACGAGCCACCCTGCCGGCCCTGGCCGCCGAGTTGGAGCTGTCACCGGCGCAGTGCCACCTGCTGAACCTGGTCGAGCCGGACCGGCCCATGCCGATGGGGCAGCTGGCCGGCGCCCTGTCGTGCGACGCCTCGAATGTGACCGGGTTGGTGGATCGCCTGGAGGCGCGCGGGCTGATCCAACGCAGTCCCTCGGCCGAGGACCGGCGGGTCAAGGTGATTAGCCTGACCCCGCTCGGCGCACGGGTGCGCGCGGCCTTGCTCCAGCGGATGACGGCGCCGCCGGCCACGCTGGCGAAGCTGTCACCGGAAGACCAGCGGGCGCTGGTCAGGCTATTGCGACGGTTGGTCGAATAGCTGATCGGCCCGCGCCCGCCTCTCACGGCGCCAGCGGACGCAAAAGGCTTCGGCGGCTCCGCCGGGGATCGAAACCCGCAATCGCGGCGTTGACCTCGTCCAGCAGCGGTCCCGGCTGGAGCGCAGGGCGCCGCGCCTCGAGTTCCGGCAGGACACCGACTTCACCGAGTTCACTCATCAGTCGGACCGCCCTGGCGCGCCTCTGCTCGGATGTTGTGGTGTCGTCCATCGCTTCAAGCAGGGCCGCGGAGACGTCGTGTTGCGCCCGCTCGCGGTCGTGTGCCAGCCGCTCGTGACCCGAGCCTGGGTCCTGATCGAGCCATCCCTTGGCGACGATCCTCGCGGCATTGGCGTGAGTGTTCGTCAGGAGCTCGTGTCGCACGAGGCCTCGAACCGCGGGATCGGGCGCGAACGCCGCACGCTCGACGGCGGGGCGGTTGTGGCGCACCGCGCCAAGTGCCAGCAACGCCTGGAGCCCGTACCGGTACTCAAATGAATCATCAGCGTTCAAGGCCTTGAGGAGGTCGAGGGGTGGAACGGCGATGTCCACCTTGCGGAAGGCCGCCTGCACGGACGAACGAACGGCGGCGTTGTCCGAGAACGCGCCCGGCACGAGCGCATCACGAACGCGCACCGGGTCCTCGCCGATCCGCGCGACCAGCGCATCAAAGGTGCACTTGAGGTCCGCCTTGAGGGTCCAGTTCAGCGACTGCCGATCCGATGGGAAGTGCACCAGGAGAAAATCGATGGCGTCGGGTCCCGGAAACCTCGCCTTGAGGCAAATCAGCCTGGACTTGAAGTCGCTCGCGCCGTCGCCCTCCAAGGCGCGATCGACCGCCGCGATCAGGTCAGGTGTCACGGCCTTGGCCATGAGCGCGTCGGCCGCCCGGAGCCGATCGAGTCCGTCGGGCGATTCAAGGCCCTTCAGATCGTCGGCGGTTGGCTCCGGCAGGCTCGCCGCGACAGTGGGGCGCGAGCGGGGAGCCGGCGGCGGCCGCCTGGCCTCTCGAGCCGCAGTCTCGTCGGTCTGACGCATCGGATCGAAGAACCACTGGAGCGTCCTGAGCGATGCGGCGAGGCTGACGATCAGCAGCACGGCCACCAGGCCCCAGCGGACCCCCTCGACCGGTGCGTCCTCGTCGCGGCCTCGCATGGCCACCCAGACGGCCAGCACCAGCATGACGCCGCCACCCGCGAGCAGCGTGAGCGGCGTCTGCGAGGGCGGTGCGGTGCGGGCCTCAATCAGGATCGCGCCAGCCGCCAATCCGCTCTCGACCTCGTCGGCCTCGACATGCGTGCCGCCCATCTGGTCCATCGAACCGAGGACCACGCCGACCTGATCTCGCAGTCGGTAGAGCAGCTCGTCTTCGTGCGGACCAAAGCTCACGAGGCCGCTGTCAGCAAACGCCAGCGCGAACCGGCTCGGCTCCTCGAGGTCGTACTCCTGGCCGCGCAGGGGGGAGAGCGCGAATCGAGCAGAGGGCGTGTCGCCGCGGAAGCTGCTGGACCTGAACTTGTCGACCGCGCAGTCTTCCAACGACACCCAGGTGCCACGCGGGAGGGAGGCGAGGTCTTCGGTGCAGCCATTGGCCGTGGGCCGCTGGGCGTGATACGCCTCGAGGGCCGGTGGGCCGCCGGCCACGAAGAGGAAAAGGGCGGCCAGTCCGAGGACCGCCGCCCCAATCGCCCGAGCTATGCCGCTCATGGCGGCCATCTTACCCGAGACGCCCCGTCTCGCTACTTCTCGCCGATCGGCTCCTTCTTGATCCGCGTCAGCATGTTGTTGAACGGCGGCAGCTGATCCGCCAGTGTCTTGTCGAGGCGATCGGTCTCGGCCTTCAACTCGGCCGCCAGGTCGTTGAAGATTGGCTCGACGTTTCCGGTCGGGCGCCCTTCACCAAACACGGCCACCCGCAGCAGCGAAGCCAGCCGGTTGTTGGTCTTGATGGGGAAGTTGAGCGGGTCTTGTCCGCTCTGGTTCTTCACCTGGTAGACGTCTTCCTCCACCGCGCTCAGCGCCTTGGCCAGCTGCTCGCCGGCGGCGCGCACTTCAGCCGGCGCATCCTTGATGCGATCGGCGATGTCGGTCTTGATGCGGCGGATCTTGATCACCGCCAGGTTCGCCTCGTTCACCTTGTCGCGGATGCGGCTGGCGAGGTCCCACTGGAACTGCAGGTCGGCGTCGCTCACCGGCCGCAGCGGGTGCTTGAGCACCGTGAACGACTGGATCTGGGTCACGCCGTCGGCGGTCAGCCGCACCTGGTAGTTGCCCGGGAGCACGGCCGGACCGTTCTGCGTGGCGCCCCACAGGATCATGCCGGGGAACGTCACCACGCCGGTCGAATTCAGGTCCCAGGTGAAGCGGTTCATGCCGGCCGCCATGGGCGCGCCCTGCGGGCCGCCAAAGCCGCCGCCACCGCCGCCTTCGGGCGCCGGCGTTTCGGCCGGACGCGGCGGCACGCCGTTGACGCTGCGTACCACTTCGCCGCGCGCGTTGAGGAAGTCGAGCGTCAGGCTCTTCGGCTGCGCCTTGAGGTAATAGGTCACGATCGGCCGATCCAGCCCGCGGGTGGCGTTGGCCGGCTTGAACACGGTGACATCGCTGAGCGGCGCGAGGCCAAACTGGCGCAACGCGGCAATGTCGTCCATCACGTAGAAGCTGCGGCCATGGGTGCCGATCGCGATGGCGTTGTCTTCCACCACCAGGTCGGTCACCGGCACGTCAGGCAGGCCGTTGCTGAACTTCTGCCACTGCTCGCCGTCGTCGTAGGAGATGTAGACGCCGTGCTGCGTGCCGGCGTAAAGCAGGCCCCGGCGGACCGTGTCTTCGCGGACGGTGTGGACGTAGTCGTCGGCCGGGATGCCCTTGACGATCTTCGTCCACGTCTTGCCGTAATCCTTGGTCCGGAAGATGTACGGCGAGCGATCGCCGAGCAGCATCTTCTTCACCGCCATGTAGGCGGTTCCGTTGTCGAATGACGAGCCATCGAGCTGGCTGACCCGGCCCAGGTCGGGCATGGCCGCCGGCGTGACGTTCGTCCAGGTCTTGCCGTGGTCGCGGGTGACGTGCACGAGGCCATCGTCCGAGCCGGCCCAGATCACGTTGACGTCCTTCTTGCCGGGCGCCAGCGAGAAGACCGTCGCGTAGATCTCGGGGCTGTTCATGTCGTGGGTGATCGGTCCGCCCGAGTCGCCCATGGTCTTGGGATCGTGACGGGTCAGGTCGCCGCTGATCGCCTCCCAGGTGTCGCCGCCGTTGGTGGTCTTCCACACCCGCTGCGAGCTGGTGTACAGCACGTTCGGATCGACGTGCGAGAAGATGATCGGGTAGGTCCACTGCCAGCGTTCCTTCACCTCGGCGGAGTTCTCGCCCGAGAAGAAGCGGGGATAGGCGCCCACTTCCTTGAACTCGCCGGTGCGGCGGTTCAGCCGCGTCAGGAACGAGCCGTTGTTGGTGCCGGCAAAGAAAATGTCGGGGTCGGTCGCGTGCGTGGCGATGTAACCGGGCTCGCCGCCGCCCACCTGGTAGGGTTCGACCGGCGGGTGGCCGCCGCCACCGCCGCCGGCCGCGTTGGTGTTGCTTGGCGTGCACAGCGTGCTGTTGTCCTGCTGCGAGCCGCAGACGTGGAAGGGGAGGTGCGACGTCGTGATGACGTGATACCACTGCGCCGTGGGGAAGTCCTGCTCGCTCCAGCTCGGGACGCGGGCGTTGATGTTGTAGGTGATGGCGCCGCCGCCGTCGTTGCCGTCAATCACGTGATTGGCATTGTCCGGATCCACCCACAGGTCGTGGTGATCGCCGTGCGTGTTCTGGCCGACCTGCGCCAGCGTCTTGCCGGCGTCGGTTGAGCGGAACAACGACGTGTTCTGCATGTAGACGACGTCCTTGTTGCTGGGATCGCCGAACACGTGGGTGTAGTAGAACGCGCGCTGGCGGACGTTGCGCGAGGCGTTCATCAGCTTCCACGACGCGCCGGCATCGTCCGACACGAACAGCCCGCCGTTGTCGTTCTCGACCAGCGCGTAGACGCGGTTCGAGTCGGCCTTGGTGTTGGCGACGCCAATGCGGCCGACCATGCCGGCGGGCATCCCGGGATTGCGCGTGATCTCGGCCCACGTCTCGCCGCCGTCGGTGGACTTGAAGAGGCCGCTGCCCGGCCCGCCGCTCGACATCTGGTACTCGATGCGGTACGCCTCCCACAGCGCCGCGTAGAGGACGTTGGGGTTGTTGGCGTCGATCACGATGTCGACCGCGCCGGTCCTGGCGTCCTTGAACAGCGTGCGCTTCCAGGTCTTGCCGCCGTCGCTGCTCTTGAACACGCCGCGCTCCTCGCTGGGGCCATAGTAGAGGCCGAAGCTCGCGACGTAGACGATGTCGGGGTTGGTGGGGTGGATGCGGATCTTCGAGATTGCGTCGGAGTTGCGGAAGCCGACGTGGGCCCACTTCTGGCCGCCGTCCACCGACTTGTAGACGCCGTCGCCCGGCATGATGTTGCCACGGATGCACGACTCGCCCATGCCGATGTAGACGATGTCGGGGTTGGACTCGGCGACGGCGACCGCGCCGACCGAGGAACTGGTGATCTGGCCGTCGGTGACCGGCGCCCAGTTGTTGCCGGCATCGGTCGTCTTCCACAACCCGCCGCCCACGGCGCCGAAGTACGCCTCGAGCGGGCGGCCCTTGACGCCCGACACGGCGATCGAGCGGCCGCCGCGGTTGGGGCCGATGCCGCGCCAGCGATAGGCATCGAGCAGGGTGGGATCAATCGTCGGCGCTTGCGCCGATGCCAGCGTGCTCACGCCGTTGAACGGCCCGGCGTAGGCCAGGGCGCAAAGCGCCACGCACGCGAAAACCAGCCGAAACCGGCTACTAAATACCATCATCGAAGGCCTCCCGAAAAACGCGAGTCTACCAGTACGACTGTCTCAGAACGTCAGCGCATGAGGTGGATGCGGAAAGTGGACCTGCTCCACTTTTAACAAATTAGGCCATCCGTTACCCACATTCGGTGGCCGTCTCATCCAGAGTGGTTGCGAGCGCCCCTGGAATCTGGGCATGCGGATTGCTTTATAGCCGGGCGAGGCCATGAAATTGACCAAGACACTGTTCGGAACCGTCGCGCTGACCGCCGCTGTATTGATGAGCGGCTCCACGCTGGCCTGCAGCCGTGCAGAAGCCATTGAAGAGATCCCCGCCGGCACCGAAGTCACCGTGGTGACCGCCGACGGCGCCCTCGTCCGCGGCAAGATTGCCACCGTCAATCCCGAGGTCGTCACGCTGACCGGCGAGCGGCCCAACACGACGACGCGCGTGTCGCGCAAGAGCATTACCGAGGTGAAGCGCGCGACGGCGGAGCCCGAGGCGCCGGCCGCGGTGGCCCGCGTGCGCTCCATCACCATTCCCGACAACACCGTCCTGGATGTGACGCTGGAGACGGCGCTCGCCTCGGACACCAGCCGCGCCGAAGACGCCGTCCGCGGCACGCTGGATTCACCCATCGTCATCGACGAGGTCACCGTCATTCCGAGCGGCAGCATCCTGACCGGCCATGTCACCGGCGCGCAGGAATCCGGCAAGGTCAAGGGCCGCGCCGAACTCGGTCTTCGCTTCACCGAAATCGCGTTCCGGTCGGTGACGTACGACATTGCCACCAAGCCGATCTACTGGGTGGCTGAAGGCACCAAGAAAGACGACGCCGTCAAGATTGGCGTGGGCGCGGCGGCCGGCGCGGTGATCGGCGCGATCACCGGCGGCAAGAAGGGCGCGGCCATCGGCACGGCGATTGGCGCCGGCGGCGGCACCGCCGTGGTGCTGGCCACCGACGGCGACGAGATTCGGCTCGCTTCAGGACGCAAGTTGAAAGTTTCGCTGACCGACCCGCTAATCATCCGCACGAGATAGCCACGCGACGGCGCGGCAACCCACCTAAACGGGCGGAGGCCAACCACGGCCTCCGCCTCTCGCCTTTTGCGCACCAATGTCATCATTGGACGTGGCCCTGATCATTCGACCCGCTGAACTGCGCGACACGCCGGCGCTTGGCCGCATGGGCGCGGCCTTGATGCGCGCGCACTACGCCTTCGATCGGCAGCGCTTCCTCCCGCCCGATGAAGGGGCCGAGGCCGGCTATGGCGGTTTCCTCGGCAGCCAGCTGGCCGAAGCCGGCAGCGTGGTGATGGTGGCCGAGGCCGACGGCCACGTGGTCGGTTATGTATATGCCGGGACTGAACCGTTGTCGTGGAAGGAACTGCGCGACGAGGCGGGCTTCATCCACGACCTGCTGGTGGTTGAGGACGAGCGGAACGCCGGCGTGGGCCAGCAATTGCTCGACGCCGCGATTGCGTGGCTGAAGCAGCGCGGCATGCCGCGGGTGGTGCTGTGGACCGCGTCCCGCAACGCCGGCGGGCAACGGCTGTTCGCCAGGCGCGGCTTCCGATCCACCATGGTGGAGATGACCCTCGAGTTGAACACCTGATGACGGGCCCCCTCGAAACCTATCGCGCCCGCGCCGCGGAGCGCCAGCTGGCGGCCGCGGCGAAGGACCGCATGCACGTGCGCCTCGGCAATGCCAAGGTCGCGATCGTCATTGCCACCATGATCTACTGGGCGGTGACCGTGCAGAGCGGCCCCAACTCGGTTCTGCTCGGCGCGGCGGCCGTCGCGTTCGTCGCGCTGTTGGTCTGGCACGAGGTGGTCATCCGCGCACTGGCCCGGGCGCAGGCCGCCGTGCAGTTCTACGCCGACGGCATGGCGCGCGTCGAAGACCGCTGGATCGGGAAGGGGCAGGCGAGCGTCCGGTTCCGCGATGTCGAGCATCCCTACAGCGACGACCTGGACGTTTTCGGCGAGGGCAGCCTCTACGACCTCATTGCCGGGGCCCGGACACCGATGGGGGAAGAGCGCCTGGCGGCGTGGCTGTCGGTGCCGGCGCCGCCGCCGGTGATCCGTCAGCGCCAGGCGCGGGTCGTGGCCTTGCGATCGCAGATCGACCTGCGCGAGCGCCTCGCCACCGTCAACGCCGCGGCCGGCGGGCGGCGATTGGTGCCGGATCGCCTGATCGAATGGGCCGAGACCCCGCCAACCTTGCCGCGCGCGGCCCGGCCACTGGCCGCCCTGCTGGCCGTGGCCTTCGCGGCGGCCGTGGTCAACATCCTCTACGGCGGGCGCGCGCTGCCGCTGATTCTCCTCGCGCTCGCCAATCTCGGGATGCTGTGGTGGTTGATGAAGCCGGCGACGGCGGTGGTCGAAGGCCTGTCGTCGGCGACCATGTCGGCGGGCGTGGACCTGCTGGCCAGGGTCGTGGCCGAGATCGAAAGGGCCGACTTCGAGGACGCCGAGATGGTGGCGCTCGTCGCGCGCCTCAAGGGCGCGAACCCGGGCGAGTCGGCGTCGCGGGGGCTGGCGCGCCTCGCGCGGGTGTCCGACTGGGTGGACTCGCGGCACAACGCGTTTACCCGGCTGGTCGAGATTCCAGCGCTGTTCACGCTGCAGGTCGCGTTCTACGCCGCGGCGTGGCGGGCGCGCGACGGTGCGCGCCTGCGCGACTGGGTCGACGCCGTGGGCGAGCTCGAAGCGCTGCTCTCATTGGCGGGGTACGCATATGAACACCCGGCTGACACCTTTGCCGAGATCGTCGAACCGGCCGACGGGGAAGCCGTCTACGATGCCGTCGGCCTGGCGCATCCGCTGATTCCGCGAGCGACTGCCGTCGCCAACACGATCTTTCTCGGCGCCAGCCCGCGCGTGCTCCTCGTGAGCGGCTCGAACATGGCCGGCAAGAGCACGTTGATGCGGACCATTGGCCTGAACGCGGTGCTGGGCCTTGCCGGCGCGCCGGTCCGCGCGACGCGCCTGCGCCTGTCGCCGCTCGTGCTCGGCACCTGCCTGCGCCACACCGATTCGTTGCGCGAGGGGCGGTCCGGCTTCTTCACCGAAGTGCTGCGCATCCGCCAGATCTGCAACCTGCTGGACGGACCGGGCCACGTGCTGTTCCTGTTCGACGAACTGCTGAGCGGCACCAATTCCAAGGACCGCCGCACCGCCGCCGAAGGCCTGCTGCGCATGCTGGTCGCCCGCGGCGCCATTGGCGTGGTCACGACCCACGACCTGGCGCTGACCGAGATTGCCGCGATGTTGCCCAACGCGGTGAGGAATGTGCATCTCCAGGACCACGTCGAGAACGGCCAAATGCGCTTCGACTACAAGCTGCGCGACGGGGTAATCGCGCAGAGCAATGCCCTCGAACTCATGCGGATGATCGGCCTGGACGTCTAGTGCCAGAGGAGGGCGTGCCCGCTGACGGGTCGGCCGCCCGCCATCCGCTTCCGCACTCGCTCCAGACGGCTGTCAACTCGCAGCTCAGGCCTGGCTTCCGCTCCTTACCTTCGCTGCGAGGTTGTCTGTAAATAACCTGCCCGCCGGGGCGCTGTTGATGCCCTCTGTCCAAACAGAGATCGGTCGCCCCGGCTCCCGCCGACTTGCGCTCGTGCTCCAGCG
>CAYGMD010000082.1:0-19362 GCA_964350785.1 uncultured Acidobacterium sp. | reverse complement strand
GGCGTGGCAGGAGATCGACGTGCCGCAGTGCGGGTACTGCCAGGCCGGGCAGATCATGTCGGCCGTCGCGCTGCTGGCGCAAAAGCCCAGGCCGACCGACGCGGACATTGACCAGGCCATGAACGGGAACCTCTGCCGCTGCGCCACCTACACCCGCATTCGTCAGGCCATTCACAAGGCCGCCGGCACGGTGGTCACGACAACCGCCGCGCAAGGAGGCGAGGAATAAATGTTTTCCCAAGCCCCAAGCCTCAAGCCCCAAGCCCTCAGCCGCCGCGACTTCCTGCGCGTGAGTGCGCTTGCGGGCGGCGGGATGATCATCGCCGCGAACATCGACGGACTCGACGCGCTTGCACAGAGCGGCCGGGATTTCACGCCAAACGCCTTCATTCGCATCACGCCCGACAACCTGGTCACCATCATCGCCAAGAACCCCGAGGTCGGCCAGGGGGTCAAGACCTCGATGCCGATGCTGATCGCCGAGGAGCTGGGCGTCGAGTGGAAGAACGTGCGGCTGCAGCAGGCCGATCTCGATCCGGCCAAGTACGGGCCGCAGAACGCCGGTGGCAGCACCGGCACGCCGACCAACTGGGAGCCGCTGCGCCGGGCCGGCGCCGCCGGGCGCATGATGCTGACGACCGCCGCCGCGCAAACGTGGGGCGTGCCCGAGGCCGACTGCCTCGCCGCCGCGGGACGCGTGACGCATCGCGCCTCGAGCCGCTCGCTGACGTACGGCGAGCTGGCCACGACAGCCGCCACGCTGACGCCGCCTGACCTGCGCAGCGTCACGTTGAAGGACCCCAGGGACTACACCATCATCGGCAAGGCGACGGCCGGCGTCGACAACAAGGCGATCGTCACCGGCCAGCCCATCTTCTCGATCGACTTCACGGTGCCGGGCATGCTGTGGGCGGTGTTCGAGAAGTGTCCCGTGTTTGGCGGCAAGGTGGCCACCGCGAACCTCGATCTGATCAAGACGCAGCCCGGCGTGCGCCACGCCTTCGTCGTGGACGGTGGCGACGACCTCACCAGCCTGCTGGGCGGCGTCGCGATTGTCGCCGACAGCTGGTGGCAGGCCGAAAGCGCGCGCAAGAAGCTGGTGGTGAAGTGGAACGAGGGTCCCACCGCCGCCCAGAGCAGCGCCGGGTTCGCCCGGCGCGCCCAGGAGCTGTCACAACAAGCGCCCGCCTTCACCGTGGGCAAGGAGGGCGATCCGGAGGCGGCACTGAAGACCGCGGCCAAAGTGGTCGAGGGCGCCTACTCCTACCCGTTCATCTCGCACGCGCAGCTGGAACCCGAGAACTGCGTGGCGCAGTGGCAGGACGGCAAGCTCGAGATCTGGTCGCCCAGCCAGACGCCGCAGCGCGGCCGCGACATGCTCAAGTCGTTGTTCTCGCTGCGCGATCAGGACATCACCCAGCACATGGTGCAGGCGGGCGGCGGTTTCGGCCGCCGGCTGTCGAACGACTACGCCGTGGAAGCGGCGTACATCTCGAAGCAAATCGGCGGCACGCCGGTGAAGCTGTTGTGGACGCGCGAAGACGACATGCGCCACGACTTCTATCGGCCCGGCGGCTTCCACTACCTCAAGGGCGGGCTCGACGCCCACGGCGCGGTGGCCGCGTGGAGCGGGCACTTCGTCAGCTACGGGCCGATGAACCCGCCGGCCAATGCCTCGAATACGTTTGCCCAGTCGGCGAACATCCCCGCGACGGAGTTTCCGAGCGGCTTCGTGCCGAACTTCGCGATTCACGCCTCGCTCATCCCCCTGGGCGTGCCCACCGGGGCGCTGCGCGCCCCGCGCAGCAACGCCGTGGCCTGGGTCTACCAGTCGTTCATCGACGAACTGGCGCACGCGGCCGGCAAGGACCCGCTGCAGTTCCGCCTCGACCTGATGGCGGTGCCGCGCGCCAAGCCGGCGGCCGACGGCTTCAGCGCCGAGCGCATGTCGGGCGTGCTGCGGGAAGTCGCCGAGCGATCGGGCTGGGTGAAGCGGGCAGCCGACAAACCTTCCACCTTCACGCCCGGCGCTTCGGCGGACAAGCAAGGGTTGCCTCCACAAAAAACCGGGACGGCCATGGGCATTGCCTGCCACTACAGCCACCGCGGCTACTTCGCCGAGGTGGCCGAGGTCACGCTGGGCGGCAACAACACGCTGCGCGTGAACAAGGTGTGGGTGGTCGGCGACGTCGGCCGGCAAATCGTCAACCCGAGCATGGCGATCAACCAGGTGCAGGGTGCCGTGATCGACGGCCTGGCCGAGTTGATGGCGCAGGAGATCACGATCGAGAACGGGCGCACCGTGCAGAGCAACTTCCACCAGTTTCCGCTCGTGCGCATGGGGCAGGCCCCGCCCGCAATCGACGTGCACTTCCGCCTCACCGACAACAGCCCGACCGGCCTGGGCGAGCCGTCGCTGCCGCCCATCCTGCCGGCGGTGTGCAACGCCATCTTCTCGATCAACGGCACGCGCATCCGCTCGTTACCGTTGTCGAAGCACGGGTACCGTTGGGCATAGGACGCAGAGGAGTGGGCCACAGAGAACACAGAGAACACAGAGACAATTCTTTCAAAATGCCTGTCAGCCGATTCGATAGCCTGATTGCATTTGGAAGAATTAACTCTGTGTCCTCTGTGGCCTCTGTGGCCAAGACCCTGGCGCGGCCGCGAGGGTCAGGGCCGCGCTCCACAACCACCATCGCGGGAACGTGTAGATCGGGTACGGCTCCGCCTGGCTGATGAACGGCCCGCGATTGGCTGCCGCGGCTTCAGCGCCGGCCCGCTGCCCGGCGTCCGCCGCCTCCGCGAGGTTGCGGCGCACGTGCCACAGCCCCTCGTCCATGTATTGGTCTTCGCGCGACAGCCGGCGCAGCACGGTTGGCGGATCCACCTGCCACCGCGTGGCGCGATCCCGCCCGAGTGCCGCCAGTTGCGGCTCGGTGTAATGCGACCGGAAGGTAACGCCGTCCCGCGAGACGCCGCGGCGACGGCCAGGGCGGCGGCAATGGCCGCCAGCCCCAGCGTCATGACATGCGGGTGAGGCGCACTTTCAGGTAGGCGACGCCCATCATCAACACCATCACCATGCCGCCGCCGGTGAGGCCGTTCTCGCACCGGAAGCGCACGGTCTCGCCCGCGGCGGCGTCGAACTCCACGGTCTGGCCAAACAACGTGTTGTGCGCTTTCACCTTGTGGGGACCCGGCGGCAGCTGGCGCGTGAAAGTGGCGCCGTAGCGCAGCACGCCGTCCCATTTCTCGCCGTCCACCCACAGGTAGACCGGGCGATCCTGGATGTCCTGGGGATGGTTGCGAACGATTTCAAGGGTCGTGGGTCCGGCAGCGGCCATGGTACTGTTTTCAGCATACCTTGATGCCGCGACTCGCCCTCATGCTCGTGCTCGCCGGCGTGTCGTGCGCCGCGCCGCCCGCGCCGCCGGCGCGCCAGTTGGTGGAGCGCTCGCGCCTGGCCATGGGCTCGCAGCTGCGGGTCGCGGCGTGGAGCGCCAGCGAGGCCACCGCCGCGGCGGCCTTCGACCAGGTGTTTCGCGAGTTCGACCGCCTGGAAGCGCTGCTGAGCGTGTGGAAGCCCGGCAGCGACGTCGTCCGCCTGAACGCGGCCGCCGGCCACCAGCCGGTCGCCGTCGGCCCCGACACCCTGGCCGTGCTCGAAGCGGCCGCGCAAGCCAGCGAGTGGACCGGCGGAAAGTTCGACATCACCTTCGGCGCGCTCGCCGACATCTGGAAGTTCGATCACGACCAGGACAACACGGTGCCGGATCGCCGGGCCATCGCGGCGCGGCTGCCGTTGGTGGACTACCGGCAGGTGCAGGTGGACCGCGCCCAAGGCACGGCGTTCATCCGCCAGGCCGGAGCGCGGGTGCACCTCGGCGGCATCGGCAAGGGCTACGCCGTCGATCGCGCGGCCGCCATCCTGCGCGAACGCGGGTTTCGCGACTTCCTGATCCAGAGCGGCGGCGACCTTTACGTGGCAGGCCGCAACCACGACCGGCCGTGGAAGCTTGGCATTGCCGACCCGCGGGGCCCCAACGGCCAGACCTTTGCCACGCTCGAACTGGGCGACGGCACGCTCAGCACGTCAGGGGATTACGAACGGTCGTTCATGAAGGACGGGGTGCGCTACCACCACCTGCTCGATCCCGACCGCGGCACGCCCGCCGCCGGCACGCGCAGCGTGACCATCGTCACCGACAGCGCCATGCTCGCCGACACGCTGTCGACCGGGGTGTTCATCCTGGGCCCGGTGCGGGGGATGGCCTTGATCGAGAAGCTGAGCCAGGTCGAAGGCGTGATCGTGACGGCGGCCAACCAGGTGCTGGTGTCGAGCGGCCTCCAGGGCCGCCTCACGATCATCACGCCACCGACCGACGCGCCGTAATCGCGCCACGTCACGCTATACTGCGCCACACATGAACGGCGCGCCCCTCACCCTCGATCTCGTTCAGACCGTGGCCTTTGCCGGCATCATCCTGTTCCTTGGGTATGGGCTGCGCAAGCTGCTTCCGCCGCTGGCGCGTGTGAACATCCCCGCACCGGTGTGCGGCGGCTTGCCCGTTGCCGGGGTGCTCGCGGTCATGTACTCGTACGGCTACCAGCCGCTGGCGTTCACGACGACGCTGCAGGTGCCGCTGCAGAACACGTTCTTCGCCTCGATCGGGTTCGCCGCCAGCCTCGCTCTGCTGCGCCGCGGCGGCCCGCTCGTACTTGGCTTCTTCCTGATCGCGCTGGTGGTCGCGGCACTGCAGAACGTCGTCGGCAGCGCGGTGGCCTGGCTGCTCGGACAGCATCCGCTGATGGGCGTGCTGGCCGGTTCGGTCACGCTCACGGGCGGACCCGCCACCGGCCTGGCGTTCGCGCCGCTGTTTGAACAGGCCGGTGTGCCCGGCGCCGCCACCCTGGCCGTCGCCGCCGCCATGGCCGGCATTGTCGCTGGCGGTGTGATGGGAGGCCCGATTGGCACCTATTTGGTCGAACGCCATGCGCGACGCATTACCCCTGGCCCGCCGGTTGACCCGACCCTCAGCGAGCTGGCGGAACAGCAACTTCCGCCAACCGTCCAGTCATCACCGGCCGGCGAAGACGTGGAAGCGTACGTGCTGCTGAAGCACCTGGTGGTGCTGTTGGCCACGGTCGGCGTGGGCATTTGGGTCAGCGCGTGGCTCACCGGCCTGGGCCTGACGCTGCCGGCATACATCGGCGCCATGCTGGTGGCTGCGGTCGCGCGCAACCTCGACGACCTGACCGGCGCGTTCAAGTTGTCGCAACAGGTGATCGACGACATCGGCAACATCGCGCTGTCGCTGTTCCTGGTGATGGCGCTGATGACGCTGCGGTTGTGGGAACTGGCGGGGCTGGTCACGCCGCTCCTGGTGATCCTGGCGGCGCAGGTCGCGCTGATCGCGGCGATCTGCCTGTGGGTGGTGCCGCGGCTGATGGGCCGCGACTACGACTCGGCGGTGATGTCGGGCGGCTTCTGCGGCTTCATGCTGGGCACGTCGGCCAATGCCATGGCCAACATGGGGGCGCTGGTCGAGCGCTACGGGCCGGCGCCCAAGGCGTACCTGGTGGTGCCCCTGGTCGGCGCGTTCTTCATCGACTTCGCGAACGCGCTGCTGATTACGTTCTTCCTGAACCTCTGGGGTTAAGCCGCCGGCGTCTCTGCTGATGGCTGGCGGAACTCGCCTTCCCACTTCGCCACCACCACCGAGGCCAGGCAGTTGCCGATCACGTTGGTCATGGTGCGGCCCATGTCCATCAGCGCATCGACGCCCAGCAACAGCGCCACGCCCTCGATCGGCAGGTTGAAGCTGGCGAGCGTCGCGGCCAGAATGACCAGCGCCGCTCGCGGCACGCCCGCCACGCCCTTGCTGGTCAGCATCAGCGTCAGCATCATCGTCACCTGCTGGCCGACCGTCAGGTCGATGCCGGCGGCCTGGGCCACGAAGACCGACGCCAGCGACAGGTAAAGCGTGGTGCCGTCGAGATTGAAGCTGTAGCCCAGCGGCAGCACGAACGAGACGATCCGCCGCGGCACGCCGAAGGCTTCCACGCACTCCATCGCCCGCGGCAGCGCGGCTTCGCTCGAGGTGGTCGAGAACGCGATCAGCGCCGGTTCCTTGATCGCCTTGAAGAAGGCCAGGATCGGGATGCGGAAGATGAGCATCACCGGCACCAGCACCAGCAGGAAGAACACCGCCAGCGCCACGTAGAGGGTGACGATCAGGTAGGCCAGGTTCACCATGACCTGCACCCCGCTCGATCCGATGGTGTAGGCAATCGCCGCGCCGACGCCGATCGGGGCGTAAAGCATCACGATGTTGGTGACCTTGAACATGGCCTCGGTCAGGGCCTCGCACCACGCGATCATCGGCTTGCCCTTTTCACCGACCATGCCCAGGCCGATGGCGAAGAACATGCTGAAGACGACAATCTGCAGCACGTCGTTCTTGGCCATGGCGTCAATGGCCGAGGTCGGGACGATGTGCAGCAGGATCTGGTCCCAGGTCTGGGCGGCGGCGGTGATGGGCGGCGGGCCGGTGGGCGCCGGCAGGATCATGCCTGCTCCGGGCTGCATGAGGTTGACCGCGAGCAGGCCGATCAACAGTGCCAGGGTGGTGACGACCTCGAAGTAGATGATGGCGCGCAGGCCCATGCGGCCGACGTCCTTGAAGTGCCCGGCGCCGGCAATGCCGGCCACCAGCGTGCCAAACAGCAGCGGCGCGATGATCATCTGGATCATCCGGATGAAGATCTGGCTGAAGGGCCGGATGTAGGCGGCGACGCCGCGGTCGGTGATGCTGATGATGTAACCGACGATCAGCCCCACCACGAGGCCGATCATGATCTGGGTGGTGGGAGAAATCCGGGGCTTCGCCGTGGTCAATGCTGTCGACATCGGGGGAATTCTACAAGAGACAAGGAGACCAGGAGTTATTTAGTTTGTTTCTCCTGATCTTCTGGGCTCCTGTGACTACTGAATGGGTTGCAGGGGGAGGTACTGGATCTTCCTCGACTTGTACTCGATGATGCGCCAGTGCGGACACTTCTCAGTATCCGCGTACAACCGCTCGCAATCGTCGCAGCGGACGCACTCGGTGACCAGGATCTTCGGCCCCTCGATGGCGCCCCACTGGCAGGTCTTCTGGCACAGCTTGCAGGTGTGGCACTCGGACCAGCGTTTGATGCGAAACACCGTGAGATAAGACAGCAACCCCAGCGCGGCGCCGACCGGGCACAGGAACCGGCAGTAGAGGTTGCGCACGAACAGCGTGGCGGTCAGCAGGGCGCCGAGTCCCACCCACATGGCGGTGGTGCCGAACAGCCCGAACATCCAGAACGGCTCGACGTACTGGTAGATCAGCAGGTTGTGCGTCAGCACGTAATAGCCCAGCACCGCCGCCAGCACGCCGAACTTGATCAGGCTGGCGCGCTTCTCGATCGCGCGCGGCACGTCAATCCGCCAGTGCGCCGGCAGCACCACATCCAGCGTTTGCGTGAGCGCGCCGTAGGCGCAGATCCGGCCGCAGTACAACCGCCCCCACAGGATGGTCGAGACCACCGTGAAGCCGAAGAACAGGTACCAGACGATGTTGTACTTCGGGACCGGCCAGTTCCAGTCGATGATGCCGAAGATGTTGGTGATCGAAATCAGGTAGCTCTTGGCGAACCCCATGTAGCCGATGGCGAACGCAAAGGTCACGAGCTTGAGCGGCACGCTCTTGCGCTGGAAGCTGACCCACGCCAGCGCCAGGAACGCCGCCAGCAGGGCGAGGTCCAGGTACTGCGGCGCGAGGATGTCGGCCCAGGTCTCGACCGAGGTTTCCTCGAATCCCCAGGGGTCGGCCGGTTGTCCGATCACTGTTTGACTTGATCCGGCGACAGGAAGGTCTTGGCCATGATGCGCGAAGCATCACGCAGCGCGCGCGCCGCGCCGTTGATGGTGATCGAGGCGCGCGATATCGCCGCGATGTCGCCGCCCACGCGGAACGGGTCGCGGATGCTCTTGTTCTTGAACTGCGCCACGAACTGCGGCGGGTCGATCGAGAAGTAGCCGTACGGCTCGGAGTTGTAGTCGAGGACCACGCCCTGGATGAGGCCGCGCACGTCCATGCCGACCAGGAAATGAATGGGGCCGTGGTAGGCGCGTTCGTTCGGCACCACGTCGGTGGTCCAGAAGATGAAGCCAATCGGCGGCGCCGCCGGGTTGACCTTGGGATCGTCGCCGTAGACCTTGTAGTGCGGCGGCGTGCCGCCAAACGTCGAGAACCCGCCGGCATTCGGAAACAGGGTCTTGAAGTACGGCTCGGGCCGCGGATTGGTGAAAATCCGCTTGGTTTGCGCCGCGAGCGTGACCAGGCCGGCCGTGCTGAGCAACAAGACGAGGACGCCGAATCGCTTCAAAAACCCCCCTCGGTGGACTTCGCCAAGCATACAAGGAAACTGGTATCGTTACCGCGCCATGACCAACCTTCTCCGCCTCTCGCTGCTCTCGGGCGCGCTGCTGATGTCCATCGCGTCGGGAGCCGCGGCCCAGACCGCGACCCTGCCCTACGACCACGTCCACCTCAACGTGCCGGATGCGGCCGCCGCCTCCGCTTGGTACGAGAAGAACTTCGGCGGCACGCGCATCACCGAGGCGCCCAACCGGATCATGTTCGGCAGCACCCGGCTGATGTTCCTGATCGCCAAGGACGCGAAGCCCAGCGCGGGCGGCGCCATCGATCACCTCGGCTTCTCGGTGGCCGACCTCGACGCCAAGATGAAGGAACTCGAAGCCGCCGGCGTCAAGGTCACCACCCCGGCCCGCGACGTGCCCGGCCTGTTCAAACTGGCGTTTGTCGAGGACCCGTGGGGCACGCGCATTGAAGTCGTGCAGGACCCCGAGCTGCTGGGCCTGCACCACATCCACATGCGCGCGCCGAATCCGGACGAGGCGTTTGCCTGGCTGCTCGACAAGTTCGGCGGCAAGCGCCAGCAGCTGAAGGGCCGCATCGACGCCGTGCGCTACGACGCCGAGGGCTTCAGCAGCATGTGGATCCTCATCACCAAGGGCGAGGCCGAGCCGAGCATGGGCCGCGCCATCGACCACATCGGCTGGCGCTCGACCAGGGCGCTCGCCGAGACCATGACCGAGTTGACGGGCAAGGGCGCGGTGGCCACCAGCCAGCCGCGGGCGCTGACGCTGCCCAACGGGCCGTCGATTAACTTTGCCTATGTCGCGGGCCCGGCCGGCGCCCGCATCGAACTGGTGGAGCGCCCGGGCCTGAAGCCGGGGCAATAGAGAAAAACAGGGTGCCTAAGGTGCCTAAGGTGCCTAAGGTGCCAAGGGTGCCCGGGGTGCCTGGGGTGGCCAAGGGGCATGGGCACGTTATTCGCGTTCGAGCCTCACTCTGAGCGCGGTGACGTGCAGGAAGATCATCATCAGCCAGCCGGCCGTGGGCATGGCGTTGCTGCAGCGCAGCCGCACATGCTCACCCGGCACGGCATCGATCTCGATGGTGTGTGAGAACAGCGTATTGAAGGCCCGGATGCGATGGTGGCCGGGCTCGATCTCCCGCGTCACCGGCCGGCCGTACTTCACCTTCCCCCACGGCTCATCGTCCACGAACAAGTAAACCTGCCGGTCCTGGAAGTCGCCGGCGCCGTGGCGCGAGATCGTCAACTGCGCGCGGCGCAGGTGGGTGATCGCCACCGGATCGGCGGGCGCGGCGCCGTGCCAGGCGCGGTGCAGCTCGGCAACATCAAGGGTGTCGACATCAACCGTGGTGGTGGCGGCCGGAGCCATGGCCCGCAGGATACGATCGAAGACATTCCGCCGTGCACATTTTTTGCGGCTGAGCCGGCCGCGGATGAAACGAATTACATTCAGCGGCCGTAAGGTTAAGGGAGCCCGTCAGCCTGAGCGGGCGTCGAGCGTGATGCAACCATGAACGTCCGTGTTGCCGCAGCCGTACTTACGGCCGCGGCCTTGTTATTGTCGACCACCGTCCCCACGGCTTTTCCGGAAGCGGCGGCCCCGGCCGTCCCGCGGGCCGCGCTGACCGCGGCGCCGCCGCTCACCCTGCCGGGCAGCGTCGATTCCAACAGCCCGCTCGTATGGGACCTCGCCGACGGGCAACGCCGCCTGTTCGTCCTGACCTCGCATGCCGGCGAGCCGCGCGTGGCGTCGGGGCTGGCCCTCGAACGCCTGGGAGCCCCCACCGAAATCACGTTGCTTCCCCACCCCGGCTACGGCGTGTGGATGGAAGCCGTCATCAGCGACGACGTCAACACCTGGTACGGCTTTTACCACAACGAGTGGCCGGCCACGGCGTGCGGCCGGGACGATCGCTTCGTGCCGCGCATTGGCGCCGCCAGGTCGACCAACCAGGGCAAGTCGTGGCAGAACCTGGGCATCGTGCTACAGGCGACGCAGAGCACGACGGCGTGCGACTCGACCAACCGCTACGTGATTGGCGGCGTCGGCGACCTGAGTGTGATGCTCGATCACGACCAGAAATACCTCTACGTGTTCTACAGCCAGTACCAGAAGCAGCGCGAGTCACAGGGCGTGGCGGTGGCGCGCCTGTTGTGGGCAGACCGCGATCGGCCGGCGGGCCGCATGGCGCTGTGGCGCAGCGGCACGTGGGAGCCCAACGCCGGGCGCCTCGCCTTCTCGCCGCTGTTGCCCGGCGCCATGCGGCGCCGGCTCGAGTGGACCTATCCGGCGGCCACGCCCTTGGTGACGACTTCGCTCGCCTGGCACGACACCGACGACAAGGTCGATGCCTTCTGGGGGCCGTCGGTGCACTGGAATACCGCGCTCGAGCAGTACGTGATGCTGCTCAACCGCGCCAAGGACGAGAACTACTCGCAGGAAGGCATCTACGTGTCGTTCGCGCCCGCGCTGGATGATCCCTCGCTGTGGTCACCGCCACAGAAGATCCTGACCGGCGGCAAGTGGTACCCGCAAGTGGCCGGTTCGGTCCTTGGTACCGGGACTGACAAGCTCGCCGGCGCCTCGGCGCGCTTTTTCATGAGCGGCCGCTCGGATTGGATGATTAACTTCTTTAGATGACACTTGCTTGCGCGCCGAAGCGCGGCGCGCAAAGGCGGGGCGGGAGGGCACTGCTGGTCGGGATGCTGATCCTTGTCGGGGGTGCTCAGGCACTTGCGACGTGCAGTTGGCGGACTGGTTCCTGCACCGCGTGTACGACGAGCTCGCGGGGCCGATGACCAACGCGCATCCCGCCGAAATAATTCGCCACAGAGGTCACAGAGGACACGGAGCCGAACTGCAGCTCTGTGCCTCTGTGTCTTTGTGGCTAGATTAGAATTCACGGATGCTCCGTTTCGCCGTTGCCATTCTTGTTTCCACGACCCAACTTGGATCGCAGACCGCTCCCCTCGATCTCATCGTTCGCAACGGGCGCGTCATCGACGGCACCGGCGCACCGGCACGCGACGCTGACATCGCCATCCGCGACGGCCGCATCGTCTCCATCGGCCGCATCACCGAAACGGCCAGGACCACCATCGACGCCCGGGGCCTGGTCGTGGCGCCCGGCTTCATCGACGTCCACACGCACGTGGACGAAATCGCGACGCAGCCCGCCATTCCCCACTTCGTCCGCATGGGCGTGACCACCGTCGTGGCGGGCAACTGCGGCACCTCGGCGGCGGACGTGGCGAAGGCGTTTACCGAGATCGAAGCCGCGAAGCCGGCGCTGAACTACGCGACGTTGATCGGCCACAACACGGTGCGGCGCGCGGCCATGGGCACCGCCAATCGCCAGGCCACGCCGGAAGAATTGAACGTGATGGAGGGGCTGGTCGAGAAGGCCATGCGCGACGGCGCGGTGGGCTTCTCCACCGGCCTGCAGTACGTGCCGGGCACCTACGCCGAGACGGCGGAGATCGTCGCGCTGGCGAAAGTCGCGGCCGCCCGCGGCGGGCTCTACGCCACCCACATGCGCAACGAAGGCACCGAGCTCGAGAAGGCGGTGGCCGAATCCATCAACATCGCGGAGTCGGCGAAGCTGCCGCTGGAGATCTCGCACCTCAAGGTGGATGCGCCCAGCCGCTGGGGCTCGAGCGCGACGGCGCTGGCGATGATGGACGCGGCGCGCGCCCGCGGCGTGCGCGTCAACGCCGACCAGTACGTCTACGACGCCGCCAGCTCGAACCTTGGCATCCGCTTCCCCTCGTGGGCGCTCGAAGGCGGGCAGGAGAAGATCACGGAACGCCTGCAAGACGAGGCGACCTGGCAGAAGATCCGGGCCGAGATGCGCGAGCTGATTCGCGAGCGCGGGCTCGAGGATTACACTTCGCCCGCATTGCCGAATACCGCACCGACCGCTCGCTGAACGGCCTCACCATTCCGCAGGCCTCGCAGAAGGTCCTGGGCAAGGCCGACCTCGCGACGCAGCAGGAGATGATGCGGCGCATGCTGATGGCCGGCGGCGCCTCGATGGTCTACCACTTCATGGGCGACGACGACATCGCGCGCATCCTGCGGCATCCCATGGTGTCAATTGCCTCCGACAGCGGCCTCAACACCTTCGGCGAGGGCGTGCCCCACCCGCGCGGCTACGGCAACGCGGTGCGCGCGCTCGGCCTCTACGTGCGCGAGCGCAAGGTGATCAGCCTGGAAGAAGCGGTCCGCAAGATGACGTCGCTGCCGGCAGATCAGTTCGGCTTCACCGACCGCGGCCGCCTCGCCGCAGGCAAGGCCGCCGATCTCGTGATTTTCGACGCGGCCACGGTGGGTGACGTGGCAACCTACGCCGCCCCGCACGCCTACCCGTCGGGCATCAGTTACGTGATCGTCAACGGCACGCCGGTGGTGAGTGGCGGCCAGCAGACCGAGGCGCGGCCGGGGCAGGTCCTGAGACACCAGTAGGGCGAGGGGCTGCGCCCGTGGGGGTCGCCACGCCGTAGCCTTTGGCGAAGGCGGGCTCGTGGGGCTCGGCGCTGCGCGCCATCGTAGGGCTCGCGCCTTCGGCGCTCGTGAGGGGAGTGGAAATGAAATGAGATGAGATGAGATGAGGGCGGGGCCAAGCCCGACGAGGCGCGACAGCGCCGAGCCCGACGAAGGGGCGGAGCCCCGAGCCCCACGAGCGCCGGAGGCGCGAGCCCCACGCGCCGCGAAAGCGGCGCGCCCTACTGCTTGGCAGTCGTCGGCGGCAGCGTGTACTGAACTTCCTTTGCCTTCATCGGCTCGGCGCCGTCGCCGGCGTTGACGACGATGCGCAGGCCCACCTTGAGGTCGCCCTGCGCGCCCTTGGCCTTGCCGCGCTTGAACGTCGTGAGCGGCGTCACCGTGAACACCGCGTCTTTGCCCTCGGTGGTCTTCATCGACACCTTGTTGCCGTCGATGGCGGTGATAGTGCCCATGATCTTGTGCTCGTGGCCCGGGTGCGCGAAGCTCGCGGCAGGAGCCAGCACAGCCAGGACGAGGGCGGCCAGAATGAAGTTCTTCATGGGCGTAGGGTATCAAACGCCTGGTCACGACGAAAGCCGGGATTAAGGTCCGCCGAGTCAGTGGTCCTCACGAGCGCCGGAGGCGCGAGCCCCACGAGGGCCGAAGGCCCGAGCCCTACGAGCGGCGCTAGCCGTGAGCCCCACGCGCCGCACGGCGGCGCGCCTCAGCCAGCACGGCCTCGGCCGACCAGCCGGCCGCCCGCAGGTCGCGCACGCCCGTGTCGCCGTCCGACTTGCTGAGCTTCTCGGTGGCCGACTTCATCACCAGGCCGTGGTGCGCGAAGCGCGGCATGTCGACGCGGCCCAGCAGGCGCGCCAGGCGGATTTGCCGGCCCGTAGACGGCAGCAGGTCGAGGCCGCGAATGACGTCGGAGATCTTCTGGAGGTGGTCGTCCACGGTCGCCGCGAACTGGTAGGTCCAGTTGCCCAGGCGATCGCGCAGCAGCAGGTCGCCGCACTGGGCCGACGGGTCCTGCACCTGCGGCCCGCAGATCTCGTCGAAGAACGATTCCCTGCCTGGATCGATCCTCAACCGCCACCCGACATCGTCCGTGAGTGGGAGGTCGCGGTCACGGCAAGTGTTTCGGTAAGGGATTTCGACTCCCGACTCCCGGCTCCCGACTCCCGCGGCGAGTTCCGCTCGTGTGCACGAGCACCCATAAACGAGCTCCCTGTCGATCATCGGCTGCAGCGTCTTGCGATAGAGCGCGTCACGCTCGCTTTGCCGGACCAGCGGGCCATCGTGCTGAAAGCCAAGCCAGGCCAGGTCCTCGAGAATCGCCGCCTCGTACTCGGGCCGCGAGCGCTGCCGGTCGTGGTCCTCGATGCGCAGCAGGACCTTGCCATCGCGGTCGTGCGCCGCCTGCCACACGTGCAGCGCGTTGACGACGTGGCCGAGGTGCAGGTAGCCCGTGGGGGCGGGCGCAAACCGGGTAATCACAGGACCACTCGAGAATACTCCGGCGCCGCTCGACCTGGAACGGACCTTCCCGCCCCTCCGTGGCCTTCGGCGCTTCGGCGGACAGGTCGCCGCGTGGGCTATATAATCCACGCATGATTTCACGCCGCGACCTGTTCGCTCAGCTGGCCATGGCCGGCGCCGTTGCCCGCCTGGCTCCCACCACGCTGTTCGCGCAGGCGCCGTCGGCGGCGCAACGCTTCGGCAAGGAGAAGCTGCTGGTCCGCTCCATGCGGCCGCCCGACTTTGAGACGCCGGTGTCGTTGCTGGATTCGTTCATCACGCCGAACGACCTCTTCTACGTCCGCTCGCACCTGCCCGTCCCGCCCCAGCTGGACGCGACCACGTGGGCGCTGAAGATCGGCGGCGAGGTCAACTCGCCGCTGTCGCTGTCGCTCGACGAGATCAAGAAGCTGCCGGCGGTGACCGTGACGGTCACGCTCGAGTGCGCCGGCAACGGCCGCGCCTTCTTCGAGCCGGCGGTCGCCGGCATCCAGTGGGAGAAGGGCGCGGTCAGCACGGCCCGCTTCACCGGCGCGCGGCTGTCGGATGTGCTGAAGCGCGCGGGCGTGAAGACCACGGCGAAAAACGTGGAGATGCATGCCGCCGATCGGCCGCTGGGCACCATGCCGGCGTTCGTGCGGCAGGTGCCCATGCTGAAGGCGATGCACCCCGACACGATTCTCGCCTACGACATGAACGGCCAGCCCATTCCCGCCGTCCACGGCTTCCCCTTGCGCGCCGTCGTGCCCGGCTGGGAGGGCGCCTATTCGGTGAAGTGGCTGAACGCGCTCACCGTGCTCGACAAGGACAGCGACAGTTTCTGGGTGGCGACCGGCTACCGGTTCCCCAACCGCCGGATCGCGCCCGGCGCGGCGGTGGATGCCAAGGACATGGTCCCGCTCACCGGGCTGGTGGTGAAGTCGTTGATCACCACGCCGGCCGCCGGCGCCTCGTTCGCGCCCGGCAAGATCACCATTGGCGGCTTCGCCTGGGCCGGCGAAAGCGACATTGCCAAGGTCGACATCTCGATCGACAACGGCGCCGCGTGGACGCCGGCGCGCCTGACCGGCGAACAGGCGAAATACACCTGGCGGCGGTTCGAGCACACGTTCACGGCCAGCTCGCCCCAGTCCGTCCTGATCCTCTCGCGCGCGACCGATTCGAAGGGCGTCGTGCAGCCCGCGGTGTCGCAGTGGAATCCCTCCGGTTACCTGTGGAACCAGTACGATTCCGTTCGAGTCGAAGTCAAATGAAGCGCCTGATCCTGACTTTGATCGTCCTGGCCGGACCGTCGCTGGTCGCGCAGACGCTGCCGGCCGGTCCTGGCGCCGACGTGCTGAAGCAGCGGTGCGTGAGCTGCCACGAAAGCGACATCATCACATCGCAGAAGCTGTCGCTCACCGGCTGGACCCGGTCGGTGGACAAGATGGTCCGCTGGGGCGCGGCGATTACGCCGGCCGAGCGCGAGGTGCTGCAGCCCTACCTGGCGGCGAGCTTTGGCCCCCGGCCGGCGGCGTCGCATGCAACCACCGGCGCGGGAGCCGCGTCCTACCAGCGAGCATGCCTGACCTGCCACGACGCCGACATCATCGAGCAGCAGAAGCTGTCGCGCACCGGCTGGACCCGCTCGGTCGAGAAGATGATGCGCTGGGGCGCCGCCATTACCGACGCCGACAAGGAACCACTGGTCGACTACCTGTCGTCGCGCTTCCGCCCGCGGTAGGTCCGGCGTGCTGATCGGTCTGGCGACCGTCATCGCGCTTGGCATCCTGCTGTGGCTCGTCTCGCTCGCCGTCCGCGATTCCAGCATCGTCGACATCGCATGGGGGCCGCTGATCCTGCTGATCGGCGTCGCCTATTACGTGACCACCGCCGCACCCGGCTCGCGGGCCGGCCTGATGGTGGCGCTCGTGGGTCTGTGGGCGGTGCGCCTGGCCGCGCATATCGGCGCGCGCAACCTTGGCCATGGCGAAGACTTCCGCTACGCCGCCTGGCGCAAGCAGTACGGCGCCGCCTGGTGGTACCGCAGCTATTTCAAGGTCTTCCTGCTGCAGGGCCTGATCGCGTGGATCGTCGCCATGCCGATCTACTACGCCGTCACCGCCAGCACGCCGCACGCGCTGGGGTGGTGGGACTATGCCGGCCTCGCGGTGTTTGCGTTCGGCTTCCTCTTCGAAGCCATCGGCGACGAGCAGTTGCGCCGCTTCAAGGCCAACCCCGCCAACCAGGGCCGCGTCATGAACACCGGCCTCTGGCGTTACACCCGGCACCCGAATTATTTCGGTGAAGCCGTGTTGTGGTGGGGTCTTGGCCTGATCGGCGTGGCGGCCGGCGGATGGCCTGGCCTCATCGGGCCGGCGATCATGACCTTCCTGCTGATCAGAGTGTCTGGCGTCGCGTTGCTCGAGAAGTCACTGAAAGCGACCAAGCCCGGCTACGCCGAGTACATCGCGAGTACCCCGGCGTTTGTTCCAGGAAAGCCCAAGGAACCACTCCGGCTTTGATAAACTGCCCAGGTTGATCGAAACACCGGCCGCCGAGCGATCCCCCGCCTTCGCTTTTCAAGCTTCGGCGCGCGGGCCCCGCTGGCTTCTTCCACTGCTTCTACTCCTGTTCTTCGGTTCAGGCGTGTGCGCGCTCGTCTACCAGGTGATGTGGCTGCGGTTGCTGGCCCTGGTGTTCGGGGTGACCGTCTACGCCGCCAGCACCGTGCTCGCCGGCTTCATGGCCGGCCTCGGCATTGGCAGCTTCGCCGCCGGCCGCCTGGCCACGCGCATCACGCGGCCACTCGCGGCCTTCGGCATTGCCGAAGCGCTCGTCGGCATCACGGCCTTCGGCTCGCCGGTGGTGCTCGACGCGCTGACGCGGCTGTGGGTCACGCTTCACCCGTCGCTGCCCGACTCGTTGCCGGTCATCACGGTCATCCGGTTCGTGGTGGCCTTCCTCGTGTTGATCGTGCCGACGTCGCTGATGGGCGCCACGCTGCCGCTGGTGATCAAGTCGGCCGTGGCGCGCGAAGAGCGGATCGGCGGCCGCATCGGCCTGCTCTACGCCATCAACACCACCGGCGCCATCGTCGGGGCGCTGGGCGCCGGCTTCTACCTGATTTCCGAGGTCGGCGTCGAGGTGTCGTTCCGGCTGGCGGCGATCGGCAACATCGTGATCGGCGTGATCGCGTTTGCCGCGGCTTACGCCATGCCGGCGCAGCCGGCCCGGCCGGCAACCGCGTCAGCCGCCGCCGGCCCCGGGGCTGCGGTCACCGCCGGCCAGCGGCAGATCGTCCTGTGGACGTTCTTCATCTCGGGCGTGATGTCGCTGGCGCTCGAGATCATCTGGTTCCGGATGCTGGTCGTGTTCCTGCGGCCGACGGCGTATGCCTTCACCATCATGCTGGCGTGCGTGCTGGGCGGCATTGCCCTCGGCAGCGCGCTGGCGGCGCCGGTCCTGCGCATGCGGGGCCGCTGGCTGCCGGTGCTGGCGGGCATCCAGGCCCTGATCGGCGTCGCGGCCGTGCTGTCGTTCAACGCCCTGACCCGCAGCCAGGCGGCCATCGATGTGGCGACGCCGTGGTTTGCGGCCCTGGGGCTGAACGCCTACCTGGCGCCGCTCGTGGCGTCGAGCGTGGTCGCCATGCTGCCGACCACGCTGCTGCTCGGCATGGCGTTTCCGATCGGCCTGTCGGTGTGGGCGGGCGACGACACCAGCGACGACACCAGCCGCCGGGTGGGCGCGTTCTACTCGCTCAACGTATTCGGCGCCATCCTGGGATCGGTCGTGGCCGGCTTCTTCCTGCTGCCGGCGATCGGCACCCGCCCCAGCCTGATCCTGGTGTCGGCGCTGGCCACCTCGTCCAGCATCGCGCTGGCCTGGTCGCAGCGCCGCACCCGCCCGGCGTTTGCCTATGCCGTGACCGCGCTCGCGCCGGTCATGTTCGGCGTCGGCGCGGTCTACGCCGTCGACCCGTTCGACGTCGCCTTCGCGCGGTTCCATCGCAACGAGACGCTGGTCTGGCGTGAGGAGGGCGTGCAGACGACGGTCGCGGTGCACGACCGCGGCGGCAACCCGCCCATGCGCGTCATGTACCTGGACGGCAACCACCAGGCCAACAATTCGATCCCGACGGCGTTCGTGCATCACCGCATCGGCGCCCTGCCGGTGATGCTGCACCAGGCGCCCACCACGGCGCTGGTCGTCGGCCTGGGAGGCGGCGCCACCCCCGGCGCGGTCGCCCGCCACAACGTCGACGTCGACGTCGTCGAACTCTCGGCGGCCGTCGTCGCCGGCTCTGCCTTCTTCAAGGACATCAACTTCGACCTGCTGTCGCGCCCCAACGTGCACCTGCACGTGGACGATGGGCGCAACTTCATGATGATGGGGCGGAAGAAGTACGACATCATCACCGCCGATATCATCCTGCCGCGCCACGCCGGCGCCGGGGCGCTCTACTCGAAGGAGTACTACGAGCTGGTGCGCCGCTCGCTGGCCGAGGGCGGCCTGGTCATGCAGTGGAACGGCGGCGACTCCATGACCGAGTACAAGCTGCTGATGCGCACGTTCGCAGCGGTGTTCCCGTACGTGTCGTTATGGGGCGACGGCAGCCTGATGCTCGGCAGCCTGAAGCCGTTCACGCTGAGCCAGAGCGCCTACGAGGCGCGGCGAGCCGGGTTCGAGCTGTTCAACTGGGATCAGCCGACGCTGAAACGCATCTACGTGGCCGGCGAAGACGACGTCCGCGCGTTTGTCGGCGACGGTCCGATCCTGACCGACGACAAGCCGGTGATCGAGTACTTCCTGTCGTTGCCGAAGAATGACGAGCCTGGGCGGTATACGGGGCCGCGCGGGGTGTTCGAGAAGATTCTGACGCCGTAGGCGAGCGGCTTCGCCGCTCGTAGGGCTCGGCGCTCACGCGCCATCGTGGGGCT
>CAYGMD010000081.1:0-19730 GCA_964350785.1 uncultured Acidobacterium sp. | reverse complement strand
GGGCCGCGCCGACCTGCAGCCGACCGAAGTGGTCGGGTTCCAGATGATCAACCCGTCGACCGGTGAGCTGGTGACCGAGTTCGGCCCCATGGCGTCGGCCGAGGTCATCCTGCTCGACGAGATCAATCGCATCCCGCTGAAGTCGCAGAGCGCGTTTCTCGAGGCCTTGCAGGACCGCACGATTACCGTCGGCAAGACCACGTACGAGCTGCCGGCGTTCAGCTTCGCCATTGCCACCATGAACCCGGTGGAGCTGGGGCAGGGCACGTTCCCGCTGTCGGAAGCCGCCACCGATCGCTTTGCCGCGATGGTCAACATCGGCTACCTTCCGCCGGAGGAGGAGGAGAAGCTGGTCAACTTCGACTTCAAGCAGGTGCGGCTCAACCCGTTGCTGGCGAAGGATCGGATCGTCCAGTTGCGCAGCGTGATCAGCCAGGGCGTGTTCCTGCACGATCGGCTCGGCAAGTACATCCAGCGGCTGGTCGCGGCCACGCGTCCCTACAACGAGGACACCGACTGGCGGCACCATTCGGCCTCGGAGCTGGTGGAGCGCGGAGTGGACCTGGGCGCGTCGCCGCGGGCGATCATCTGCTGGAGCCGCCTGGCGAAAGTGTGGGCGCTGCTGCGGCACCGGCGGGCCGAAGTGTATCCAGAGGACATCCAGGACCTTGCGCCATTCGTGCTCGGCCATCGCATCTGGCTGGGACCGCATGCCGCGGCGCACGGCTTGACGGCCGAGGCCGTGATTCGCGACGTCATCGACCAGGTGCCGGTGCCATGAGGACCATCCTAGTCGTCGCCACGGTGGTAGTCCTTTTGTTGCCAGGAGGGCAGTACTTTAGTGCTGCCGCCGCGGAGAGCCAAGACCATTCAGCGCACGCGGCTGCACCGCCGGCGCAATCGCGACCGGCCCAGCCGCCGCCACCAACCGCCGCACAACTGCGTCCGGGCGGCATCGATCCGATTCGCTGCTGGTGGCAATCGAGTGCCGGCGCGATCACGATCGGCGAAGCCTTCAACGTGGTGCTCACCTGCGCGGTCATCGAGACCCCGTCGCTGCAGGTGGTGGCCGACGAATCGCGTCTTGGCGTCGCGTCGATCCAGATGGCGCCGTTTGAAATTCTCGGCGGCTCGCACCCGGCCGACGCCCACCGCCTGCAGCGCCGGTTCTTCCAGTATCACTACCAGCTGCGGCTGATCAGTGCCGATGCGATTGGCCGCGATGTCAACGTGCCGGCGCTGTCGATTCCGTATCGCGTGCACAGCCGCGTCGGCGCGGCCGCCGCGCTCGAAGGCCGCGACCTGACCTACCTGATGCCGGCGTTGCCGATCAAAGTGCTGTCCCTGGTGCCGAAGGAAGCCACCGATATTCGGGACGGAGCCGACGCCAGCCTCGGCGCGGTCGAGTCGCTGCGCTTCCGCGGCAGCATGTTCGAGATTCTCGCCGCCGCCCTGGGCGCGATCGGCGTCGTGATGGTGGTGTTGGCGCTCGTGCCGCTGGCCCGTGGCGCCCGCACGGCCGGCCCGGCGAGCGGCAACCGGTTGCCCGAACGGGCGGTGGCCGCGCGGGCCGCCCAGGAACTGGCCGACGTGCAAGCGACCGCCGCCGGTGAGGGCTGGACCGATGTCCTCGTTGCCAGGGCCCTGGCCGCGGTCCGCGTGACCGCGGCGCTCGCCATTCACCATCCCATCAGCGAGAAACCCGTGACGGCCGGCGCCCCGGTTCCGGACGGCCGGCTGGCCGTGGCCCATGGGCGGATCAAGGCAATACGGGCCGCGGTGTCGAGCGCGGTGACGGCGACTGACGTGGCCATGTTCGCGTCGCAGTTGCACGACGGGGTGTCGCTGACGCACCGCCACCAGCTCGAGGGCCTGCAATCGGCGCTGGCCGAACTGACCGCCGCGTCGTATCGACAATCGCCGGTCCGCGACCCGGCCGTCCTGAACGAGGCCGTGCGGCATGCCGCCGAGGTCGCCCGCCAGTTGCAGGGCGAGCGCAACGCCTGGCGCCTCCTTCGCCAAGGCTTCGGAGCCCGAGGAACGTGGTGGTCGCAGCGCTGACCGCGGCCGCGCAATCGGTGGCCGCCGAGTGGGCGGTGTTCGACTTCGCCGGGCTGCAGTTCTGGCGCCGCGATACCGGCCGCCTGGCGCTGTTTGCGGTCATCGGCCTGGCGGCCGTGCTGCTGTTGATTCGCGCGGTCCTGGCCCGCGCGCCCGGCCGCCATCACATCATCCTGCCGGCGCTCCTGCGGTCGCTGCCAGGGTCGCGGCTGGCCTGGACGCGTCACCTGCCGGTCGTGCTGGGCGCGGCGGCGCTGCCCTTTGCGCTGCTGGCCCTGGCGGATCCCTATTCGTCGCTGGTGGTCGAGAACGTGACCTACCCGGGCCGGCGCATCGCCTTGATGATTGACGCGTCCGACAGCATGCAGACCGCGTTCACGGCGGCGACCCTCAACACCCGCAACGACGTGCAGCCGGCCTTTTTCACCACGATCGCCGCCGCCGAGCGCTTCGTCCAGTTGCGGCGCCAGGGGCGCCGCCGCGATCTCATGGCGCTCGTCGAGTTCGGCAGCCGCGCCTATGTGATCACGCCGTTCACGAGCGATTACGACAACCTGCTGCTGAGCATGGCGCTGATTGGCGATCCGGTGGAGTTCTCGCAGTTTCCGGAATCGGGCACGGTGATCGCCAGCGCGCTCGAGGAGAGTATTGAGATCTTCAAGGCCTTCGACTTTCTCGAGGCGTCTGGCAACCTGATGGTGATCTTCACCGACGGCGAGGACACCACCTCGATCGTGCATGGCCGCAGCCTGGACGACATCCTGAAGAGCGCCGTCGACCACAAGATCCCGCTGTTCTTCGTGCGCACGAACTACGACAAGGAGTTCGGCGAAGGCATTCCCGACGCGAAGTGGAAGGCCGCCGTGGAGAAAACCGGCGGCCGCTATTACGTGGCCAAGAACGAGGCCACCCTGATTGCCGCCGTCGAGGACATCGATCGCGAGGCCGCCGGCACCATCGCGACGCGCCAGTATTCGAGCCAGCAAGCGCGCTTCAGCCTGTTTGCGCTGGCCGCCGCCGCGCTGTGGACCTCGGCCGCGGGCCTCAAGCTCGCCACGCCGTGGTTTGGGAAGTTGCCATGATCAATAGAACCGTCGTGAGTCGTGGATTGGCCGCCGCCGTGCTGTTGGCGGCCGCCTGGTTGTCGTGGTCCGAGGCGCGGCTGGCCGCGCGCGTCGCCGATGCCCGCCAGCAGATGGCCACCTTGCAGTTCGCCATCGATGACCGCCTGGCGCCCTCGGCCTCGCTGTCTGATTACCTGCCGGGCAACGAACCCCGGCCGTCGGACAACATCCGCCGCATCCGGGCCACCGTCGCCTACTGGCTTGGCGGGTACGACGATGTGATCGAGGAGGGGAACCAGGACGTGGATCCCGACATTCTCCTGACGGCGGCGAACGCGGCGTTTCGCGCCAGCGAGCGAGACCGCGCCGCGCCCCAGCAGCAACGCGTGCAGCGCCTCGACGGCGTGCTGCAGGCGTATGCGTCGGTGTTGAAGGCGTCGCCTGGCCATGCCGACGCCGCCTACAACTACGAGTACGTGTCGCGGGTTCGCGATGAAGTGGCGTCGCGCCTGCCGGGGAAGGCGGCGCCCGCCCCGGCGGTGGCCGTTCGCGCCCGGTCGGGGGACCTGCCCGAGGGCAACACCATTCACGGCCGCCCCGGCGGCCCGCCGCCCGACGCCAAGACCGAGGAGTTCCAGGTGATCGCGCCCATGGAATACGGCGATCGCGAAGCGCAGCCCGAAGCCACGCCCGGCGGCAAGATTCAGCGAAAAGGTTAGTCCGCAGATGACAGAGACAACGCCGACGGGCTGCTAGTGTTCGAGGGTCTGCAATTCGGGGCGCCACATTTCTTGTGGCTGCTGGCTGCGCCGGCGGCGCTGCTGCTGGCCTGGGGCTGGCGGCTGGTGCGCCGATGGTCGGACCTGCGCCGCCTGCGCGAGCATCGCTCCACTCCCGTTCGCGAGCGGTTTGCGATTGCCGGCGACCTGCCGTTCTGGTTGTGCCTGATCCTGGCCACGGCCGCGGTCATCCTCGCCGTCGCCCGGCCCCAGGGCGTGACCACGGTGGTCGGGCGCGCCGGCGTCGACATCGTGATCCTGCAGGATGGCTCGGCGTCGATGCACGTGAAGGATGTCGCTGGTAACCGCTGGCAGCGGGCGATGGCCTTCCTGCGCCTGCTCGGCGATTCCCTGAGCTGGAACGACGACCGTCTCGCGCTGACGGTGTTTGCGCACATCGCCACGCCGCAGATCCGGCTGACGCGCGATCCCAACACCGTGTTCTTCTTTCTGGATCACCTGAGCGGCCGTCCGCCGTTCCGCCTCGAAGACGACACCACGTGGGACACCAACCTGGAGCAGGGCATTGCCTGGGGCCTGCGCCTGCTCGAGAAGGATCGCGAACTGCATGGACCCTCGCCCAACGCGAAGTTGTTCGTGATGCTGTCGGACGGCGAATCGTGGAGCGGGGAGGTGGCGCGCTCGATCGAGCTGGCCGGCCAGGCACACGTCCCGCTCAACGTGATCGGCGTCGGCACGCTGGCCGGCGGCCTGCTGCCCGAGAGCGTCGATGCCGATGGCATCACGGTGCCCTCGCCCGGCCGGTCGCGGCTCGACCGGCCGTCGCTGCAGCGCATTGCCGCCGCCGGCGGCGGGCAATATTTCGAGTTGGATCGCGACGCCGACCGTGACATCGCCAACGCCATCATCGATGCCGGCCGCCGCCAGGCGCCGGCCACCACCGAAGAAGGCCAGGTCCAGGAACTGTATTGGCGCTTCCTGGCGGCCGGGATCGCGCTGGCGGTGGTGGGCGCGGTGTTCCTCCGCGATCGCGCGGAACTGGGGTTGCAGCTCGCCGGCGCCCTGGCCACGGCGGTCGCGCTTTCCGCCGTGCTCTGGTGAACCCCGCCTGCTTCAGTTCAGCAGCTCGAGCGTTCGTCCGTCAGGCCGGCCGTCAAAGAATTTCAGCAGGGCGTCGCGAAACAGCTGCGGCGACCGGGCTGACTGCTCGAAGAGCGTCATGCAGGACCGGAATTTCAGGTGGTCCGGATACGAGAAGATGTCCTCGGCGGTCCGGCCTTCGATGGTCATCACGATTGACGTGCATTCGCGAAGACGCGGTCCGAGAATCGCGTGTTCAGAGAAAGCTCTGGCTTCCTCCCGGGACGCCAGGCCGTACTTGAACGCGGTGCTGCTGCTGCCGAGGCCCCGAAGCTGAGGGAAGATGAACCACATCCAGTGGCTGCGCTTTTGCCCCGCAGCCAGTTCTTCGAGGACGGTCTGGTAAACGGGCGCCTGCGCATCGAGGAATCGTTGCAGGTCGAATTCGCCAGCCTTTAGCACCCTAGTACCTCAGCACCTCAGCACTTGCTGATATTATCCCCTCCCATGACGAGACGGTGTTTCTTGCTGGCCGCGTGCCTCGTGGCCCTGTCGGTGGCCGCCGGCGCCGAGTCGCGCCAGTACCGCGCCCGCCTGTCGCCCGTGCCGATCGATGTCGCCATGCAGGCGACGGTTGCCGGCTCCGGCGCGGTGACGGCGACGCTCAACGGCACCACCCTCACGCTGACCGGCAACTACTCCGGGCTGAGGACCGCCGCCACGGTGGCGCGGGTGCATCGCAGTCCGCGGACGGCCATGCGTGGCCCGGCCATCGGCGACCTGAAGGTCACGCCGGGCACCAGCGGCACCATCTCGGGCTCACTCGAACTGACGAAAGAGCAAGTGGACAACCTGGCCACCGGGCGGCTCTACGTCCAACTGCATAGCGAGAAGGCACCCGAGGGCAACCTGTGGGGCTGGCTGTTGATGCAGGAAGGGAAGAAGTGATGAAGGCATTGAGGGCTTCCGTTGCCGTCCTGGCGGCCGTCACTGCCGTCTCACTGACGGTCTCGGCAAGGCAAGCTCCGGCCCCGCCGGTCTACACCGCTGCGCAGGCGACGGCCGGCCAGGCGGCATACCAGGCCAACTGTGCCAGCTGTCATCAGGCCTCCCTGGTTGGCCAGAACGAGGCGCCGGCGCTGGCCGGGGCCAACTTCATGACCACCTGGCGCGGGCGGACGACGACGGAGCTCGTCGAGTACATGGCGGCGACGATGCCGCCGGGGAAGCCGAGCCTGGGCGAGGCGGAGTACCTCAACATCACGGCCTACATCCTGCAGTTCAACGGCGCCGCGGCCGGCGCCCAGCCATTGGCCCTCGCCACTACCGTGCCGATCGGTTCGATCGCCACCGGCCAGCGCGCCGCGGCCAGGCCCGCGGGCCCTGTCGGGCCTGGCGGGGCCGCGCCGCCCGCCCGCGCGGCCGTCGCCCCGCCGCGCGGCCATTCGGTGAAGGGCGAAGTGAAGAACTACGTGCCGGTCAGCGACGCCATGCTCAAGAACCCCGATCCGGGCGACTGGCTGATGGCGCGCCGCAACTACCAGGCGTGGAGCTACAGCCCGCTCACCGAGATCACCACCAGGAACGTGAAAGACCTCAAGCTGGCGTGGAGCTGGGCCATGAACGAAGGCGGCTCCAACCAGCCGATGCCGCTCGTGCACAACGGCATCATGTACCTCGCGCACACGCTCAACATGGTGCAGGCGCTCGATGCCGCGACCGGCGACTTGATCTGGGAAAACCAGGTCGGCCCCAACGCCGCCGTCGGGTCGTTCGCCTCGATGCGCAACATCGCGATCTATCAGGACAAGATCTTCCTGTCGACCACCGACGCCAAGCTGTACGCGCTCGACGCCCGCACCGGCGCGGTCGTCTGGACGACGACGGTGGCCGACAACGCCAAGGGTTACTACCAGACGAGCGGCCCGCTGGTGGTGCGCGGCAAGGTGATCCAGGGCCTGCAGGGGTGCGATCGCTTCCGCGCCAACGACCGCTGTTTCATCAGCGCCCACGATGCCAACACCGGCAAGCTGCTGTGGAAGTTCCACACCGTGGCCAGGACGGGGGAACCCGGCGGCGACACCTGGGGCGCCCTGCCCGACGGGATGCGCGCCGGCGGCGACACCTGGATCGTCGGCAGCTACGATCCCGATCTCGATCTCATCTACTACGGCGTGGCGCAGCCCAAGCCGTGGATGCCGGCCAGCCGCGGCACCAAGGTCAGTGACGCCGCGCTCTACACGGGCTCCACCGTCGCGCTCAGGGCCGAGGACGGCACGCTGGCGTGGCATTACCAGCACATCCCGGGCGAGACGCTCGACCAGGACGAGGTCTTCGAGCGCGTGTTGATCGACAACGGGCCCGAGAAGGCGGTCTTCACCATCGGCAAGGCCGGCATCCTGTGGAAGCTCGAGCGCAAGACCGGCAAGTTCCTGGGCTACAGGCAGACCGTGTTCCAGAACATGTTCGACAAGATCGACCCGGAGAAGGGCACGCCCACCTACCGGCAGGACATCATCGACCAGAAGCTCGACGAGTGGCTGGCCGTCTGCCCGAGCACCGAGGGCGGGCACAACTGGCAGGCCATGACCTATCACCCGCCGACGCACCAGTTGATCATCCCGCTCAGCCAGTCGTGCATGGAGATCGCGGCCCGCAAGGTGGAGTTCGCCGAAGGCTCGGGCGGCACCTCGGCGGCGCGCCGGTTCTTCGAGATGCCCGGCAGCGACGGCAACGTCGGCAAGCTCCTCGCCATCGACGTGACGACGATGAAGGAGACGTGGAGCGTGCAGCAGCGTGCGGCCTACCTGACGGCGGCACTGAGCACGGCCGGCGGCGTCATGTTCATCGGCGATCTCGATCGCCAGTTCCGGGCGCTCGACGTCAAGACCGGCGAGGTGTTGTGGTCGGCCCGGCTCG
Source organism: uncultured Acidobacterium sp. (assembly GCA_964350785.1). Classification (GTDB taxonomy): domain Bacteria; phylum Acidobacteriota; class Vicinamibacteria; order Vicinamibacterales; family UBA2999; genus 12-FULL-67-14b. The sequence continues at coordinate 11,866 of CAYGMD010000081.1, read as the reverse complement.
GCACCGCGGTGCAGGGCTTCCCGGTCTCGTTTACGGCGAACGGCAAGCAGGACGTGGCCGTCACCACCGGCGTCGGCGGCGGCAGCCCGCGCGTGGTGCCGCGGACGATCACACCGGAGATCAACCCGCCGGCCAACGGCCACACGTTATATGTGTTTGAGTTGCCAAAAAGGTAGCGGCCGGCCCCGATCGTAGTAACGTCGAAAGAGCATGCCCGACGCTGACCTCGCCACCCTCGCGGCCCTCATCCGCAGGGACATCAAGCCCATCCTCGAGCGCTGGCGCCAGGCGGTGAGGGAACTGCCTTCCGCCAAGCACCTTGATGTCCCGACCCTGAACGATCATCTCCCCCTCCTGCTGGAGGAGTTGGCCGAGGCCTTCGGCACCTCCTCGGACGACACGATTGCCGACGCGCTGCGCGACGGAAGCCCGCCGGATCACGGGTCGCAACGGCTCGAGGATGGCTTCGACATTATCGAGGTGGTGGCCGAATACAGCATCCTCCGCGGGTGCGTTCACGATCTGGCCGACGCCCATGGCATCAGCCTGCAGCCCAAAGCCATCCGGATCCTCAACCGGGTCCTGGATCAGGCGATTGGTCTCGCCGTGGAATCCTTCGCCGTCGGACAGGCGGCCGCGGTGCAGCGACGCCGTGAGGAGCACCTGGCCTTCGTCGCGCACGACTTGCGGACGCCGCTGAACGCCATGGCGCTTGCCGTCAGGGTGCTCGACACGGCGATGGGGTCGGGCACCCCGCCCGAAAGCGCCCGGATGCTGAGGACCCTGCATCGCAACGTCGGCCAGCTCAGCATCCTGGTGTCCAAGATCCTCGACGAGAACAGCAACCTGGAGGCCGATCAGGGGATCAAGCTCGAACGCCGGGTGCTGGACCTGTGGCCGCTCATCGAGGGACTTGTCCAGGACATCCATCCCCTGACCGGGGCGGGCAGCACCCGGCTCCTCAACGACGTGCCGGACGACCTGGTCGTCTTCGCCGACGCGAGTGTGCTGCGACGGGTGTTCCAGAACCTGATCGCGAACGCGATTACCTACACCCCGACCGGCGAGGTCCGGGTCGGCGCGAAAGCCAACGTGGCGGACGGCTCGATCGAGTGTTGGGTGAGTGACTCGGGCACCGGGATCTCGGCTGAACTGCTGGCCGCGGTCTTCGACAAGGGAACCGGCGACGATGAGAAAGTTGACAGCACGGGCCTCGGGCTGGCCATCGTGAAAACCTTTGTCGAGGCCCACGGCGGGACCGTGCATGCCGAAAGCGTGTTGGGGCGCGGCATGACGGTTCGGTTTACGCTGCCTCCCCAAGCGAGCGGGCGTGGCTGAACCGACCAGGCTGCTCGGCGCCCGCGTGAAACCCATGAAGAAGCAAGGACCCTCGCGCATGATTCTTCGCTCCGGATTGGCGGCGCTCGGCATCGCGCTTGGCTCGGTGGCCGCTTCAGGGCAGGCACCGGTGCCGCCGCCGTGGGCTTACACCGTGAACCCCCCTTCAGTGCCCGGCGCCAAGCCGGCGCCACCGGACCCGGCGCCCCAGCAGGTGCCCGGCAGCACAGTGTCTCTTACCGCCGCGCAGACGCGCGACGCCTTTAATCCGCCCGACTGGCATCCGCCCGCGCATCCGCCCATGCCCGAGTCGGTGGCGCATGGCCGCCGCCCCGAGATGCGCGCGTGCGGATTCTGCCATCTCGTCAACGGGCAGGGACGCCCCGAAAACGCGTCACTCGCCGGCCTGCCCGCCGCCTACATCGTCCAGCAGATGGCCGACTTCAAGAACGGCGATCGCAAGAGCGCCGAGCCGAAGATGGGGCCGCCCAACGCGATGATTCAGGACGCGAAGGCGGCCAATGACGAAGAGATTCGCTCCGCGGCGGCCTATTTTGCTTCGTTCCCCTTCAAGAAGTGGATCTCGGTGACGGAAGCGGCCGAGGTACCGAAGACGCGCATTGCCGGGTGGATGCACGTGCCCACCGGGGAAGGAACCGAGCCACTCGGCCAGCGCATCATCGAGATGCCATCGGATTTGCGCCGTACGGAACTGCGTGATGCTTCGTCGGGGTTCGTCGCCTACGTGCCGAAGGGCAGCATCGCCAAAGGCGAGTCGCTGGTGAAGACCGGCGGGGCGGACAAGACGGTCGCCTGCGGAACCTGTCACGGTCCCGACTTGAAAGGCCTGGGCCCGGTGCCGCCGCTGGCGGGGCGATCGCCGAGCTACACGATCCGGCAGCTGTTCGACCTGCAGCAGGGCGTGCGCAAGGGCCCGTGGTCGGCGTTGATGAAGACCGCGGTGGAGAAGCTCACTGTCGACGACATGATTGCGATCGCCGCCTACACTGCGTCGCGTGAACCCTGATGGCGGCCAAGAAGATTCATCCGCTCGTCAAGGTCGCCATCGCCCTCGTCGTCATCGTTGGCGGCGGCTGGCTGTTCATCCGGTCGGCGCAGGATGTGCGCGCCGAGCCCTACCGGATCGCCGCGCGGAACCTCCAGGGGTGGACGCTGGGCATCGATACCGCCGCCGATTCGCAGGGCTCGGTCGTCTCCCTGCGGCCACCACCCGAACTGCCCATGAACTTGTTCCGGCAGTTGTTCAGCCGGCAGATGGAGTCGATGGGCACGCCCAGCATGCCGGGCATTCCCCTTGCGCTGCGACAGGAGCTGCCGCCGGCCATCACCCCCGAGCAGGTCCTGGCGCTGGCGCAGTCGTCCGGGCTCGACCGGGCTACCATCGCGCCGACCTGCGTGGGGTACCGGCGCGTATCGGCCATGGGCGCGACGCGGCAGTTGTATTACCTGCTGTTCACGGTTTCGGGATTCGAGGCGTTCCGCACGGCGCTGGCCCAACAGGCTGGTGCGGGGGTCAAGGCGGAGGCGCTGGCGCCGGTGTTGATGATGGCGGCCCAGCCGGACTTCACCGGCTGGATGCCGATTGGTGCGGACGCCGGGCGCGACTGCATCGCGCCCGTCGAGGTTTCATGATTTCGTGATCTCGTGATGTGGTGTTCTGGTGATTTGGGACGCCAACTCGTCCGAGCTATTTCTTTGTTTTCGCGAAGTAAGCAGTTCTGAGCGCGTCGACGAGCCGCTGATCGACCAACCCTGGCGGGTTGCCCTGGTAATTCAGGCTCTTGTCGGCGCGGAACTTATCCACGGCGGCAATCGCCTCATCGTCGAACGTCGCGTAGTCGCGCGTGTAGGCGGCCGACGCCTGGCGTGCCTCGGTCGCGGCCTTCTCGAACGCGTCCGGGTTGGTCTTGCGCAGTTCCTGCATCTGCGGCGTGTTGGCGCCGGCCGGCGCGGCCGGGAACGCGGCCAGCGTGGGCTTCCAGTAGCCGAGCGCGTGCAGCATGCGCTTCAGTTCGATGACATCCGCGCCTTCGATCCGCGAGAACGCGCGATAGCCCAGGCGGCGGCCTGTGGTGTAGTAGATGCGCTTCAGCTCCGCCACCGGTTCAGCGTGTTCCCCCACCTCGATCGCCAGGGCGATGTGATCGCCGCCGCGGCCAGGATCATTCGGGTCTGCGATCTTGATCGCGGCTGACTGCAGGTTGCCCCAGCGCCGATCGCCGCCCTTGGCCTGCCCGGCTTCCATCGCGAGGATCATGCGCTCGGCCAGCGGCATGCTCGTGCCGGCAGTGGCCTCGAACGTGGCGGCGACGGCCTCGACCACTTCTGGGCCGACCATGATGTTGGCCTGCACCGTGTAGTTGAGCCCCTGGCGGCTGCCCGCCCAGTTGCCGTTCTGCTTGCCGGTGTGGGCAGCGGCGCGGCCCTTCATGTCGATCAACGCCAGCTGGCGCGATTCACGCTGACCGTCGTCGGCCAGCAGTTGGGCGAGCGCGGCTTGCGGTTCCACGCCCTTGGCCAGCAGGTCCAGGCCGCGGGGACCGTATTCGACCATGGTTGAAGCCTGGGTACAGACGGCGCCGATGCCGGCGCGCACGTGGGGCACGGCGCGGCCGACAAACGGCACGCGCGTGGTCACGGCGGCGCCCGACTGGCCGGTGACCGGGTCAATGGCGCACAGCGAGAACGTGGAGTACTGCGGCAGGCCCTCGTCGTTGAGCGTAACGCCATCGGCGGCCCGTTGTTGCGCAAGGACGCCCATGGAGAGGAAGCCACCCAGTGCGAACAGGGCTACAAAATGTCTTTTCATGTCTGCTCTCGTCCTTGGCACCTTTGGCACCCTTGGCACCCTTGGCACCTTATCTAACCCACAGTCCTCGAGTGATGGTGGGTGAACCGCAGGCCTCGAACCAGTCGATGCCTTCGCTCACCAGGTCGAACTTCAAGCCGTAGCGCCCGGGCTCGGCGGGGGCGGGCACCTCGATCTGCACCGCGGCCTGCGCGCCGGGCGCCAGGTCGTGCGGCAGCCAGGCCCGCGCGTAATCGCGATTGATCAGCCTGCCATCGTCCGCGGTCAGCTGCGCGCCCAGGCGGACCAGGCGGCGGCCGTAGCTGGCCTGTGCCCGGAACGGCCGCGCCGACGTGTTCTTGACCTGCGCCGTCAGCGTGAGCGGTGTCCCCGAGCGCGCGAAAAACGGCAGGTCGGGCAGCACGGTGCGCACGTCGATTTCGGCCCGTGGCGTGGCGCCGGGAATGGCGTTGCCCAGGTTGTTGCTGTCCCAGATCTCGTAGCGGATGCGATCGTGATCGGGCGTGCCGGGGGCGAACCGGCGCGAGAAGCCGTCTTCCGGGTGATCGGTGATCTCCCAGCACAGGCGATCGACGCCGAGGCCGGCGGCCATCTGGCGCGCCCGCTCCATCTCTTCGTCGTGATCGTTCCAGTTGAAGAGGATGTAGCGCCAGTTCACGAACGGCACGTCGCGGCCGCTCCGGGCCTTTTCGTCGAGCAGGGCGCGCAGGTTGCCGATGGCCTTCTCGAAGTTGCCGCGCTGGCGGTACTTCACGTAGGCCTCCTGCGAGGAGCCGTCGAGCGAGAACGTGACTTCGTCGATGCCGGAGTGGGCGAGCTGGCGGACCTTCTCTTCGGTAAAGGCAAGGCCGTTGGTGCTGGTGTAGAGGTAGATATGCGGAAACCTGGTCTTGATGTACTCGCACATCTCGACCGCGCGCTTGTGCAGGAAGGCTTCGCCGTAGTTGAAGAAATCAATGCGACCGAGCGAGGGGCCGGCTTCGTCGACCACTTTCGTGAAGACGTCGAAGTCGAGCATGCCGGCCTGGCGGGTGCGGGTGATGCCGGTTTCCGGCGCGCAGCACGCGTTCAGGCACGAGATGTTACAGGCGGCGGTGCACTCGATGTAGAGCCGGCCGGGAATGGCGGCGACATCCAGGTCGCGTTGCGGCGGTGCTTCGTCCGGCGCCAGCGGCAGCTTGAGGGGGCAGTCGCCGCAAAACGTGGAGCCGCCGTGGTTGAGGTCGGCGCGCAGTTGCGAGGCCACGGGCCCGCGCCAGATGTCGGCGACCGGCGTGGTGCGCGTGTCACCCAGCACGCGCTTGGCATACGGGTCGGCGCAGCCGCACACCATGCGCCCGTCGCACAGCAGCACCCCAATCGACCACGGCCACGAACACGTAAACCGCGTGGCTTGATAATTCAGCGACATGGCAAATCTCTTAGTGCCAAACTTTCAACTTTCAACTCCCGGCCCGGCCCGCGGCTAGCCCTCGGCGGTCTTCTTCAGCTTCCGAAAGTAGGCGTCGGCCCGGTCGTTCTCGTAGCGGTTCTGCCCCAGGAACAGGCTGTCGAGCAGGTACGCCTGCCGTTCGTCGTCTGTCATCTGTGCGATCAGGTGCTTGATCTCGCGGTTCATGTCTTCGTACGAGCGGTCGAGGTCCTTCTTGACGGTGACCTCGTGGTACAGCGCCTCGTGAATTGCCAGCAGGTCGCCGTCCAGAAGGATGTCGGTGCCCGACGTGGTCTTGATGCTTCTCATGGCCAGATCCCCGTCTGTGTAATCTGTGTCATCTGCGGCCTAGCTCCCGAAGCTCTGAAGCGCGCCCGCCTCGTCCGGGAACATCTTGAGAAAGTTGTGTGCGCCGGTCATGGTCAGCATGGTCTCGACCCGCTTGTTGACGCCGGCCAGCCGCAGTTCGCCGCCGGCCGCCGAGGACTGGCGGTAGAGGTCCATGAGGCAGCCGATGGTGGCTGAGTCGACGTAGGTGACCTTCGACAGGTCGATCATCACCTTCTTGTCGCCGGCCGTGAGCAGCGACATCACCGCGCCCGAAAAATCGGCCAGCAGCGGATACATCAGTCGCGTTTCGCCAACGCGGACAATGGCGACGCCTTGAGCGCGATCGGTCGTGAGATTCATCCCGTTACCCCTTCGTCTTCGTCTCGGATGCGTTGCACCTGGCGGGCAAGTTCCGTGCGGCCGCGGTTGATGCGCGATTTCACGGTGCCCTCCGGCAAGTTCAGCTGGTCGGCGATTTCCTGGTACGACAGTTCCTGGAGGTCGCGCTTGACGACGGCTTCGCGCAGCGACGGCGGCAGTTCGGCCATGGCCTTGCGCAGCAGCTCGACGCGGTCGGCCTGCTCGAGCGCCTGGTAGGCGTTCTGGCCCGGCGCGGCCGGGGTCAGCTCGCCCGCGTCGACGTCGCGATCGATCGTCTCGCGCTCCTTGCGGACGCTGCGGTAGTGGTCGATGCACAGGTTGCGGCTCACGCTCACCAGCCAGGTCTGGAAGTTCGCGCGGCGGTCGAACGTGTGCAGCGACTTGAAGATCTTGAGGAAGATGTCCTGCGTCAGGTCCTCGGCTTCGTCGTGCCGGCCGGTGAACTTGTAGGCGATGTTGAAGACCTTGCGCCGGTGCTGGCGCACGATCTCTTCCCACGCCGTCTGGTCGCCGCCCAGGCAACTGGCGATCAGCGTATCAATGGCCTCGGTCGGCGCTGGCGCGGGATCAGGCATGTGTCAGTGGGGCGAGGACGAGGCCGTCCTCGCCCCCGAATCATACCATTCCGTCACCGCCGGATTGCCCGCCCGACGCGATAGAATCAAGGAAGTGGCCCCTCCCGAGATTTCCACTCCCATCGACCGCGCGACCACCCGGCTCCGGGACATCGCGGCCGCCGTCGGGACGCCGTGCTACGTTTACGACGCCGGCCTGATCCGCGCCGCCTACGCGACGCTGGACGACGCGTTCGACGGCTACCCGCACGCGATTCACTACGCGCTCAAGGCCAACTCGGCCCTTGCCGTGGTCCGCCTGCTGCGGTCGCTCGGCAGCCATGGCGACGCCAATTCCCTCGGCGAGGTCGACGTGGCGCGGCGCTGCGGCTTTCGCCCCGACCAGATCGTGTTCACCGGCGTCGGCAAGAGCGCGGCCGAGATCGATCGGGCCGTGTCGCTGGGGCTGCTCGCCATCAACGTCGAATCCCCCGGCGAGCTCGAGCGCATCGATCAGCGCGCCGTCGCGCAGGGGACCGTCGCCCGGGTCGCGCTCAGGGTGAATCCCGACATCGACGCCAGGAGCCATCCCCACATTTCCACCGGCCTGCGCTCGAACAAGTTCGGCGTGCCGATCGACGAGGCGCCGGCGTTGTTTCGCGAGATGGCCGGCCGCCAGGGCCTGGCCCCGGTCGGCGCCCACGTGCACATCGGCTCGCAGATCACCACGCTCGAACCTTTGAGCCGCGCCGCCGAAGCCGTGGTCGCGCTGGCGCTCGCGCTGCGAGACGAGGGCATCCACCTGCAGCATCTCGACATGGGAGGCGGGCTGGGCATTTCGTACGACGGCGGACCGGTGGTGGACCCCGCCGAATACGTGCGCGCCCTCGTGGCGGCCACGCGGGGCAGCGGCCTCAAGATCGCCATCGAGCCGGGCCGCGTGCTGGTGGGACCCGCCGGCGTGCTGCTGACGACGGTCGTCGACGTGAAGCAGTTTCCCGGCGCCAAGCGCTTTGTCGTGGTCGATGCCGGCATGACCGAATTGATGCGGCCCGCGCTCTACAACGCCTTTCACCGCATTGAGCCGGTGGTGCCGCGGGCCGGCGAACCCGGCCCGGTCGACATTGTCGGACCGATCTGCGAGAGCACCGACTCGTTCGCGCGCGACCGGCAGCTGGCGCCGGTCGAGGTCGGCGACCTGCTGGCCGTGCGCGACGTCGGCGCCTATGGCGCCGTCATGGCGCACACCTACCTGCGCCGGCCGCTGTCGCCGGAAGTACTGGTCGAGGGCGGCGAGTGGCGGGTCATCCGCCGCCGGCAAACGCTCGACGAACTGCTGGCCCTCGAGGAGTAATGTGACGCCGCGCGGACACCTGATCGCATTTGAAGGCCTGGATCAAAGCGGCAAGCAGACGCAGGCCGAGCGGCTGCTCGCGGCGTTCCGGGCCGCCGGGCTCGGCGCCGAATTCCTGACCTTCCCCGAGTACACGACGGCCATCGGCACCGAGATCGGCCATGCGCTGCAGGGGCAGCGCCACTACGATCCCGATACCCTGCAGTTGCTGTACATCGCCAATCGCTTCGAGTTCCGCCCGCGCATCACGCAGTGGCTCGACGAGGGGTGCATGGTCGTGTGCGATCGTTACCTGGCGTCGAGCATTGCTTATGGCGAGGCGCAGGGGCTGGACGCGGCGTGGCTGGGCGAGCTCCAGCGCCCCCTGCCGCAGCCGGCGCTGACCCTGCTGCTGGACATCGCGCCCGCGGCGTCGCTCAATCGCAAGCAGGTGGCGCGCGACAAGTTCGAGCGCGACCTGCCGCTGCTCGGCCGGGTCCGCGAAAGCTACCTCGGCCAGGCCGCCCGCGACCCGGGCTGGGTGCACCTCGACGGCGCCCGCGACAAGGACGCCGTGTCGGCCGACGTGCTCACCGCCGTGCGGTCACGACTCGGGCTGCTGTAAGCGCCCGCACTTCCTTCACCCCGCCTGCTTTCAGCACCCGCGCGCACGCCTCCAGGGTCGCGCCGGTGGTGGTCACGTCGTCCACCAGGACGATCACGCCAGGGATCGGGGGGCGAAGAGCAGGGCCTGCCCACCGTAGCCTTGGCGACGGTGGGACGAGGCCGAACGCATCGCGCACGTTCTGGTGTCGCGCCTCAGCCGGCAAGTCAATCTGCGAGGCCGTGAACTTCACGCGCCGCAGCAGTGCCGAAACGGGGAGGCCCAGTTGCCGCGCCAGGTCGTCGGCCTGGTTGAAGCCGCGAGTCCGCTCACGGCGCGGGTGCAGCGGCACAGGCACCACGACGTCGGCGCCGGCCAGCAGCGCCTGGCCGCGTTCGCGCATCAGGCCGCCGAGCGGCTGCGCAATCGATCGGCGGCCTTGGTACTTCAGCGCGTGGATGATGTCGCGGAGCGGTCCGTCGTAGTGATCGACCGCGCACGCCCAGTCGACGGCGTGGCCGCGCGGCTGTTCAGCCAGGGGCGTGGCGCGCCTGACCGCCGCCCAACACTGCTCGCACACCGCGCCGTCGAGCGGGCGCAGCAGCGCTCGCGCGCAGGCGGCGCACGGCGGCTCGAAGAGCGAGGAAAGAAGGGCGTTGGCGAGGGCGCGCAGGGTCATGCGCGCCTCGAGCTGGACAAACCGGAAGGCTTGTCCCCACGGTGGTGGTTAGTCCTGATCGGGCAGTTCGTGACGCACGGCGCTGCCCCAGAGGCGGTCGAGGGCGTAGAAGTCGCGGGCGTGCTTCGAGAAGACGTGGACGACGAAATCGAAATAGTCGAGCAGCACCCACTCGGCCCGCGCGTAGCCTTCCACGAGCGAGGGCCGTTGCTTCTGCCCCTTGAGCGCGTCCTCGATCGAATCGGCAATGGCCTGCACCTGCCGCGGATTGGCGCCCGAGCAGATCACGAAATAATCCGTGAACGCGCCCGCCTTCTTCAGGTCGAGCACCACCACGCCCGTGGCCTTCTTGTCCTGCGCGGCCGCAATCACGGCCTGGATGGACTTCGGCAACTTGGGCAGGCGCGGCGCCGCCGCTTTCGCGATCGCCTCACCGGCCCCCGACTTGGCGGAGTCGGGGCGAAGGCGGGTTTTGGGTTTCCGCGGACTCGAGGTTTTAGCCATGCAAGGTGCTTTCCAGTTGTCAGGCAACCCTAACGGGCTGCCTCCGCATAAAGACGATGGGTGGAGATGTAGGAGGCGATGGACTCGGGAACCAGGCCGTGGATGCTTTCGCCCGCGCGCACCCGGCGGCGGACTTCGGTGGACGACACATCCGGCGTCGCGGTTTCGATCAAGATCACGCGGGTTTTGTCATCCGGCGTGGCGCCCGAGGTCGAAGGCTTGAACTCGTCCGGTGTCGTCATGCGGTCGGCAAGGTCGGGGACACGCGCTTGCAGTGAGTGTAGCGTGATTCCGGGCCGCGCGACGACGGCGAAATGGGCGAGGTCGAGCACGGCCGGGTAGCGCGACCACGTCGCAATTTCTGCGAACGCATCGGCCCCGATGATGAAGAATTTCTGCCACCGTGGCGTCGCGTCCAGCGCCGAAAGGGTGTCGAACGTGTACGACGGACCCTCGCGCTTCAGTTCGATGTCGGAGGCGCTCCAGCCCTGCTGCTCCCGGGCCACCAGGCGCGCCATGGCCAGCCGGTCGGCGGCCGGGGCGCCGGCGCTGCGATGCGGCGGCAGGCGCGAGGGCACGAGCATCACGTGATCGAGGCGCAGGACGGCCTGGGCGCGCAGCCCGGCCGCGAGGTGGCCGTTGTGGATGGGATCGAACGTGCCGCCGAGGACGCCGAGCGTCATCGTTTCTTCGGCGTGCCGCTGCGCAGGGGAGGCATCAGTGCGGGATTGTAGTCCGCCGGCACATCGCGCTCCTCGCCCTCGTCTTCCCCCCGCGCCAAGGCTACGGTGGACAAGTCGCCGGCGGTGGCCGTGGCCTTTGCTTCGAGCTCGCGCGCCTTGGCAATGATCGGCCATGCCGCCTCGATCAGTTCCTTCACGCCCGTGCCGGTGACGGCGGAGATCTGGAAGAACTTCAGCTTCAGTTTCTTTGCGCGCTTCTCGAGCGCGGTCACACGCTTCGGGTCGTCGACCGCGTCGATCTTGTTGGCCGCCACCAGGTGCGGCTTCTTGAGCAGCGCCGGGTTGTAGAGCTCGAGCTCCTTGCGAATGGTGTCGAAGTCCTCGACCGGGTCGCGGCCCGAGGCGCCCGACACATCCACCAGGTGAATGATGACTTTCGTGCGCTCGATGTGGCGCAGGAACTGGTGGCCGAGGCCGTGGCCTTCGTGCGCGCCCTCGATCAGCCCCGGCACGTCGGCGACGACGAAATCGCGGTCGCCGCTGAGCGCGACCACGCCGAGGTTCGGCGTGAGCGTCGTGAACGGGTAGGCCGCAATCTTCGGCTTCGCCGCCGAGATCACCGAGATGAGCGTCGACTTGCCGGCGTTGGGATAGCCGACCAGGCCGACATCGGCCAGCAGCTTGAGCGTGAGGTGGAGGTCGAACTCTTCGCCCGGCTCGCCCGGCTGCACCTTGCGCGGCGCACGGTTGGTCGAGGTCGCGAAGTGCGCGTTGCCCAGGCCGCCGCGTCCGCCCTGCGCCAGGAGCACGCGCTGGCCGACCACCGTGAGGTCGGCCGCCTGCACCTTCTCGCCGGTCGCCGGCTCGATCTTGTAGACGAGGGTGCCGACGGGAACCGGGATCTCGAGGTCGCGGCCGCCGCGGCCGGTGCGCAGCGCGCCGGCGCCGTTGCCGCCGCGCTGGGCCTTGTAGTCGGGATTGAAGCGGAAGTGGACGAGCGTGTTGCGGTGCGGGTCGGCGACGACGTAGACGGAACCGCCCGCGCCGCCGTTGCCGCCATCAGGGCCGCCCTTGGGGACGAACTTCTCGCGACGGAAGCTGAGGGAACCCCTGCCTCCGTCGCCGGCCTTGATGTGGATGTCGACTTCGTCGACGAACACTTACTTAGTTACTCGACCGGGTGGACCGAGATGAAGCG
>CAYGMD010000080.1:0-19993 GCA_964350785.1 uncultured Acidobacterium sp. | reverse complement strand
GGTCTGGCCCTCGAACTGCGGATTCGGGATCTTGACGCTGATGACCGCCGTCATGCCTTCGCGGATGTCGTCGCCGCTGATCGTCGTGTCTTTCAGATCCTTTGCAAGGTTGTTGTTGGTGGCGTAGGTGTTGATGGTTCGCGTCAGCGCGGCGCGAAAGCCGGAAAGGTGGGTGCCGCCTTCGTGCGTGTTGATGTTGTTCGCGAACGAGAATTCCTGCGGGTTGTAGCCGTCGTTCCACTGCACCGCGATTTCGGCGTCGATGCCGTCGCGGTTGCCGTGCATGAACACGGCCTTCTCGTTGATGATGCCCTTGTTCTTGTTCAGGTGCTCCACGAACGAGACGATGCCGCCGTCGTAGTGGAAGCGGTGGTTTTTGCCGGTGTCGCGCTCATCGTCCAGCGTGATGGTGAGGCCGGCGTTCAGGAACGCCAGCTCGCGCAGGCGGCCGGCCAGCACGTCGAAGCTGAACTCGGTGGTCTCGAAAATCTGAGCGTCGGGCTTGAACGTGACCTTGGTGCCGCGGCGCTGCGTGGTGCCGGTGACCTCGAGGTCGTTCATCGGCTTGCCGCGCTCGTAACTCTGCTGGTGCGTCTTCTGGTTGCGCCAGATTTCAAGGTCGAGCCGTTCCGACAGCGCGTTGACCACCGAGACGCCGACGCCGTGCAGGCCGCCCGAGACCTTGTAGCTGCTGTTGTCGAACTTGCCGCCGGCGTGCAGCACGGTGAGCGCAATTTCCGCCGCCGGGCGGCCGCTCTCGTGCATGTCGGTGGGAATGCCGCGGCCGTTGTCGATCACCGTGATCGAGTTGTCGAGGTGAATCGTGACGTTGACTTCGGTGCAGTAGCCGGCCAGCGCTTCGTCGATCGAGTTGTCGACGATTTCGTAGACGAGGTGATGCAGGCCCGCCGGCCCCGTGGAGCCGATGTACATCGCCGGGCGCTTGCGGACCGCCTCGAGGCCTTCGAGGACCTTGATGCTTTCCGCGCCGTAGTCTGCGTTCCCGTTGCTGGCGTTGCCGTTCGCGCCGCCGAGGCCGGCCTGGTTCTCTGGTTGATCCGTTTGCGACATTTTTAATCGGTGTTTCCGGCTTCGATCCATCGAGGCGGGTCGTGAGACCCACGCCTCACGTCAAACGCGCATCGGCATGATGACGTAGGTGTAGTCGTAGCCGTCGGCGCCCACGGGCTTCATCACGGCCTGGCTCACTTCGTCCTTCAGCTCGAGCGCGACGACTTCTGATTCCACGACCGCGAGGAAATCCAGAACATACTGCGCGTTGAAGCAGATGGTGAGTGAGGGCCCGTTGTATTCGATGGCAATGGGCTCGCGCGCCTCGCCAAACTCGGGGCTGCTCGACGTGACCTCGACCTTGCCCTTGTCGAGAATCATCTTCACCGCGCGCGAGCGCTCGTTCGACAGGATGGCGACGCGCTTCACCGCCTGCGTCAGCCGGTCGCGCTCGAACTCGATGTGCTTGTCGTTGCCCTTCGGGATGACCTTCTCGTACGCGGGAAACTGCCCGTCGATCATGCGCGAGATCAGCAGCCGCGGCCCGATCTCGAAAAACAGGTGGTTCTCGCCGCGTTCGTATTTCACGTCCACGTCGCTGTCGGCCAGCAGGCGGCCCAGTTCCGCCAGCGTCTTGCGCGGCAGGATGGCCTTGATGTCGTCGCCCTTGGCACCCTCGTGGTTGACGTTGACCAGGGCGAGGCGATGGCCGTCGGTGGCGACAAACGTCATGCTGTCGGCCCGCAGCACGAACTGCGCACCGTTGAGGTAGTAACGCGTGTCTTCGCCGGTGATGGCAAACTGCGTCTTCGCCACCATCTGCGCCAGCGACTTGCCCTTGATGGTGGCCTTGGCGCCGCCGCCCGCTTCGGGCAGGCTCGGGAAGTCTTCGCGCGGCAGCGTCGGCATTTTCGAGCTGAACTGCCCGCCCGAGACCTTGACGGTGGTGCCGCCCTTGTCGGTTTCGATGTTGACGTCGCCGTCAGGCAGCGAGCGCACCACCTCGTAGAACTTTTTCGCCGGCAGCGTGACCGCGCCAGGTTTAGCCACGGCAGCTTCACAGCGGCTGCGTAGCGCGACTTCGAGGTCGGTGGCGAGCAACGTCACCTCGTTGCCCGATGTTTCAAGCAGCACGTTCGCCAGAATCGGAATCGTGTTCTTGCGCTCGACGATCTGCTGGAAAAATTGCAGTTCCCGCACAAGATCGGCTTTCCTGGCGACCAGTTCCATAGCGCGGCTACCTTCTTAGAATTAGAGAAAAGGCGAAGACAATAAAGTATACAGGAAGTAGGTGCTGTTAACGAAATTTACAGCAGGCATAAACCCTTATTATCCAATTATTTAAACTGTGAATATTTCTGTGGGTAACCGGCGGGTTGCCCGACGCCGCAACGGGGGGCTTTCGCCCAATCCGCAGGCGTCCACAAAGCATGCACAGTTGAGGCTGTGGAAAGGTCCGGCGGAACTAAAGTTCCGCCCTTCTGGCGCTACTTGAATTGGTCCAACAGGTTCTTCACCTGCTGATTAAATTCTAAGCTTTTCTTGCGCATTTCCTCGATTTTCTTAATCGAATGGATCACCGTCGAGTGATGCTTGCCGCCAAAGCTGCGGCCAATCTCGGGCAGCGACGCGTGCGTCAGCGCCTTGCACAAATACATGGCAATCTGCCGCGGCATGGCAACCGACTTCGAGTTGTTGCGCGAGCGGATCTCGGCCGGCTTCATCTGGTAGTAGTCGGCGACGAACTTCTGGATCTGCTCGATAGTCACGGCCTTTTCGTCGTGATCGATCACGTTGCGCAACACGTCCTGGGCCAGTTCGATGGTCAGCGGCTTGCTGGTCAGCGACGCATACGCGATCAGCCGGATCAGCGACCCTTCCAGTTCGCGGATGTTCGACTTGATCCGCGTCGCCATGTACATGGCCACGTGGTCGGGCAGTTGCAGCGCTTCGCCCTCGGCCTTCTTCTTCAGGATGGCGACCTTGGTCTCGAGATCCGGCGGCTGGATGTCGGCAATCAATCCCCACTCGAAGCGCGAGCGCAGGCGTTCCTCGAGCGCAGGAATTTCATGGGGCGGGCGGTCGCTGCTGATGACGATTTGCTTCTGCGCGTCGTGCAGGGCGTTGAAGGTGTGAAAAAACTCGTTCTGCGTGCCTTCCTTGCCCGACACAAACTGGATGTCGTCGACGAGCAGCACGTCCACGCTGCGATAGCGCGACCGGAAATCCAGGATGCGATCGAAGCGCACGGCGTTGATCATCTCGTTCATGAAGCGCTCGGACGAGATATAGGTCAGCACCAGGCCGGGATGATGCTGGACCACGTAGTGGCCGATAGCGTGCATCAAGTGCGTCTTGCCAAGGCCGACGCCGCCGTGGATGAAGAGCGGGTTGTACGAGCGCGACGGCGTTTCCGCCACCGCCCGGCAGGCCGCATGGGCAAACTGGTTCGACGGCCCCACGATAAAGGTGTCGAAGGTGTAGCGCGGGATGAGGCTGCCGGCGCGCATCGGCTCCGGCTCCGGGCTCCCCTGGACGCTCGTCACCTGGACCTGTGGCGGCAACCCTTGCTTGTCCACCGTAGCGCCTGGCGTGAAGGTGGAAGGGTTGCTTCGCGTGTCGACATCGCGGCCCGCCTCACCCGCCCGACCTGCCTGACCTGCCCCACGCGCCCCGTCGGGAACGAACACCAGCTTGGCGTCGGGACGGCCGACCTCGCGCATGGCCTGGGCGAGCACCACCGAGTAGTGCTTGGGCAGCCATTCAACAAACAAGAGGTTAGGGACGCGGATGGAAAGGGTCTGTCCGCCGTCCGTGAGGAGGGACGTCGGCTTGAACCAGGTCGAGAAACTATGCCGGCCGACCTGATCTTCGATACGGCTGAGGACCTGGTCCCAAATGGTCGTGCTCGGCATCACTGCAAGATATTAATTATAAATGACTTAGAGTTACGGATTCCGGGGCTTTTCCACAAGCTTTTCCACAGGTGTGGAAATCTCCCAGGGAGGCCGCTTCGACGAAGGCGTACTCTAACATGGCGAAGACCCTTTACAGGGAATGACTTAGCGGAACATAATCGTAGGTTCGACCGAGGAGAATATGGCGAGATCTAAGAAGGGCAAGCGTACGTTTCAACCAAACACCCGGCGCCGAGCGAAAACGCACGGCTTCCTGGTTCGCATGGCAACCAAGGACGGGCGGCAGGTGTTGAAGCGCCGCCGCGCGAAGGGCCGCAAGCGGCTCACGGTTTCCGACGAGAAATAGGCTTGAGTCTTGGGACTTGAGGCTTGGAATTCAAGCCCAGGTCTCAAGTCACAGGCCCCAAGCCAGTAAGCGATGGCCAGGTTCTTACCAGCCGAGCACGTTCGCAAGCGGGCCGACTTCGAACTCATCTACAAGACGGGCTTCAAACGGTCTGGCCGCCTCATGACGATGTTCACGAGGGAACGCGAGGCTGGACCGGCGCGTCTCGGCATTGCCGCGACCCGGAAGATGGGGGCGGCGGTCGAGCGCAACCGGGCGAAGCGGCTCGCGCGCGAGCTGTTTCGTCATCACAAGCCGGAAGGCGCAGTCGACGTCGTCGTCGTCCCCCGCCGTGAAATGATCGCAGCACCCTATGCGCGCGTTGAAGCCGAATTCCTCAACCTGCTCAACCGGCATCCTTCGAGTCGTTCGCGTCCGGCTTCGCCAGACGCGAGCTCGCTCAGGACAGGGGCCCAATGAGTAGCCCCGCGCGCATCGCGCTTGCCTTGATCCGCGTATACAAGATCGTGCTCTCGCCGCTGTTTGCCGGCAGCTGCCGCTATGTGCCCGGCTGCGCCGACTACATGACGGAATCGATCGCGCGCCACGGCGTCGTGCGCGGCGGATGGCTCGGCACCAAGCGGCTGTGCCGCTGCCACCCATTCGGTGGCCATGGCTACGATCCTGTGCCGCACTCCTAAATCACCCAACCACCACAATTCCAAAACACGAGATCATCGAAGACCCCATGGAACGCCGAGTCTTAATCGCAATCACGCTGTCATTCCTGGTGCTGTTCCTGTTCCAGCGCTTTGTGATGCCCCCCTCCGCGACGCCTGAAACCCCGAGCGTCGCTACGGGGGGTAAACCCCCTGAGACTGCGCCAGCACCCGGGAGCATGGCGGCGATCACACAGTCGTCGAACCAGCCGGCGGTAATCGCCGCACCCGCACCTGCCGCACCCGGTGCACCCGCGGTCACGGTTGGCGAGACCGCCGATCGCGAGATCGTGGTCGAGACATCCACCGTGCGCGCCACCTTCACCAATCGCGGCGGCCGGCTGCTGCACTGGGTGCTGAAGGAATATCGCAACGACAGCGGCACGCCCCTCGACCTGGTGCCGCAGTCGATTGGCCCCGATGCCGTGAAGCCGTTCTCGCTGGTCGTGGACGATGCGGCGGTGACGGAGCGAATCAACACCAGCCTGTATCGCGTGAGCGCGGCGGGCGACGTGGACGCCACCATGGCGCCGCAGACCCTCACCTTCGAGTTGACCGCGTCCGACGGCCTCAGCGTGACCAAGACCATCACCGTCGAGCCGCGCGGCTACCTCGTGACGTTCGGCGCGGTCGTGCAGCTGGGCCAGGCCCGCCTCAACCCCGCGATTCACTGGGGTCCGGGCCTTGGCGACGAGATTGCGCACCGGCCGCCGTCATCGTTCTTCTCGCCGAACAGCATGGTGCCGGCGCAGCCCATGATCCACAAGGACGGCTCGGTCGAGCGCGTGGCGCACACCGTGGCGGGCTCCCAGGAAGGCGCCTTCCGTTATGCCGGCGTCTCGGACCACTACTTCGCGTCGCTGCTGCTCAATCACCAGTCGCCGGTGCCGCTGCGCATCGACTACGCGCCGGTCAACGTGCCGATTGGCAACGACCCGGCGCGGTTTGCGACCTACATGACCTACGCGGTGCGCTTCCAGGCGCCGCCCGAGAAGTCGCAGTTTTTCTTCGGGCCCAAAGCGTTCGACGACCTCAAGGCCATCGACAGCGAGCTGACGCGGTCGATTCACTTCGGCATGTTCTCGTGGCTCGCCGTGCCGCTGCTCGGCGCGCTCCAGTGGGTGCACGGCTTCGTCGGCAACTGGGGCTGGGCCATCGTCGCCCTGACCATCCTGATCAACCTCGCGATGTTCCCGCTCCGCCACAAGAGCGTGGTGTCGATGAAGAAGATGCAGGAACTGCAGCCGCAGATGAAGGCCATCCAGGATCGCTACGCGAAGTACAAGATCACGGACCCCGAGCGGCAGAAGATGAACACCGAGGTCATGGAGCTCTACAAGACCAAGGGCGTGAACCCGGCCAGCGGCTGCGTGCCCATGCTGCTGACCATGCCGTTCCTGTTTGCCTTCTACGCCATGTTGTCGGTGGCCATCGAGATTCGCGGCGCGCACTTCTTTGGCTGGATTCACAACCTGTCGGCGCCGGATCCGCTGTTCATCACGCCCGTGCTGATGGGCGTGGCGCAGTTCTGGCAGACCAAGATGACGCCGACCACCGCCGACCCGGCGCAGCAGAAGATCATGATGTTCATGCCCATCATGTTCACCTTCATGTCGCTGTCGTTCCCGAGCGGCCTGGTCATTTACTGGCTGGTCAGCACGGTGTGGACCATTGGGCAGCAGTACGCCACCAACTATTTGATTGGCGCACCGGCGCGTAAAATCGCAAAATAACGGACTGATTATGGCAACCACCGATATCACCGAATTCGTTCAGAAGGTCGTCGACGCGATGGACCTTGATCTCGTGGCCTCGGCGGAAGAGATGCCCGATGGCGTGCGCATCAACCTGAACGGCGAGGACGGCAACGTGCTGATCCGCCGCCAGGGCGAGGCCCTCGCGGCGCTGCAGCACATCGTCGCCGCCATTTACCGGCACGAAGCCACGGAAGGCCGCCGGCTGGTGGTCGACTGCATGGGCTATCGCAAGGGCAAGGACGATGAGCTCAAGCAGATGGCGTTGTTCCTGGCCGGCAAGGCCAAGGACAGCGGCCTGGCGCAGGAGATTGGCCCGCTCAATCCCTACGAACGCCGTATCGTCCACCTGGCGGTGGCCGAGGTCGACAAGGTGACGTCGGAGAGCATTGGCGACGCCTTCGAAAAGACCGTCATTATTTCCGTCAAGTAACCTGCCGGGAGTCGGGAGTCGGGATCCGGGAGTCGAATGTTCTCCACCTCCGACACCATCGTCGCGATTGCCACCCCCGCGGGACGCGGGGGCCTCGGCGTCATTCGCGTCAGCGGCCCCGACGCCGCTCGAGTCGCCGGAAACCTGGTCGGCCGCGAGCGTCCCTTTAAGCCCCGCCACGCCACCTTCGCGAAATTATCCCGACAAGAAGTGCCCTCCCGGCAAGTCTCTGATCAAGTCGTCGTGACCTTCTTCCCGGCGCCGAGCTCATATACCGGCGAGGACGTCGTCGAGATCTCGGCGCACGGCAGCCCGGTCGTCCTTTCTTCTATCCTCCGCCGCGCCATCGACGCCGACGCCCGCCTCGCCGAGCCCGGCGAGTTCACGCTGCGCGCCTTCCTGAATGGCAAGATCGATCTCGTCCAGGCCGAGGCGGTGGCGGACCTGATCGATGCCGTCACGCCGCTGCAGGCGCGCGCGGCGTTCGATCAGCTCGAGGGCACGCTGACCGGCGCGATAAGGGCGATCGAGGGCGACGTGTTCGACGTGATCGCCAAGCTCGAGGCGTCGCTCGACTTTCCGGACGAGGGGTATCACTTCGTGGGGCCGGCCGAAGCACGGGTAGCGCTGTCGGCGGCCATCGCTCGCATCGAGCAGTTGCTGATGCAGGCCGGCCGCGGGCGGCTGATTCGCGAGGGCGCGCAGGTGGCGATCGTCGGCGCGCCGAATGTGGGGAAGTCGAGCCTGTTCAACGCGCTGCTCAACACCAACCGCGCCATCGTCACGGCCATTCCCGGCACGACCCGCGACATGCTGACGGAGCGCGCCGATATCGGCGGACTGTCGCTGGCGTTGATCGACACGGCCGGCGTGCGCGAGACGTCGGACGTTGTGGAGCAGGAGGGCGTGGGCCGGACGCGCGGCGCGCTGCGCGTGGCGGATCTGGTGCTGGTGGTCCTTGATCGCTCGCGCGAGATGACGGAGGACGACCGCGCCATCCTGGCCGAGACGGCCGCGCAGCCGCGCGTGGTGGTGTTGAATAAATCAGATCTTCCTGATGCCATGCCAGCCATGCCAGCAGGGCGCCACTTTAGTGGCGCCGGTGGCGGCGAAGGTGCCCTGCTCGTTGAGCTCTCAGCCCGCTCCGGCGCCGGCCTCGACGATCTGATCGCGGCCATCGAAGGCATGCTGAGCGCATCAGGCGGAGGCATGGGGTTGCCTGATCACCGCGATCAGCCCGCCGTGACGAACGTGCGTCACACCGTGCTCCTCGAACGTGCCCGCGCCGCGTTGGTGCGCGCCATCGAGGCGCTCGAGGGCCAGGTGTCCGAGGAGTTTCCGCTGCTGGATCTCCAGGAAGCCGCGCATGCGCTGCAGGAGATCACGGGCCGCCGCACGAGCGACGATCTGCTGCATCACATCTTCGCGAAGTTCTGCATCGGCAAGTAGGGCAACCCCCTCTTTGGGGTTGCCTACGACTGGCCCGTGCCGCGGCGGTGACACTCCCGCGAAAGAAATCGACGTGGAGCGCTCAATAAAACGCACCGTCAGTACTCTTCTTTCGCGGAAGTGTCCCCGCCGCAGCGCGGGCGTTCCCCGCACCGGCCGCTCGTCGTCCGACGGAGCACGAGCGCAAGTCGGCGGGAGCCGGGGCGACCGATCTTTGTTTGGACAGAGGGAATCAAGAGCGCCCCGGCGGGCAGGTTACTTACAGACAACTCGCTGCGAAGACCAGATCGGAAGTTCAGGTCTGAGCGGCGAGTTGACAGCCGTCTGGAGCGAGTGCGGAGGCGGATGACGAGCGGCCGGTGCACCGCGTGCGTCTTCGCGCGGCGTTGCGGTGCACGAGTCCTGTAGCTCTCCGTTCGCTCTCCCTCGCCGGTCAAATCTCCCTCGGCGCATTAAGCGCAGAGCCAAGCAAAAGTGCCAAGCAGACGCCTGCGTAGCCTCCGGTCGATTTGTCGGCCAGTCAGCTTCGTCGGCGTCGGTCGAACGCTCACTTCGTGCCACAGGACTCATGCACCGCAAGAGGTGCGGTGGCCGCAAAGCGAATGCTGAGCGGTCGCTGCATGCCGTGCGAAAATAGCAGGTCCGCGCCGTGACCGCAGACAGGTTATCAATCAGGCAGTAATGATGAGAGAATTAGATGTAATCGTCGTCGGCTCAGGGCATGCCGGCGTCGAGGCGGCGTGGGCGGCGGCGCGGCTGGGGCGGAGCGTCGGCCTGTGCACGCTCAGTCGAGAAACCGTGGCGCACATGCCGTGCAATCCCGCGGTTGGCGGCACGGCGAAGGGCCATCTGGTTCGCGAGATCGATGCGCTGGGCGGATTGATGGCTCGCGCAATCGACGCTACGGGCATACAATTCAAGCTTCTCAACCGCAGCCGGGGGCCGGCGGTATGGTCGCCCCGGGCGCAGGCCGACAAGCCGCGGTATGCCGCCTGGGTGCGGGCGGCGCTTGAAGCTCAGCCGAATATCCACTGGATCATTGGCCGGGCTGGTCGAATTATTGTCGAGTCGGGCCGTGTGGCTGGGCTGGCGCTTGAGGACGGAACGGTTTTCCGTTGCCGGGCACTGGTCATCACCACCGGGACATTCTTGAATGGCCTGATTCATGTTGGCCGCGACCAGCGTCCGGCTGGCCGCGCGGATGAGCCGCCGTCCAGGGACCTGGCAGAGTCCATCAAGGGCCTGGGCGTGCGCTGGGGACGGCTGAAAACAGGGACGCCGCCGCGGCTGGCGCGCAAGTCCATCGACTTTGCCGCTGGCGTGGAAAGGGGAGTGTTCCACGTGGAACACGGCGATTCCAGCCCCGTTCCGTTCTCGTTTACAGCCGCTCAGGCCCCAGCCAACCAGGCGGTCTGCCACCTACTGCACACCACCGATCGCGTCCACGACCTGGTCCGTGCCTACATCAACGACTCCCCGCTCTACAACGGCCAGATCGCCGGGATTGGGCCGCGTTACTGCCCATCGCTCGAAGACAAGGTCATGCGATTTCCCGACCGGGAGCGGCACCAGCTTTACCTGGAACCCGAGGGCCTGGATGTCGAGGAAATCTACGTCAACGGCTTCTCCATGAGCCTGCCGGCTGAAATCCAGCGGGAGCTGGTTCGGGCTCTTCCAGGCTTGGAAGCAGCCGAGATGCTACGGCCTGGCTACGCGGTGGAGTACGACTTCGTCCAGCCCACCGAGCTGCGCTCGTCGCTTGAAACACACCGTGTGGGTGGCCTGTTCTTCGCCGGCCAGATCAACGGGACCTCTGGATACGAAGAAGCCGCCGGCCAGGGCCTGTTGGCCGGGATTAACGCCTCGCAGTCAGTTTGTGGCCAGCCACCCCTGGTTCTGGGCCGAAACGAGGCCTACCTGGGCATCATGGTGGACGACCTTGTCACCAAGGGCTGCCTCGAGCCTTACCGGATGTTCACGTCCAGGGCCGAATACCGTCTGTTGCTCCGCACCGACAACGCCGACCTCCGCCTGACGCCCAAGGGCCGCGAACTTGGCCTGGTGGACGACCAGCGGTGGGATCGGTTCAGCCGCCGCAAGGGTCGCTACGAGCTCAACATAGACCGCCTGCAGCGCAGCTGGGTGCGGGTCGAGGGTGGCGCCAGGGTTCCGGCCGCCCAGGCCCTGAGACGCCCGGAACTGTCTCTGCAAGGCTTGATGTCCACCGGGGAGGTGGCCATCGAGACAGCCAAGGAAGACGAACTGCTGGACGTGTCGTCGGTCGAGACCACCGTCAAGTACGAGGGATACCTGCAACGCCAGGAACAGGCCGTGGTGCGCGCTCAGCACGCCGAGCGGCGCCGCATCCCGGAGGCCTTCCCCTTCGACCGGGTCCCCGGCCTCTCGAGGGAGATGGTCCAGCGCTTCTCCGAGACCCGTCCGGAAACCCTTGGCCAGGCCCAGCGCATCCCCGGCGTCACGCCCGCGGCGGTTGCCGTCGTTGGTGCCTATCTGCATCGGTTTTCATAGGATTCCAGTAGCTCAGGAGAATTAATTGTCCTGAGCTCCTGATCTCCTGTTCAAATGTGGCGTGGCGAATCGAGAGTTCAGGGAACGGTTGAAGCGGCGCGCCAAGGCGGCTGACGTTCAAGTGGAGGGACCTCTACTGGAGGGCCTAGAAACCTACTACCAGCTCCTGACGAAGTGGAACGCCAAGATCAACCTCACCGCGTTCCGCCTGACCCCGGCCGGTGAAGACGAGGCCATCGATCGGCTGCTAATCGAACCAGTGGTGGCCGCGCGCTACGTCCCGGAGAACGCCCGATCTTTGCTCGACGCCGGCTCCGGCGGCGGCTCGCCGGCCATCCCGCTCAAGCTGGCCAGTCCCAACCTCCACGTGCGGATGGTCGAAGTGAAAATGCGGAAGGCCGTGTTCCTTCGCGAGGCGGTGAGAACCCTGGGCATCCGGGGCGCCGAAGTCGAAACCGCGCGCTTCGAGGAACTGTTGCCGCGTCCCGAACTCCACGAAGCCCTGGACTTGGTGTCGGTCCGCGCCGTTCGCATCGAGACGCGAACGCTCCTCACGCTGCAGGCCTTCCTGCGGCCTGGCGGAAAAATTTTCCTGTTCCGCGGTTCCGGAACCAGCACCGTCGAAACCGAACCGCCACCGCCGTTGGCCTGGATGGCGAGTTACCCGCTGGTCGACGCGCTGCACAGCAAGTTGGTCGTGTTGAGCAAGACTCGAGTCTGACGGTTGTCAGCAGCCCAGCGGAGGAACATGCTCACGCAAAAAATTCGACGTGGAGCGCTCAATAAAACGCACCGTCAGTACTCTTTTTTGCGAGAGCACGTTCCTCCGCCGGTCTGCTGACGTAGCATCCAGTGCTACTCTCTAGTCTGCGAGTACCAAGACTCTTGTTTTGGGCAATAGACCGATAATGGCAAAAATCATCGCTGTCACGAATCAAAAAGGTGGCGTCGGCAAGACCACGACGGCCATCAACCTGGCGGCAGCACTGGCGATCGCCGGCCGCACGGTCCTGCTCGTTGACTGCGATCCACAAGGCAACGCCACCAGCGGCATCGGCCGCAAGGGCGAACGCGCCGAGAGCGGCACCGTGTACGAAGGGCTGACCGCCACCAACGGCGAGACCCCGCAAAGCTTCATTCTGCCCACCAGCGTCGAACGCCTCTCGCTGATCCCCGCGAATCGCGAACTGGCCGGCGCCGAGATCGAGTTGATCGCGTTCACCGATCGCGAACGCCGCCTGCAGCGGCTGCTCGAACCGCTGCGCGATCAGTTCGACTTCATCATCATCGACTCACCGCCCTCGCTGGGCCTGCTCACGCTGAACGCGCTCGTCGCCGCCGATCGCGTGCTCATCCCGCTGCACTGCGAGTACTTCGCGCTCGAAGGCCTCGCCGATCTCGTCGGCACCATGCGCCGCGTGCGCGCGTCGCTCAACCCCGCGCTCGACATCGAGGGCGTGCTGCTGACCATGAACGACGAGCGCACCAACCTGGGCCAGCAGGTCGGCCGCGACGTCCGCGAGTTCTTCAAGGAAAAGGTCTACCGCACGGTGATCCCGCGCAACGTGCGGCTGGCCGAAGCGCCCAGCCACGGCCTGCCCGCCGTGACCTACGACGCCAAGTCGCGCGGCGCCGAAGCGTACTTTTCGTTCACGACCGAGCTGCTCGAAAAGAACACCGGCAAACAAACGGCGACGACCGAAAGCTAGCCATGGAGAAACGACCCGCACTCGGCAAGGGCCTCAGCGCGCTGATTCCCGACGCCACCGACGCCATCACCACGCCGCGCGCCTCGCTCGAGGTCGACATCGACCTGCTCGAGCCCAATCACTACCAGCCGCGCGGCCAAATGGACGACGAGCGGCTGAACGACCTGGCGCAGTCGATTCGCGCCAACGGCGTGATCCAGCCAATCGTGGTGCGCAGGCTCGCCAACACCGGCACGTCGCGCGACCGCTACCAGATCATCGCCGGCGAGCGCCGCTGGCGCGCGGCGCAGCGCGCCCAGCTGTCGCGGGTGCCGGTCGTCATCAAGGAAGTCGCCAGCGGCGACAAGAAGCGGCTGCTCGAGATGGCGCTGATCGAAAACATCCAGCGCGAGGATCTCAACCCCATGGAAGCCGCGGCCGGCTACCAGCGGCTGATCGACGAGTTCCAGCTGAAGCAGGACGACATCGCCACGCAGGTCGGCAAGGACCGCGCGACGGTGGCCAACTACCTGCGCCTGCTGAAGCTGCCGGACGAAGTGCGCGCCAACGTAGCGTCGGGCGCGCTGTCGATGGGCCACGCCCGCGCCATTGTCGCCCTGCCCACCGACGGCGATCAGCGCCGCCTCGCCCGCGACGTCGTCTCCAGGGGCCTGTCGGTGCGCGAAACCGAGGCGCTGGTCAAGGGCGAGCTCGGCAGGAAGCAGCCGGGGGCCGAAGCCAAGCCGGCGCCGAAGAAAGACGTGCACGTCCGCGCCGCCGAGGAGCAGCTGCGGCTGTCGCTCGGCACGCCGGTCGAAATCAAGCGCCGCGGTAAAGGGGGCACCATCGCCATTTCGTTTACGAACGAAACCGAGTTGCAGCGGTTGTACGAGTACCTGACGGAGAAGAAATGAAACCACGAAGCGCACGAAGACCACGAAGCAACTCCCAGAAATATTCTTCGTGTCCTTCGCGTCCTTCGTGGTTGCATTGGAGCCTCAATGACTGAACAACAAAGGCGCCGGCTGACCGAGATGGTCAGCTGCGCGGGTTGAGCGAGCAAACTCGCCGCGGGCGAGCTCGCTCAGGTCCTGAGCGGCATACCAGTTCAAACCGACCCACGTATCCTGGTTGACTACAGGACTGCGGACGATGCCGGTGTGTACGCGTGGGAGAGCGGACCCGCCCTGGTTCAGACCGTGGACTTCTTCACGCCGATCGTGGACGACCCGTATCTCTACGGACAAATCGCCGCCGCCAATGCGCTGAGCGACGTGTATGCGATGGGCGGCCGTCCCCTCACCGCGCTGGCGATCGCGGCGTTTCCGCAGGACGGCCTGCACACCGACGACATCGCGCAGATTTTCCGCGGCGGCTTCGACAAGCTGCGCGAGGCGGGCGTGGCCTTGCTCGGCGGCCACACGGTGCAGGACCGCGAGATCAAGTTTGGCTATTCCGTGACCGGCTCGGTTGACGCGAAACGAATCCTCACCAACGCCGGCGCCAGGGTGGGCGATCGCTTGATTCTCACCAAGCCGATCGGCACCGGCGTGGTCGGCACCGCGATCAAGTTCGGCCGGGCTCCCGAGCGGGTCGTGGAACACGCGGTCGCGTCCATGCGCACGCTGAACAAGGCGGCCGCCGAGGCGATTGCCGGCCTCGATGGCGTGCACGCCTGCACCGACATCACCGGCTTCGGGCTGGCGGGCCACGGATCGGAAATGGCCGCCGCCAGTCACGTCACGCTCGTGCTGGATGCCGCGTCGCTCCCGCTGATTCCCGGCGTCGTGGAAATGGTCGCCGGCAACAAGTCGGGCGGCATGACCACCAACCGCAAACACTTCGCGGCAGGCATCGAGTTCGGCCCGAACGTGGCGGCCGAGCTCCGGGACCTGCTCTTCGACCCCCAGACCTCCGGAGGCCTGTTCCTGTCGGTGGCCCCGGACCAGGCTGATCTGGCGCTGGACCTGTTGAAAAAGGCCGGTGTTTCGGCCTGTCTTGTCGGCAATGTCGAAAATGCCGATGGAAATCGAATCCGAATCAGGTAGTTTTGTCGTTTGCCCAAATTTATAGTGTTTGGGCAGAGAGTCTTGGGCCTCTGAGTCCTCTGTGGCCCATGTCCGGGCGGCCGTGATACATTTAATTGTTTGTTAACACCCGACATCACAACCCTTTGGGCCGTCGCGTTCCTGCTGTTGTGCACCTATCTGCTGAACACCTTGGTGTTCAAGCCGATCCTGCAGGTCATCGACCAGCGCAGCAACGCCGTTCGCGGTGCTCGCGAACTCGCCGATTCGGCCGCGCAGAAGGCCGCCGCGGCGGCTGCTGAATACGACCAAAAAGTCGGCGCCGCGCGCGCCGAGGTGTACGGCCAGATGGACGATGTGCGCAAGGCCGCGCTCGACAAGCGCGCCGCGCTGCTGGCGGCCACCCGCGCCACGGTCGAACAGGAACTGAAGACCGCGACCGCCCGCGTGCGGCAGGAATCGCAGGCCGCGCGTGAAACCCTCGACCGCGATGCCAACACCCTGGCCGGCGCAATCGTCAACCGCGTCCTCGGCCGCGCTTAATGGAAACCATGAACTTCTCCCTGCCATCCGCTCCGTTGTCGCGGCTGCTGGAGCAAGTTGAGTCTTCTAGGTAACAGGCAGGGAACCGAAGTGCAGACCCCATTCCTCGCCGCTTGTGAATTAAAGAACAATGTAAGGACGGCGCTCGTCGCCGCCGGCATGCTGCTGGTTTCGGCCACGGCGTTCGCCCAGGAACATCCCGTCGAAGGCGGCCACCACGAGCAAAGCATTGGCGAGATGATTCTCGGCATGGGCTGGCCGGTCGCCAACTTCATCATCTTCTGCGGCGTGATCTACTACTTCGGCAACGGCCCCCTGAAGGACTATCTCGCCACCCGCAGCGCCACCATCCGCAAGGACCTGGTCGAGGCCGCCGAGCTCAAGGCCGCGGCGACCGCGCAACTGGCGAGCATCGACCAGAAGCTGCAGGCGCTGCCCGGCGAGCTGGACAAGCTGCGCACCCGCGGCGCCGAGGAGATTGCCTCCGAAGAGAAGCGCATTGCCGAGGCCGCCGAGGCCGACCGCGAACGCCTGCTCGAGCAGACGCGCCGCGAGATCGACCTGCAGGTGCGGCTGGCCAAGAAGGAAATTCTCGAGCACGCCGCCGACCTGTCGGTGCAGCTTGCCGCCGAGCGGCTCACGAAGGAAATCACCCCAGCGGACCAGTCGCGTCTCGTGGACCAGTACCTGACCCAGGTGAAGGACCGGCGATGAGCGCTTCCGCCAACCGTTACGCCAAGGCGCTGTTCGACGTGGCGCTTGAGGAAAAGGCCGACCTTGCGCAGATCGATCGCGATCTCGAGGTGCTGGCCGAGGTGATGCACGCGCATCACGACATGCTGCAGGAGGCGACGCGCCACGGCGTTCCCGACGGCGTGCGCGAGGGCGTGATTGGCGCCATTGCCGACCAGCTCGGGTCGGCGCCGCCGCTGCGCAAGATGCTGCTGCTGCTCGCCAAGGGGCAAAAGCTCGGCCTGGTACCCGGTATGGCGGCGGCCTTCCGGTCGCGGCTGCACGCGCACCAGAACATCGTGCGCGCCGACGTGACGAGCGCCGCGCCGCTGTCGCCCGAGCAGACCACGGCCCTGGCCGAGAGCCTCAGCCGGGTGACCGGCAAGAATGTCGAGCTGTCGGTCAGCGTCGATCCCGCCCTGATGGGCGGCGTCGTCGCGACGGTTGGCAGCACGGTGTACGACGGCAGCGTAAGAACACAGCTGGCTCGCATGAGAGCCCAGCTCGCTGAAGGGAAACAGTAGCCAGATGCCAGTAGCCAGATGCCAGTGGAAAATGGCCTCTTGCTTTTCTAGTTACTGACTACTGGCTACTGGCTACTGACAAGAAACAGCATATGAGCATAAAAGCCGACGAAATTTCCAAGATCATCCGCGAGCAGATCGGCAGTTTTGCCGTCGCCGTGGACGTGGCCGAGACCGGCACGGTGGTGTCCCTGGGTGACGGCATTGCCAAGGTGCATGGCTGCCAGCGCGCGATGTCGGGTGAAATGCTGGAGTTCCCCCACGGGGTGTTCGGCATCGCGCTCAACCTCGAAGAAGACAGCGTCGGCACGGTGCTGCTGGGCGACTACACGGCGATCAAGGAAGGCGATCCCGTCAAGCGCACCGGCCGCATCATCTCGGTGCCGGTCGGCGAGGAAATGCTCGGCCGCGTCGTCAACGCGCTGGGCCAGCCGATTGACGGCAAGGGGCCGATTCTCAGCAAGCAGCTGTCGCCGATCGAGCGCATTGCGCCCGGCGTCGTCGATCGCCAGCCGGTGCGCGAGCCGATGCAGACCGGCCTCAAGTCGATCGACGGCATGGTGCCGATTGGCCGCGGCCAGCGCGAGCTGATCATCGGCGACCGCCAGACCGGCAAGACCGCGGTCGCGCTCGACGCCATCCTGAACCAGAAGGACACCGGCGTCATCTGCATCTACAACGCGATTGGCCAGAAGCAGTCGACGGTGGCGCAGGTGGTGCGCACGCTCGAGGAAGCCGACGCCATGCGCTACACGATCGTGGTCGCGGCGACCGCGTCGGACCCGGCGCCCATGCTCTACATCAGCCCGTACTCGGCGACGGCGATGGGCGAGTACTTCCGCGACAGCGGCCGCCACGCGCTGCTGATTTACGACGACCTCTCGAAGCACGCGCAGTCGTATCGTGAAATCTCGCTGCTGCTGCGGCGTCCGCCCGGCCGCGAGGCGTACCCCGGCGACGTCTTCTACCTGCACTCGCGCCTGCTGGAGAGAGCGGCGAAGCTGAACGACAAGCTGGGCGGCGGCTCGCTGACCTCCTTGCCGATCATCGAGACCCAGGCCGGCGACTTGTCGGCGTACATCCCGACCAACGTGATCTCGATCACCGACGGCCAGATCTTCCTGGAAGCCGACCTGTTCAACCAGGGCGTGCGGCCGGCCATCAACGTCGGCAACTCGGTGTCGCGCGTCGGCGGCTCGGCCCAGATCAAGGCCATGCGCCAGGTCGCCGGCACCCTGCGCCTCGACCTTGCGCAGTATCGCGAGCTGTCGGCCTTCGCGCAGTTCGGCAGCAGCGACCTCGACAAGGCGACGCAGAACCAGCTCAATCGCGGCGCCCGCCTGGTCGAAGTGCTGAAGCAGAAGCAGTACGCGCCGCTCGCCGTCGAGCAGCAGGTGACGATTCTCTACGCCGGCGTCAACGGCTTCCTCGACAGCATTGCCGTGGCCGACGTCGGCGCCGCGCAGGACGAGCTGGTCAAGTTCATGCAGACCCGCCACGGCAACGTGCTGCAGGCGATCCGCGAGAAGAAGCAGCTCGACGACGCGCTCAAGAACGACCTGAACGCGGCGTTGAAGGAGTTCGGCGAGCACTTCGTGGCCATGAAGGGCAGTCTCGCGAAGGCGTAACCCATGCCGTCACTGATCGACATTCGTCGTCGCGTCCGCGCGGTCAAGTCGACGCAGCAGATCACGAAGGCCATGAAGATGGTCTCGTCGTCCAAGCTGCGCCGCGCGCAGGAGCGCATCCTGCGCAGCCGGCCGTACGCGCAGGAGATGCTGCGGGTCTTCAACAACCTGGCGACGCGCACCGAGAACACGGCGCACCCGCTGCTGAACGACGATCCGCTGGCGGCGCGCACGCTGTTGATCGTGATCACCGCCGACCGCGGGCTGTGCGGCAGCTTCAACACCAACGTCGCCAAGGCGGCGCTGCAGTTCAGCATCGACCAGCCGAAGTCGCCGGACGGCCGCGATGTCGCCATGGCGCTGGTCGGCCGCAAGGGCCGCGACTTCTTCCAGCGCCGCGGCTTCGACGTGCTCTACGAGGAAGTCGGCCTGTTCCAGAACGTCGAGTGGAAGCACGCCCAGGCGATTGCCAACACCGCGATCAGGGAATTCGTCGGTCCCGAGATCAGCTCGGTCTACCTGATTTACAACGAGTTCAAGTCGGTGATTCAGCAGCGGGTGGTGATCGAGAAGCTGCTGCCGATTCCGCGCCTCAACGAAGTGGCAGGCACGGCCACCGGCGCCTCGGCCGGCCCGGCCGTCGACTACCTGTTCGAACCGGACCCGCAGCAGCTGCTCAACACGCTGCTGCCCATGCACGTAGCCGTGCAGGTGCAGCGCGCGCTGCTCGAATCGTCGGCCGCCGAGCATGCCGCGCGTATGCAGTCGATGGACAGCGCGACGCGCAACGCCAAGGAAATGGTGGACCGCCTGACGCTCTACATGAACAAGGTCCGTCAGGCCGCCATCACGCGCGAAATTATCGAAGTTGTTTCAGGAGCCCAGGCAACCTAAGGCTCGTGCCAGGAGGGCAGCACTTTAGTGCTGCCGGCAAAGACAAATATGGCTACAGCAGCAGCAGATCAAAAAGTCGGCAAGGTCATCCAGGTCATCGGACCCGTCATCGACGTCGAGTACGAGGGCGGGCACCTGCCGGCCATCTACAACGCCGTCCGCATCTTCGACGACGGCTCGACCGGCGGCGAGAAGGTGGACATCATCGCCGAAGTTGAGCAGCACCTGGGCGAAGGCCGCGTGCGCACGGTCGCGATGAAGCCGACCGACGGCTTGCAGCGCGGCATGCGCGTGATCGACACCGGCGCGCCGATTTCGGTGCCGGTCGGTCCCGAGACGCTCGGCCGCGTGCTGAACGTGCTCGGCGAGCCGGTCGACTTCCCGGACCAGCCGGTGCAGACGAAGGAGCGCTGGCCGATTCATCGGCCGGCCCCGTCGCTGGAGGAGCAGTCGACCGAGCTCAAGATGTTCGAGACCGGCATCAAGGTCATCGACCTGCTCGAGCCGTACCTGCAGGGCGGCAAGATCGGCCTGTTCGGCGGCGCCGGCGTCGGCAAGACCGTCATCATCATGGAGCTCATTCATAACATCGCCTTGAAGCACGGCGGCGTGTCCGTGTTCGGCGGCGTCGGTGAACGCACCCGTGAAGGCAATGACCTCTGGCTCGAGTTCCAGGAGTCGGGCGTCATCGACGTGAACGACCCGAGCAAGTCGCGCGCGGCACTTGTCTACGGCCAGATGACGGAGCCGCCGGGCGCGCGGCTGCGCGTCGGGTTGTCGGCGCTGACGGTCGCCGAGTACTTCCGCGACGCTGAAGGC
>CAYGMD010000079.1:0-20169 GCA_964350785.1 uncultured Acidobacterium sp. | reverse complement strand
CGCGCCATGCAGGCGGCGCAGAAGGCGATCTCGAGCCCGTTGCTCGAGGACGGATCGGTCACCGGCGCGCGCGGCGTGATCATCAACGTGACGGGCGGTCCCGACATGTCGCTGATGGAAGTGAACGAGGCGCTCACGATCATCCAGGAGTCGGCGCACGAGGACGCCAACATCATCTTCGGCGCGGTCGTCGACAAGGCGCTGACCAACAAGGTGAAGATCACGGTGATCGCCACCGGCTTCGACCACGTCAAGGCCGACCGCTCGCCGGCGCATGCGCCCACGCAGACGCCGGTCGACATGTCGGCCTACTCGCAGCCGATCCGGGTCGATTCCAGCTCGGCCGTCCAGCCGCGCGCCACCATCGTGCGCCGGCCGGCGCTCGACATGCCCGCCGCTTCGGTGCGGCCGGTGGCGGTGGGCCAGAATGGCGGCGATATCCCGCTGGCCGCATCGCAGGGCCTGCCCGGCGAATTCGACCTCAACCTCGACCTTGACGTTCCGGCCTTCCTCCGGCGGAGCGAAGGGTAGGCCTGATACAGTAGACAGATCCAGGGGAGGCGCGAGCGCCGGCGGCGAAGCGCCAGCTCGACGACTCCCCCGTTTCTGAATGAAGCCCAGGCAACAACGCGAGATCGCACAGGAGATCCTCTCCAAGGAAATTGGCTACGTGAGCAAGCCGCACGCCAACCGGCTGCGGGTCGCCCTGATTTTCCCCAACACCTACTTCGTCGGGATGTCGAACCTCGGCTTCCAGACCATCTACCGGCTGTTCAACGATCAACCCGACATCGTTTGCGAGCGCGCGTTCCTGCCCCCCAAGCAGGAACTGGCCGCGCTGCGCGAAGCCGGCACGCGCATCGTGACGATCGAGTCGCAGACGCCGGTGGCCGACTTCGACGTCATTGCCTTCTCGGTGTCGTTCGAATGGGACTACACCAACGTCCTGACCATGCTGCGGCTCGCCGGCGTCCCGTTGCGCGCGGCCGACCGTGACTACACGCACCCGCTGGTCGTAATCGGCGGCGCCGTGACGTTCGTCAACCCCGAGCCGCTGGCGATGTTCGCCGACGTGATTGCCGCCGGCGAAGGCGAGGCGCTGGTGCCCGCGCTGGTGGACGCCATGGCGACCACCTCGCGCCGCGAGCAGTTGAAGCGCCTCGCGCAGGCGCGCGGTTACTACATCCCGTCGTTCTACGACGTCGAGTACGCGGCCGACGGCACCATCGCCCGTTACGTGCCGCGCGAAGGCACGGGTGCGCCGCCGGTCGTGCGCAAGGCGGCCCTCAAGTCCACCGAGGCCGTGGATCCGCCGTCGACCACCATCTTCACCCCCGACACCGAATTCGGCTCGCGCTTCCTGATCGAGGTGGTGCGCGGATGCGCCAACCTGTGCCGGTTCTGCTGGGCCGGCTACAACTACCTGCCCGTGCGCGCGTTCCCGACCGAGCGCATCCTGGCCCTCGCCCAGGCCGCCCGCGCCCATTCGGCGAAGGCCGGGCTGGTGTCGATCGCGCTGTGCGATCACCCCGACATCGAACACATCCTGCGCAGCCTGCGCGACATGGGCTATTCGATCAGCCCCGCCTCGCTGCGCCTCGACGACCTGACGCCGACCATCGTCTCGCTGCTCAAGGAGAGCGGTGAGCGCACGCTGACCATCGCCCCCGAAACCGGTTCCGATCGCCTGCGCCGCGTCATCAACAAGACCGTGACCAACGCCGAGATTCTCGACAGCGCCGAGCTGATTTTCTCGAGCGGCATCGAGAGCCTCAAGCTCTATTACATGATCGGCCTGCCCACCGAAACCGACGACGACCTGGTGGCCATACGCGACCTGACGCTGCAGATCCACGAGATCATGCTCAAGCACGCGCGGCCCCGCGGCCGCATCGGCCGCATTGTCGCCAGCGTCAATCCCCTGGTGCCAAAGCCCGGCACCGCCTACCAGTGGCTGCCCATGGAACGCACCGACGTCATCGAGGCCAAGATGAAGCGCTTGCGCACCCTGGTGGCCGATGTCGACAACGTCTACTTCAACATCAAGAGCGAGCGGCACTCGTACTACCAGGCCCTGCTCTCGCTCGGCGACCGGCGCATTGCCCCGGCCATCGAGCTGGCCGAGGCCAACGGGGGCCAGTGGCGCAAGGCCCTGGCCGACGCCGGCCTCGACGGCGACTTCTACATCTACCGCGACCGCAGCAACGACGCCGTGCTGCCCTGGGACATCATCGACGGCGGCATGAAGGAACCCTTCTTCCGCGCCGAGTTCGAGAAGAGCACGCGCGCCGAGTGGACACTGCCGCCGAAACGCGCCAAGGAAAACGCGAGCCTGCTGCCGGTGATCAGTTGACGCGTCGGCTCGACAGCCAGCGGCGGTGCGGCGCCCTTCAACTGGCGACGGCCGCCTGCGACTCGTATTCCGAGTACGCCTGCAGCACCAGATCACGCACCTTGTCCTGCGCGTTCTGGTCGGTGACCGGCCGCAGCAGCGAGAAACTGCGCCGCTCGCCGTTGACCGAGTAGGTGCGGGAGGGGAACGTGACGTTGCGGCCCACGCCCGTGCGGCGCTCCCACACCGCAAACCCGAGCAGCCTGAGCCCCTGCATCTCGCCGTCGGTGAAGTGCACTTCCGCGTCCGCCAGCTTTCCTGACGGCGTCCCCTTGTCGTTCGGCATGATCTTGACCACCATGGTTCTCTCCAGTCCGCGGGCCGGTTGCCGGCCCGTCTCGATGCGTTCGTTCACGCCAGGACTGCTATCAAGGGCGATGCCACGGCGAAAGGCACGCAATCGGGCGCATTATCAAGACGACGGCGGCGCCGATGGTAACCGCGGTTGCGCGGCCCAGGTGTTCGTTGCATGAGCCCGCCGCCACCCGATCCCGCATTTCATTGGACCATCGAGCCTTGGGGGCACGCGCTGAGGTGCGCGCCGCTCGAGCCCATCGCGCAACACGTGTTTACGTCGAAGCAACTGCGGTTACCGGATCCGGCAGGGTGGGCGGCCACCGCGGCCTCGGTGGGTGGAACGCCCGAGCACGTCCGCCGCGTCAAGCAGGTCCACGGCAACATCGTCCGCGTGCTGCAGCGCGGCCGAACCACCGAAGCCGATGCCGAGACAAGGCCCGATGGCGATGCGGTGGTGTCGAACGTGCCTGGCCTCGTGCTGGCCGTGCTGGTGGCCGACTGCGTGTCCATGGTCGTCGCCGACCGCGTCAGCGGCGCGGCCGGCGCCATTCACGCCGGCTGGCGCGGCACCTGCGCGCGGGTCGGCCCCGCCGCGGTCGAGGCCATGCGCGGGAACTTTGGGACCGAACCATCGGACCTGACCGTGGCCATCGGTCCCAGCATCGGACCTGACGATTACGAAGTGGGCGATTCGCTGATCGAGGTGTTCCAGCAGGCCGGCCACCTCGCCGCGGACCTGGCCCGGTGGTTCAGGCGCCGTGATTCGCGCCTGACCCTCGACCTGTGGGCGGCCAACCGCGATCAGTTGATCGACGCCGGCGTCCCGGCCGGCCGGATCTTCGTGTGCGGCCTCAGCACGCTCGCGCATCCCGACCTGTTCGATTCGTACCGGTCGGCGGGTGAGCGGGCCGGCCGCATGGCTGCGGCGATCGCCGTTCCGTTGTAATGTTGGTCCAGCCACCCGCATGTCGCGCGCTGCCGCTGCCACTTCGATCATCAAGAGATACGCGCTCACCTCGGGTGGCGCCGGCCTGATCACCGCCCCGTTTCTCGGCACGGCGGCGCTCACGGGCGCGGCGCCGGCACCGTAGGCCCCGATGGTTCCCAACCCGCGGCTGTACGCGCTGGTGTTGGCGGTGTCGATCGCGGTGTTGTACGGGTCGACCTATCAGCAGTTCAGGTTCTTCACCCTGGCGGCGCCCGGCGGCGCCAGCGATGCCGTCGAGTACGTCCGGATCGCGCGCGGCGATCCGGCCGTGGAACGCGAGGGACCGCACCAGTATCGCTGGGTCACGCCGGCCCTGGCGCGCGCGGTCCTGCCAATCGCCGGCCGGCTGGCCGAGGGGCCGGACGAGGCGGTCAGGTGGTCGTTCTATCTCGTCAACTTCGTCTTCAGCACCGCTACCTGCCTGATCCTGTTTGCATTGTTGCAGGCGCTGGCCTTTTCCGTTCCGTCGGCGCTGCTTGGCGTCGCCGCGTTTGCCAGCAGCCGGGCGACCGTGATGGCCACCGCCACGCCCATGGTGGATGCGGTCTACTACCTGGCCGTGGTCGCGGTGCTGGCGCTGCTCGTGACGAAGCGCACCCTGTGGCTGGCGGTGCTGCTGCCGGTACTGGCGCTGACTAAGGAAACCATCCTGCCGTTCCTGCTGCTGCCGCTGCTGACCGACCTGCGCCGCGCGCCGATCTATTGGCTGGCCCTTGTTGCCGCTGTGCTGGCGTACGCGGCCAGCGGCCAGGCGGTCGACGCCATGTTCGCGGCGCAGGGACCGTCACTCGTCCGGAATGTCCGCGAACACCTTCCCGCGGTGGGCGCCCACCTGGCCGGGCTGTTCAGTGTCCGCGGCCTGCATGATCTGCAAAGCGGCTTCTCGCTGCTGCTGCCGCTGGCGGCGATCGGGGGGTGGCTGAATGCGCGGCACCGCTACCACGCCATTCCGGCGGCGGTGGCGGCGACCATCCCGCTCGCATTCGGACTGGCGCTCTTGTCCGGCAATACCGGGCGCATGTTCTTTGCCGCGTTCCCGGCCGTGATTGCCTACGCGCTGATCGCCGTGGAGTACGTCGCGCGTCAGGGCGAGGTGCGGTGATGGCGCACGCGTGCCGGGCCTGTGGTTCGCCGGTCGAGTGCTTCATCGACTTCGGCCGCATGCCCCTGGCCAACGGCTTCCTGACGCCCGATCAGTTTGCCGATGAGTATTTCTTCGACTTGCGGGCCGGCTACTGCCCGCACTGCGCCCTCGTGCAGCTGCTCGACCAGCCCAGCCGCGAGCGGATGTTCAACGAGCGCTATCCGTTCTACTCGGCGTCTTCGTCGCGGATGACCGCGCACTTTGCCGCCATCGCGCGCGACCTCCTCGACCACCGGCTGCGCGCGCCCGATCCGCTCGTGGTCGAGATTGGCAGCAACGACGGCACGCTGCTGCGCCACTTCGCCGAGGCCGGCATTCGTCACGTCGGCGTCGAACCGTCCGCCAGCGTCGCCGCCGCGGCAGCGGCGGGCGGCGTGAACACCCTGTGCCGGTTCTTTGATGCCGGCCAGGCGGGGCAGGTGGTGGCCGAGCACGGCCAGGCGCAGGCGGTGATTGCCGCCAACGCGCTGTCGCACGTCGCCGACCTGCACTCGGTGGTCGCGGGCATCAGGACCTTGCTCGCGCCGGGGGGCGTCGCCGTGATTGAAGACCCGTATTGGGCCGATGTCGTCGAGCAGACCGCCTTCGATCAGATCTACGACGAGCACGCCTCGTACTTCACGCTGACGGCCGTGCAGGCGTTGTTTGCCCAGCACGACCTCGCCGTCGTCGACGTGGTGCCACAGCCGGTCCACGGCGGGTCGCTGCGTTACTGGATCGCGCCGGCCGGGCAGCGGCCGGCGGCGGGCCGCGTCGCCGATCTGCTGGCGCGCGAGCGCGCGAGCGGACTGCACCTGCCCGCCACCTTCGCGGCGTTTCGCGACCGCGTGACGGCCCATGGCGAGCAGCTGGTGGCGCGGCTGCGGGATTTCAAGAGCCGCGGTCTGCGCGTGGTCGGCTATGGCGCCACGTCCAAGAGCACCACGGTCATCAACCGCTTCGGCATCACCAGCGAGCTGGTGGAGTTCATCAGCGACACGACGCCCGCCAAGCACGGCACCTTCACGCCGGGGGCGCACATCCCCGTGCGACCGCATGCCGAGTTCGCCGCCGCGTACCCCGATCGGGCATTGCTGTTTTCGTGGAATCACGCCGCCGAGGTGCGGGCGAAGGAGCAGGCGTTTGCCGCCGCCGGCGGGCGGTGGATTGGTTACGTGCCGGCGGTTCAGGAGTGGTGATCGGGCGGAGCGGCCAGAAAGTCGCGGACGGGCTTGAACTCGGCAACGGCTTCGCGGGCCCGCCGGGTGCGGAACTCCGTGCCGTGGACGAAGTCGTGCGAAAGCCAGCGCGCGTGGCGGTACAGCGCCTGGGCGCCGCGACGCAGGCGGCTGTCGCGCGGCAACCGCACCAGCCGGCGGACCACTTGCAGGGTCAAGGGCATCGAGAAGGTGACCGTCGGCTCCGACACCAGGTCGGATAGCAGCGACGGCGCCACGGATGCCTTGTATGACTCGATTACCGCGCGCCGGGCCGCGGCGGCGGCCAGGCCGTCGGCGCGGGCCAGCGCGTCGGCCGTCACATCCACGAAGCGTGTGAAGTCCTCGGACCAGGTTGGCGCCAACATGCGATCGTACCAGTCGCCGAACCGTTCCTGGTGCGCACCGCCACTGCTGCCCGGCGAGTCCTGCTGCCGGGCGATGTAGAGCGTCTCGAGCTGCCGCGTCTTGCCGGCAATGGCCGTCAGGAACATCACGGTCTGCTCCATCAGGAACAGGTCGCGAGGGTTGAAGTCACAAATGGCCTCGATGTGCCGGCGCAATAACTCGGTACGATGAACGGCATAAAACACATCGTTCGCGCCCAGGCATCGATCGCGCAGGCGCTGCCGCGCGGTATCGGCCACGTCGGTCGAGATCTGGCTGCTGCACTTCCACTCCACCTGCCGGCCGTACAGCGCCCCCGCGTCAGCGGCGGAGCCCTCTCCGGACACCCAGAACACCGCGCATTGGCCTCCGCAAGCGACGTAGCCCGGATGATCCGCCAGGAACTGCGCGGCACGGGCGAGGCCGTCGGGGATGAACAGGTCATCGTTGTCGGCCAAGACCACCAGCGGGGTGGTGACTTTCGACAGCGCGTCGGCGACCTTGGCGTAGTAGTCAGCGTAGGTCTGGTCTGCGGGGTACCTGAGGTAATCGACGTCGAGCCCCTTGGCCTCGCGGGCGGCCACGGCCTCGGCTACGCCGTGGTCCGTGCCGCCATCGGCGACCAGGATGCGGAACGGCAGTCCGACGCCGACGGCGTAGTCCAGCCAGCGATGCGTGAACGGCACCCGATCCTTCAGCGTCAGCAGGATGGTCAGCAGCTCGGGTGCGCTCATGGCTGCCGCGTCCTCAGCGCCACCGTCAACGACGGAAACGGCTCGAGCACCGACAGGCTCCACTCCGGGTGCGCCCGCCGGAGCGTGGCGATGGCGGGCGCGATGGCGGGCTTGCCGTACTGAAGCATCCAATCCACATTGTCGCGCTCGCGGCTGCCTCCTTCCAGCAGGATGACCTGGCCGACCTTGGGGGCCCAGTCCTCGAACACCTGGCGGTAGGTGTCCCCGGTGTTCGAGACGTCGACATGGAGGTAGTCCACGGCCTCCCATTGCTGGTGCACGGCCCTGACATCCGCCCGATGCAGCGTGGTCCACAGGGCCAGGCCGGAGTCGAGAATCTGCTGCGCCACCTGGGACTGGTCGGCATGGCGATAGGGGTAGTCGTCGAACAGGTCGTAGCCGGCGATGCCGCCGCCGCCGTTGTCACGCAACGCCGCGGCGGCCGTCAGCAAGCTGAACCCCCGGAGGATCCCGATCTCCACGCAGCGGCGCGGTTGGAGCACGCGGATCAGCGCGTAGATCAACGAGCCATAGCCGCGGTCGGCATACGACGAGCCCAGCGCCGCGATGCTGGCCTGGCCTTCGAACTGCAGCGGGGCGTCCGCGGTAGGCAGATAGCGCCGGATGGCGTCCAGCTGAGGATGCTGCCGCAGCCAATCGGTGAAACTGGGATCCAACCAGACCGGAGGTCCCTCGGCGTTGCCGGCCGGCCACCCGGCGCGCTGGTTGGTCAACGGGGCAACGGGCCGAAGCCGGTGGCGAGGGGCGACCGCGCGCCCGTCAACATGGTGATGGTGTCGCCAATGCCGCGGGCGAGCGTCCCGGTGAATTCAAACCCCAGCTCGCCGAACCGCCCGTTATCCACGTAGTACGACAACCGGTTCATCCGCGGCGAGTCGATGTAGGTGATGCTCACATCGGGCACGTAGCTCGACAACGTCTCCACCACCTGCTGCACGGTCGCATTCAGCGTCAACACGTTGTAGACGCGGCGGTCGAACTGCTGCCGGCGCACGACGAACAACATGGCGCGAACCGCGTCCGAGAGGTCCAGGTAGGGACGGTACTGGTGGGATGCCGTCCGCCATACCTCGAGCGGCTGCCGGGCCACGGCCCGCCAGCAGAACTGGTTGACGGCCGTGTGAAAGCGCATGCCGACCGACGGCCCGAAGATGGTGCCCATCCGGAAGATTACAAAACGCAGGCCTTCGCGCCGTCCCAGCGCGTGCAGGAACTCCTCGGATTGCAGCTTCCATTCGGCATAGGGACTCTGCGGCCGGACGTCGGCGGGAGCGCAGTCTTCAGCCACCACGCCCTCGGCCACGCCGTACACGCTGGTCGTCGAGGGAAACAACAGGGCGCTGCCGCTTGCCAGGCACGCCCGCGCCACCCGCGCGGTGCCCGCCACGTTGACCTGCATCATCAGGTCCCCGGGCTGATCGCGGGCAGCCGGGTTCGTGAGCGCCGCGAGGTGGATCACCGCGTCGGCGCCGGCAAACAGCGCCGTCAGGTTGGCCGTCAGGACGTCGGCTTCGATGAACTGGTAGTGGCCGGCCGCCGGCAGGTCATAGAGCGAGGCGTAGCGCTCGGTCGCCAGGTTGTCGATCATGACGATCGCCGCGCCGGGACAGGTGGTGCCGAGCTCGCGAATCAAGCGCGAGCCGATGTGGCCGAGGGCGCCGGTCACCACTATGCGCACGAGTACGCCTCGATGGTCTGATCGATGCCGGCCGCCAGCGTCCACCGCGCACGCCAGCCGGTGTCGGTGGTCAGCCGCGACGAGTCGGCGACGAAATCGCGCTGTTCGAGGGCCGACAGTGGCCGGATGGCATCGTCGGTGACGACCGGCACGCGCCGGCCGGTTGCCGCTTCGACCCGCGCCGCCACCAGCTCGAAGGCCTCGCGAATGCTGAGGGCGCTGCCGCTGCCGACCACGTAGTGCCGGCCGTTGATTGGCTCGGGCCGCGTCCCCGCCATCAGGAACGCATCGGCCGCATCGTCCACGAAGAGGTAATCGCGCAGCGAACGGCCGGCGCCAAACACCGTCAGCGTGCCGCCGCGCACGGCGGTCCTGATCATTCGGTTCAGCACGTCGCGGTCCCGGCTCGTGCCCGGCGACCCGGGACCGTAGACGTTGGCGAGGCGCAGGGTGGCGCCGCGCGCCGCGCCCCTGGCCACCGCCTCCTTCAACTCGCGTTCGGCCATCAGCTTGTGGCGGTCGTAGACGGTAACCGGATGGTCCGGGGCGTCCTCGTTGACCGGCAACCTCGATGGTACGCCGGTTTCGGTCACCGTGCCCGCAAACAGGATGACGGGCTGGCGCCCCTGTTGCCGGCAGGCCTCGAGCAAGTAACGCAACGGCAACGTGTTCGCGTTGAGATCCAGGGCCGGGTCGCTGTTGGCGGCGCTCGCACTGGTCTGCGCCGCCAGGTGAACGATTATGTCGGCGCTCACCAGGCGGTCCCAGATCGCGCGATCGCGGACGTCGCCGGTTTCGTCGCGAATGGTGGCGACGGTCGGCGGCAAGGGCCAGGCGGGCGTGCGCGTGACACGGACGATGGTGCACGCGGTCCCGGCCAGACGGGCCACCAGCCGGCCACCGAGGAAGCCGGCCGCGCCGGTGACCACCACGGTCTTGCCGCGATACTCGCGCAGCCACGGCGTCGCGGACTCAACCACTGGTGCAGGAGAGCGTGGCACGCGTAATCCTCACACCGCGAGGCGCGCGCCGCTGCGTGCCTCGATCAGCGCGACCGCACCGCGAATCACGGTGCCGGCCTCGATGCGGGTCAGGCACTTGTAAGCCTCGTGAACGCACACGTCGAGCATGCAGCCGGCGCACTCCGGCCGCTCCTCGAGAACGAGGTGGCCCTGGCCAAGCGGCTCCCAGTGGCCGAGCGCGTTCCTGGCGCTGAAGATGGCGACGCACGGGACGCCGGCCAGCGCCGCGAGGTGGATCGGTCCGGAATCGTTGCCGATGAACGTGGCGCAGCGGGCCAGGACGGCCGCGGAGCCGAACACACCGAGCCGGTCCGCCAGGTTGTGCGAACGCGGACCCCAGGCCGCGCACAGCTGTTCGCACAGGCCGCGTTCGTGCGAACCGCCGATCGCCAGCAGGACGACGTGGGGGAACTGCTCCAGGAGCGCGCGGCCGACCGCGGCGAAGCGGTCGGCCGGCCAGGCCGTGGTCGGCCGGCCCGACCCGGGCGCGATCCCGACCAGCACCTGATGCGGCCGCACACCGAGTTCGCGCAGCAGAAGCCGCGACCGTTCCTGTTCGGCGTCCGGCACGCCCAGCCGGAACCTGTTGAGCAGGTCGGCGCCCGCGTGCGGCGACACAATGCGCAACAGGCGCAGTCCCTCGTGCTCGACGGGCGCCGCGCCGCCACTGCCGGTCCATTCGCGTCGGGCCGCGTGGTAATGCCTGGCCCCCACTACGCGCCGAAAGATGAATGCGTCGTTCTCCAGTTGCTTCCGCGTCCGCGGCGGCGCCAGGGAGAAGACCTCGTCATAGCCGCGCGCGCGCAGGCGCATGGCGAGCGCGAAGTTTCGCCACCGGTCGCGCGGGCCCGGCTTGACCGTATAGAACTGACCCTCGTCGAACCACCCGGTGTCCTTCAGGATGGTCCACGCCGACACGCGCTCGGATCCAGGGGCCTGGCGTTCGGTGAGAAGGGTCAACCGGTGCGAGGGGTACTGGCGGCGGATCTCCTGGATCGCCGGCATGGCGACCAGGGTGTCGCCCAGGGAGCCTGGACGATAAACAAGCGCCCTTGGGCGATCGTCCCGCATGACCCAATTATAGTCGCCGTGCTCACGGGCGGCGTGCCTCAGCGGCGGCCGATCGCGAAGAGGGCGCAGCGGAGGAGGGGCACCGGTGCATCCTGGCACCAGAAAAAAACGCAGGGCGGGAAGGAGACCCGCCCTGCGTGAGAGGTCCGGCCCGGGGCCGGACGAGGTCTAGAACTCCATGCGCAGGCCGAGCTGCGCCTTGCGCGGCGAGTAGCTGGTGCTATACGCCGTGAGGAGCAGGAACTGCGCCGACGCCTGGTTGCCCGTCGGGTTGGCGAAGTTGGTGCGGTTGGTCATGTTGAAGAGGTCGGCCGACAATTCCAGCTTGCGCTGGCCGCCCATGCGGAAGCTGTAGCCGAAGCGCATGTCGAGGCCGAAGAAGCCGGGGCCGTAGGCGCCGTTGCGCTCGGGCGTGTAGTTCTCGACCGTGAAGGCGTTGTTGCCGTTGCCCTTGTAGTCGCCCGCCGGCAGCGGTTCGGCTTGAATGCCGTTGAGGTCGGGATCGACGTTCTGATTGACGAGGGTGAACGGACGGCCGCTCAGCCGGCGTGCCACCCAGCTGAGGTTGAGGCCGCCGGTCTTCGGCACCAGCGCCGTGCCGCTGATGGTCAGGTTGTGGCGGTTGTCGAAGTCGGTCGGCCCCTCGTTCCGGTCGAGCCGCAGATCCTGCAGCACCTGGAAGTTGCTGGCCGGCGCGCCGTTGCCCGAGGTGTTGCCGCGCGACTTGGCCAGCGTGTACGACACCTGCGCGCTGAAGTTGTTGCTGTACCGCTTCTTCAACTGCAGCATCAGCGCGTTGTAGTTGAGCTCGCCGACGTTCATGTTCTGGGTCACGGCGGTGGTGAACGGCGCGAACCCCGGATACTTCTGGGCGAGCTCCGCGGTCGCTGCGATCAGGTCGGCGCTCGGCACGCGCACCAGCGTCGAGGCGGCGACCACCGGGTTCGAGCGCACCTGGGGATTCAGCACTCGCGACATCAGCAGGTCGCGGCCCCTGGAGTGCACGTAGTCGATGCTCGTGCTCAACTGCGCGCCCAGCTGGCGTTCGTAGCCGATGCTGACCTCGTCGGTGTAGGGCGTGCGGCGATCGGGGTTGTCCCACGACGCGCCGGTGTTGCGCAGCCGCTGGCCGCCCGGGTAGAGCTGGTTGAGCAGCGTGCGGTTCAGGGTCGGACCGTTGACCAGGAACGGGTCGGTCGGCCGCTGGCCGTTGCGCGGGCCGTTGTCGGCCGCGGCGGTCGGGAAGTTGACGATGAACGAGCTCGTGAACGGCGTGCCGGTGTAAAGGCCGCCAATCACCTCGAAGTGCGTCTTGTCGTAGAAACGGCCGACGCCGATGCGGACCACGCTGTTGCCGCCGATGTCATAGGTGAAGCCGAGGCGCGGCGCCAGGTTGTTGGTGTCCACCGGGTGCTTGTCGGTGAGCGGGTCGTCGTCTTCTTCCGGGAACGGAATCAGCTCGACGTCGTAGCGCGCGCCGAGGTTCAGCGTGATGTTGTTGCCGAGGCGCCACTTGTCCTGGACGAAGCTGGCGATGTAGTGCGCCTTCTGGTAGAACACGTTCGGGCCGCCCACGCGAATGGTCAGGCGATCCGGGTAAGTCGAGGGCACCGCCGGGTTGAACGGCACGTTGTTGCGGCCGAACGAGAAGGTGCCGTTCAGGTTGCCCTGGTTGGTGTTGTAGGCCGTCGAGTACGAGTACTGCACGCCCAGCTTCAGGTCGTGGTCGCCGCCCTTGCCGGGAATGAACCACGCCAGCGTCTCTTCCGCCTGGATGCCGTCGTTGATGCGGGCCTGCGCCGTGTTGTCCTGCTGATCGAAGTAGTCCTGGTACGACAGGGACACCGGGCACTGCGTCATGTCGCGGCCGTTGGTGTTGAAGCAGTTGTTGGCGAAGGTCACGTTCTCGCGCGTCCAGGTCAGGCGGAAGGTGCTGACCTTGGTGTTCGAGAG
Organism: uncultured Acidobacterium sp.; assembly: GCA_964350785.1. GTDB lineage: Bacteria > Acidobacteriota > Vicinamibacteria > Vicinamibacterales > UBA2999 > 12-FULL-67-14b. Next base: position 7,286 of record CAYGMD010000079.1, on the reverse strand, counting down.
CACCATGTTGAGGCTGCCCGACACGGTCTGGTCGACGTCCGATTCCTCGCGCGCCGCCGCCGGCGCCGCCGGCTGGGCCGCGGTGCCGATGATCTGGTTGACCTGCGGCGACTGCTCGCGCAGCCAGCGCACGCTGTAGGTGGTGTTGTTGCTGACCTGGTGATCGCCGCGGATGATGGTGTTCCACACCCGATCCTTGGTGATCTGCGTGCCGTTGTACTCGGGCCGCGACGGGATGTTGATGGTGTTGGGCCGATCGATCGCGAACCGCTCGAGGCTGCCGAAGAAGTGGATCTTGTTCTTCACGATCGGGCCGCCGAACGTGCCGCCCCAGCGCTGGTAGCTGGTGTCGGGCTTCGCCGTGTTGTTCTGCTTGGCGAAGAAATCCTTCGACGCCAGGCTGGCGTTCTGGCCGAAGGCGAAGGCCACGCCGCGGAAGTCGTTGGTGCCGGCCTTGGTCACGGCGTTGACGACCGCGCCCGAGGTGCGCCCGTACTGCGCGTCGTACTGGCCGGTGATCACCTGGAACTCCTGGATCGCCTCGATCGGCGTGCGCGCCTGCGTGCCCGCCCGCTGCCCGATCACGTCGTCGTTGTTGTTGCCGCCGTCGAGCATGTAGTTGTTGTTGCGGGGATCCTGGCCGTTCACCGAGATCGAGTCGCTGCCGAACGACTCGGTGCTGACCGAGGGGACGATGCCGGGCAGCAGGCCGACGAAGCCGATGAAGTTGCCGTTCACGCTGGGCAGCTTCACCAGCGTGTCGCTGGTGATGTTGCCGCCCAGTTCCTTCGACGTCAGGTCGATAATCGGCGAGGTGGCAGTGACGCTCACGGTTTCTTCGAGCCCGCCCAGCGACATGGTGACGTCGATGCTGGTGGTCTTGCCGACTTCGAGGCGCAGTTCCCCGCGGTCGAACGTCTTGAAGCCCGTCAGCTCGGCGGTGGCGCGGTAGGTGCCGGGGACCAGGCCGCTGGCGATGAACGAGCCGTCGGCGCCCGAGACGGTCGTCCGGAACATGCCGGTCGCCTGGTTGGTGACCGTCACGGTCACGCCGGGCAGCACGGCGCCCTGCTCGTCGATCACGCGGCCGCGCAGTTCAGACGTGCCTTGCTGGGCTGCCGCGGCCGTCGCCGACAGCAACAGCACCATGAGCCAACTCACCATTCGTAACTTCATTTCTGACCTCCGGGAAAATCAAAACAAACAACAACAGGACGGTCTTGCCTAGCGCACGCCGACGCCGGATATCTCTCCCCGCAGCAAGGCGTCTTTCATGCGGCTGCTGCCGCAATCGAGGTGGTCTTCCATCAGCGTCCTGGCCGCCGCCGGATCGCGGCGGGCAATGGCCTCGACGATCTGGATGTGCGCTTCCGAGGCGCCGGCCTGGAACTGGCCGGGCGAGGCGCCAAGCGACAGGAAGCGATCGATCTGCGCCAGGCAGCGCTCGATCAGCTCGGTCGCCAGGGTGTTTCGGGCCGCGTGGGCAACGGCGAGATGGAATCGCGCGTTGGCGGCTTCGGCCTCGCGGTAATCGCGCGCCCGCAATTGGGCGAGCTCGCGCAGCACGCTGACATCGTCTGGGCTGGCCAGCTCCGCGGCGCGGGCGGCGGCGGCCCCTTCGAGCAGGCGGCGGACCTCGAAGGTGTCGTTGACTGACTGGACCGTGACCCGGGCAACGAAATAGCCGCGCCCCTGGACACGATCGAGATAGCCCTCCTGCCACAGCCGCGACAGGCCCTCGCGCACCGGCGTGCGCGACATGCCGTGGGCCGACGCGAGGCTCGGCTCCGCCAACGGCGCCCCCGGCGGGTAGCGCCCGTTAATGATGCCGGCCTTGATGCTGGCGTAGGCCCGATCGACCTGGGAGGTGTCAGCCAGAATGCAGACAGTATACAGGCTAAACAGGCCTGATTCTGCGACTCGCGTGGAATTGCCATAGACAAGCCGGAGGGCCGTCGACCCACGGCCCCCAACTACAGTTCCGGTTTTTCACCGACAATTTTGGCCGGCCCTGGTGTTCACGGATGCACGGAACTACGTGGTCTTACCCCGACCATTGCCAGATCTGAACGTGGCTAGATTCATGCAGTCACGCTCGCGCCGGATGATTTGAAGGTTTCGTCAACCGCGTCTCTCCAGTGATGGGTGGTGTCCGATGCCGTCAACGCCAATTCGCCTCAGCACGATCGCGGTCCTGATACTTGCGGCTCCTGCGATTTCCCGTTTCGCCGGCGCCCAGGATCTTTCCGGGCCCACATCAACCGAGCCGGCGATCTACGCGTGCGTCAGGGACAACAACAACGCGACTGATGGACGCTTGGTCCGCTTGATCGACGCGGGGGAGAGTTGTCGGCGAGGGGAGGTCCTGGTCCGATGGAACGTCGTTGGGCCCCAGGGCGAAACCGGCGCCACCGGCGCGCAGGGTCCGATGGGACCCCTGGGTCCCGTGGGACCTCAGGGCCCGGTGGGACCTCAAGGCCCGGTGGGACCGCAGGGCCCGGTGGGACCGCAGGGCCCGGTCGGACCTCAGGGTGTGGCCGGGCCGGAAGGCCCGCACGGACCGCAAGGACCCGCGGGTGAGACGGGATCGATCGGACCTGAGGGCCCGGCGGGTGCCCCTGGCGAGGCCGGTACCACGGGGCAAGGCGCGTTTACCGTGCTCAGCTCGGCGGGAGTCATCCTGTCGGCCATCACCTGCGCTCCCATTCCCGGGGTCTCCGCGACGGTGACGGTACCCGACGCGAGCGTGGTCGTTGCCGCCGCTGATGGCAGTGTGCAGATCCACGGCATCGGCTCCTCGACCAATGCCCTGGTCGAGTTCAGGCTGGTCGTCGATGGCGTGGCTGTCGTCGGCTCGCTGCATCGCCTGACGATTTTGAACACCGCCGGCGTCACGCCAGGATTCGGCAATTGGTCGATCACTCGCGCGCTGCCGCTCGGTCCCGGAACGCATACGATCGCCGTGTGCGGTCAGCTCGTGGCCGGCAGTGTGGCGGCGAACTCGGGACACCCGGCGCTGACGCCCGGCAGCCTCACGGTGATGGTGCTGAAGAAATAGGGGAACAGGGGGTCAGCGCCCTTGTTGCTGGACGGATGAGGTTGGCTTGATGCCTCCGTCATATCGCATCTTCGCCCACGTCGTTGCGGAACTCGGCCCCTTGATCGATCCACGCGCGCAGAATGCCGATCTCCTCCGGCAGCAGCGCGCCGGCCGGCGGCATCTGCATGCCCCCATCACCGTCGACGAGTCTGCGGATCAGCTTGCTCTCGGCGCTCTTGCCGGCGGGCGAGAGAGCGGCCGGTACTAAACATCCGGAACCCTGACGCTGCGCCAGTCCGCCTGGCGCCGGTTCGGGGCGGCTTGGGTTGAGGTCCGGATTCGCCGGAATTTCGTAATTGTCCTGGAACGCCGACTGCGCGGACACCGTGAGTACCGCCGCATTTGCGGCTAACATTCACTCGGCATGTCAGCGCTATACGTGGGAATTGCCCGGGCGCGGCTCGGACCAGCCGCCGCCCTGATCGACACCGAACGCGGCATCGCGGCGTGCGAAGAGAATCGCCTGACGCGGGCGCGGCAGGCACCCACCCTGGGTGGGCCTGATCTGGCCATCGCCGAACTGCTCGCCTTTTTCGGACGCAATGACGGCGAGATCACGGACACGGCAGTGGTCAGGGACGAAGACACCCCGCCGTGGTCTGCCGCCGGCCGGCGCGAGGTGGCGGCGCACCAGGCGCACGCGGAATACGCGTTTCGCGCCTCGGGCTTCGACGCCGCCCTGGTCGTCACCTGCGACGCCAGCGTGCCCAGGGGCTGGAGCGCGTGGCATTACCGGGGCACGGGCGCATCCGATGCGGTGCTGCTCGACGTGGATGCCGGCGACTTTCCCATCGCCCGCGTCTACAGCGAGCTCACGGCGGGCCTGAATCTGCGGCCCGCGCGCGACGAACACCTGACCGAGGCCATGGCCCGCGCCGGCGTGGACCGCCAGCGCGCCCTCGCCGACGCCATTGCCGTCACCGACGCCGGCATGCAGGTCCCCACCGGCTTTCGCGAGCTCGTGAGCGATGCCGCCCAGGGCGACGCGTCGCGCCAGCGCGACGTCGCCGCATCGGTGCAACGCCGGCTCGGCGAATGCCTCGTGGAGCTGCTGCGGCGACTGGGTCAGGCGTCGGGAGCCAGGGACGTGTGCCTGAGCGGCGGCCTGTTCTTCAATACCGACCTGAACACCACGGCGGCGCACTGCGGTCTGTTCGACCGCACGTTTCTGCCGGCGCACCCCGGACGAAGCGGCAGCGCCATGGGTGCGGCCTTGCTGGCCGCGGGTGCGGCCGGTGCTCCGGGTGTGCCCGGCGTCTCCGGCGCGTACCTGGGGCCGGCGTATGACGCCGCGCAGATCAACGCCACCCTCACGAACTGCAAGCTGTCGTTTGACCTGCAGCGCGACGAGCAGGTCGTGGATACCGTGCTGGACGCCATCACGGCCGGGCGCCTGGTCGGCTGGTTTCAGGGCCGGCTCGAGTGGGGGCCGCGCGCGCTGGGGCACCGGACGGTGCTCGCCGACCCGTTCTCGCCGTACGTGCTCGATAACCTGAACGGGTATCTCAAGAAGCGCGCCGCGTTTCGTACTTACGGCGTCAGCGTCCCGCGGGCCCGCCTCGGCGACCTGTTCGAGGTGCCCGCCGGGCTCACCGGGCCGCCGCAACCCTCGCCCTTCATGCAGTACGAGTACACGCCGCGCGATCCCGAACGGTTCCGGACGCTGCTGCCGGACGGGGCGACGACGGTGCGAGTGCATTCGGTGGGGGAGGATGAGCCGCGCTACCTGCGGTTGCTGGAGCAATGGGGCGAGGTGTCCGGCACGCCGGCGCTGGTGAACACCTCGTTCAACGGCTTTCATGAGCCGCTGGTGTGCTCGCCACGGGATGCCATCCGCGTGTTCTACGGCACGGGGCTCGATCTGCTGGCGATGGACGGGTTCGTGATGCGCAAGTAGCGGGCTTCTCATTCGTCGAGCTGCGCGCCCCTCGTTCTTCACCTGTCTTGGTGCCTACGGCCGGCGTCGGCTCTCCAGGAACGCGATGTCCTCGGCGTCACCTGCGGATGCGCGGTTCGCTCGGGCGATGCGCTTGAGTTTCAGCAGATCATCTTCGGAGGCGACCAGAAAGCCTTGGGACCGGATGGTGATTCGGGTGGCGCGGGCAGCGAGGTCTGAGGCCGCCACGGGGAAATCAAACAGTAGATCCACGCGCAGGCCCGTCTTCGGGTGAGAGAAATATGCACTGGACGGCGCGTCGAGACGTAGTCGGATGACGGCGACTTTGCGGTTGTCGATCGTCGCCGTGATGTCGCCCGCACCGTTGACGCGGGCGGCCAACTCCAACCCCCGGTCGTAGAACGCGTCGACGAGGGCCGCGAGGCGATCGCCCGGGACCGGGATCACGAAGTCGAAGTCACGGGTGACGCGGCGCGATCCCATGGTGACGAGCGCCATGCCGCCGACCATGACCGGCTCCAGACCCAACGCGGTCAGGTCCGCGACGATCCGGCCGGCGTCGTCGAGCAACGCGGCGGCATCGCGCAAATCACTTCCGATCAGGGTAGAGACCAGGGAGGGGCCCCTTGCAGGTACTGATTCGGGCCGCGGTCGTCCGTGGCCCGCCGAGCTCCTGAACCGCGGAGGCGTAGGCGAAGTTGTCGGCGATTCGCCGCGCGGCGTCGAGCGACCGTTTTCTCGCGGCGCCGCCGAGTGCGGCGATGCGCTTTCGCTCCGCCGGGTCCAATCGCCGGGCTCGCGCCTGGCCGCCAAGTCGGCCCAAGGCCGCGGCCGTCGCGCGGGTGCTGTTCATGTGGTTATTATACTTACCGCTAAGCACATTGCCAAACGTGAGCGGCAAGGGGCCCGGCATGGTCGTCGAACTACCCGCCGTTGGCGTCCATGCCGACGTTGGACAGGCGGTCGGCGTCCTTGTTCCGGTCGCGGGGGACGTGGGCGAAGCTGACGTTGCCGATCTGCATCACCAGCATGCGGGCCTTCATGTGGAGCGGCTTCAGGCCTTCGTTCTTGACCTTGTAGTTGCCGCGCATCTGCTCGACCAGCAACAGCGAATCGCCCTTCACCGCGAGCGCGGTGACGTCGTGATCGGCGGCCCACTGCAGCGCCGCGATCAGGCCGTGGTACTCGGCGACGTTGTTGGTCGCGACGCCCAGCGCTCCGCTCAACTCCGCCAGCACGTTGCCGGCATCGTCGACGATGTACGCACCCCACCCGGCGAGGCCGGGGTTGCCCCGCGAGCCGCCGTCAAAATATGCGGTGATCATCAAGCGGAGGCGTCGGGCGCGGCAGGTGCGGCAGGTACGGCGACCGGCGGTACGAAGTAGAGGATGCGGTTGCAGCTGTCGCACTGCACGATCTGGTCGTTCTTCAGCACGTTGACGAACACCGCCGGGCGCAGGCGCACCTGGCACACCGTGCAGCGCTCGCCCTCGGCGCGGGCGACCGCGGTGCCGCGGACCTTGGCGATGCGGGCGAACGTGTCGACCAGGCCTTTGTCGTTGAGGTTCGCGATCAGGGCCGTGCGGGCGGCGGCGCAGTCGGTGACCACGGCCTGCTGGACCTTGACGTCGGCCTCGATGGCGCCGCGCTCGGTGCCGACCTTGGCCTGCGCGGCCTTGAGGGCGGCTTCGGCCTTCTTGATGGTGGCGTTGATCTCGTCGGCCTCCATCATGTTGATCAGGATCTTCTCTTCCTGGACGCCGACCTCGGTCGCGGCCGCGTCGATCTGGTGTTGCATCGCGCGGAACTCTTCGTTGGTCTTCACCTGCATCAGCTGATCTTTGTACTTGCCCTGGCGCTGCTGGACGGCGGCCAGGTCCTTGTCGATCAATCCGCGGCGGGTCTTGTTGTCGGCGAGGGCCCGCCTGGCCGTCTCGAGCGCGGTGGTGGCGTCGTGCAGCAGGGCGTCGAGCGCGGCAATGCGGCCCGGGGCCTCCGCGATGGCCTTGGCGGCCACCGCGGCCTTGCTTTCGATCTCTTGCAGTTGAATCAGCCGTTCGAGGTCTGGGAGCATCTAGCTTTCAACTGTCAACGTTCACGTGCACTAAAGAGTGGGCCCACCTGGACTCGAACCAGGGACCAACCAGTTATGAGCCGGCCGCTCTAACCAACTGAGCTATGGGCCCTCGGTTAGGAACGACCTTCGAGGAACGCCCGCAGTTTACGCGATCGCGACGGGTGGCGCAGCTTGCGCAGCGCCTTGGCCTCGATCTGGCGGATGCGCTCGCG
>CAYGMD010000078.1:0-20470 GCA_964350785.1 uncultured Acidobacterium sp. | reverse complement strand
TCGACTTCCAGGCGCCGATCAGCCACCAGCTGGTGGCCGACAACAAGAAGAAGAAAGGCCGGTTCGACAAACTGCTGCTGGAAGGACGCCCGCCCGTGGGTCTCGGTGTCACGAGCGGCGGCGACGTGTTCGGCGGCACCCAGGTGACGTTCACGGACGTGCTCGGTGACGAGCAGTTCAATCTGAACGTGGCGTCGGTGTCGCAGTACCGAAGTATTGCCGGCACCTGGCTCAACATGAGGAGCCGCCTGCAATGGGCCCTGCAAGGTTTCTCGCAGACGCAGTTCTTTTTTGGTCAACAGTCCGGCGCCTTCTTCGATCCGGCGCTATCGGGGCTGATCGGCCGCGATCTCGCCACGGCGACGCGTACGGTCCAGGGCGCCAGCGTTATCGGGATCTATCCGTTCAACCGCTACCGCCGCCTCGAGGTGTACGGCGGCTTCAGCCATTTCGATGAGTCGTTTGAAGATCCGGCGGTCGAAGCCTTCTCGAATCAGTTTCAACAACAGCAGTTCGGCCGGGCGATCCTCAACAAGGGCAACATGGTGCCCTTCGGCGCCGCCTTTGTGCAGGAGACTACCGTCTTCCGCGAATTCGGGCCGCTGTCGGGCAGCACCATGCGCCTCGCGTACGAAGTGGCGCCGAAGATCGGCAACACTCTGTCACGGCAGACCTTCGACGGTGATGTGCGGAAATATTTCCGGATCGGTGCCACGGGTGTTCTGGCGTTGCGCGCCAAGGGATTCAAGAGCACGGGCACAAATCCAGACTTTACTTACTTCGGCGGCAACTCGGAACTGCGTGGCTACGACTACCTGTCGTTTGCGGGCCAGAACGCCTTCTTCGCCAACGCGGAGCTGCGCTTCCCGCTGATCGATGCCATGGCCACGCCGATTGGCGTGCTCGGGGGCGTGCGCGCCACGCTGTTCGCCGGCCTGGGCGGCGCCAGCTTCGACGGCGTGCCCTTCAGGTTCTTCAGCAGCAGCGATTCGATCGAGCGCCCCGTGGTCGGCCTCAACAGCGACCTCTCGCCGATTCTGGGCAACCCGGTGACGGTCAGGGGCAGGCGGTTGGTCGACGGTCGTGCGTCGTACGGCGTGAGCCTGGCCACCTTCGCCCTCGGCCTTCCGGCGCACCTCGACTGGTCGTGGAAGACGCTGTTGAACAAACAGTGGGAGGACATCGTTTTCGCCCAGTCCGGCGGCAGCGCCGCGTTCCGCAAGCCCAAGTTCACCTTCTGGATCGGCTACGACTTCTAACCTGTTTACGAAAGGAGGACGCGCGATCGGACGTCTGAAGTCGGCGGCCGGTCATTCCGACCGGAGCCGCCGCTCGAGTGATTTGTACTTGGAGGAAGCACCTATGATTCGCAACTTGGTCACGGCGGTGTTGATGACGGCCGTGCTGTCGACCCCCACATGGGCACAGGATCAGACCCGCTTGATCGGCATCGTAACCGATGCCCAGAACGCCGTCCTGCCAGGCGTGTCGGTGTCGGCGCTGTCGCCCGCCCTGATCGGGACGCAAACCGCGGTGACGGAAACCGACGGCCGGTTCCGTTTCCCGTCCTTGCCGCCCGGACGCTACACGCTCACGTTTGAGTTGAGCGGATTCCAGACCGCCAAGCGTGAAAACATTCTCCTCGCGCTCGGCCAAACCCTGACCGTGGACACGTCGCTGCAGGTAGCCAGCCTCCAGGAGACGATTACTGTGACGAGCGAGGCACCCGTCGTGGACGTCTCGTCGACCAAGATGGGCGCCGAGTTCAGCGCCGAACGGCTGGCGGCGATTCCCTCGGCCACCGACCTGTGGGCCACGCTCGGCCAGGCGCCGGGGGTGCGCATGCTCGGCTTCGATGTCGGCGGCAGCCACAAGAGCCAGCAGACCGGCTATGAAAGCTTCGGCGTCCGCAACCAGAATCGCGTCGTCACCGACGGCGTCGACACCACCGAGGGCACCGGCGGCGCCGGCATCTATCAGGACTTCTTCGCCCACGAAGAGGTGTCGGTCAGCGCGGCGGGCGGCGACGTGACGATGGGCACGCCGGGTTCGGCGGTGTTCTCGACGATCAAGACCGGCGGCAATACGTTCCGGTCCCTCAACAACCTGACCTACGAAGACGAGAGCTTCGTCGACGACAACCTCGACGCCGACCACCGGCGGCGCGGCGACACCGGCCAGCCCAATCTCCAGTTCTGGGAGGGTCACACCGACCTTGGTGGTCCGATCAAGACCGACAAGGTGTGGTTCTATACCGCTTTCAACCACTTCAAGATCGACAAGCAGGTCTCAGGCGTCGACCCGCTGGTGGCCACCGACCTGGGTGTCTTCAATAACTACACGGTGAAGGGGACGGCCAAACCGACCACCAAGGACACGCTGATTGGGTACTACCAGTGGGCGCGGAAGGAAAAGCCGCTCCGCGGACTCTCCGCCACCATCGGGCGGGACTCGGCGCTGGCGCAGAAGAGCGACTCGTGGATGTACAACGGGCAGCACCAGCGCGTGTGGTCGAACCGCTTCTTCACCGACGCCAAGGTCGGCCTGTTCGGGTTCGGCTGGCCGATGAAGCCGTCAGTCCCGTTCGAGACCAACCCCCCGCGCGAGGACACGGGCACGGGCGTCCAGACCGGCGCGGGCTGGTTGACGGGCGATGCCGGCGGCCCCTTCACCTTTGACCGCAACAAACCACAGGTCACCGTGACCGGCAGCTACTTTCTCCCGGAGGTGCTGGGCTCGCACGACCTCAAGTTCGGCGGCGAGTGGCAGGACGACCAGTCGAAGTTCGCGAACAACGGTGCGTCGGGCCAGATTCTGTATCGCGACCTCAATGGCGCCACCGACCTGGTGCGCCTCACCGACCTCGGGACCAACGCCGATTTCGGCAGCGGGTGGACCGGCGCCGACGATCGCAACCTGCGGATCGCGTTGTTCGTGCAGGACACCTGGAGCCTCAATCGGCGGCTGACCGCCACCGTCGGCGTCCGCTACGATCGCCAGGAGCCGAACTACGAAGACTCCGTGCGCAACCCGGTGCTGAGCGACATCTTCGCCCCCACGACGGTGCCGGCGAAGACGCTGTTGACCAGCAACAAGGTGGCGCCGCGCGTGGGCATCAGCTACTCGCCGACCGACGACGGCAAGACGGTGATCAAGGCGTTTTACGGTCGCTACTACTTCAACTTCGCCGATCGGATGGCGAACCTGAATCCGGGCGGCACCAATACGCGGGACTACCGCTTCAACGACCTCAACGGCAACCGTCTCTACGACGGCACGCACGAGCTCGGCGCCCTGGTGGCGTCGGCCGGCGGCACCAGCACCACGCTGTCGCCCGATCTCGAGACGCCCTACGCCGACGAGATCAGCGCCGCTTTCGAGCGGCAGTTCTGGGGCGAGTCGTCGGTTCGCTTCGCGTACGTGCGTAAGCAGACACGCGACGAATTCACCACGTTCAATGTGCTCCGCGAGGGTCAGTTTACCGTCGCCCGCCCGGTGACCATCAACGAGCAGGACTTTGTCAACGGGGTGACCCGCCCGATCACGATGACGGTGTTCGACATTCCCGACGCGCTGCGCGGGCAGGTCCGGAACGTCGTCGCCAACATCCCCGAAAGTGTCGGCGGCGGCGACTACGACTACGACACGATCCAGTTCGGCTTCAACAAGCGGTTCGCCGGCGGGTTGTTCATTCAGAGCAGCTTCGACTACCAGTGGCGCGACGAGCTGCGGCAGAACAGCAACACCAACAGCCCGCTCAACTCGGACCCGCTCGGGATCAACTTCTTCCAGAACGTGAATCCCGACGTGCCGAACCGCCAGGAAAGCACGAACTGGCAGGCGCGATTCCTGGGCCGCTACGTGTTCCCGTACGAGCTGGGCGTCAGCGCCAACGTCCGCGCCCAGAGCGGCTGGCAGTACGCGCGGCTCCTCCGCGTCGCCTTACCAAACGCTGGCACACAGACCTTCTTCGCGGAGAACATCGACAACAACCGCTCCGACAACATTGTGATTGTCGACCTGCGCGCGGATAAGGCGATCACTTTGGGCGGTCGCTACAAGGTCACGCTGATGGCCGACCTGTTCAACGTGCTGAACGACAATCCGGTGACCAACTTCAACCTGCTCAACGGGTCGCAGTTCAACCGCATCAACGCGGCCCTCGACCCCCGCACCCTCATGCTGGGTGCACGCTTCGGGTTCTGATCGCGGCACTCGCCCTCCGCCTCACTCGTAATGCTCGGCGGCCCCGGATCCTTGCCGTGGTCCGGGGCGGTCGACCGCTCGGGCCGAGCCACGAAACAACCGGGTGCCGTAACAGAGGGCCCATTCAGGAGACCAATCTGTGAGCATCACCTCGAATCGGGATGGGTGAGCCGGGAGGCGATCCATGCACAAGTTCAAACTGATGTCGTCGGGCGACACCCTGCAGGCGCCCCCGTCGGCGCTGGTCGACCGCGCGCGAGGCGAGTTCCTCGAAATGCCGGGTCTGCGGCTAACGCCGGCACAGGCGGCCAGGCTGTGGGGTGTCACCGAGCAGTTGGCCCGTGGCTTACTGACGACACTGGCCGCGGCGCGGTTTCTCGTGCATCGTGACGACGGGTCGTACGCCCGCTGGCCGAATTGACGCGGACCAGCTCGGCCATGACTCAGGCGACGGCCTCGAAGGCCGCGGACGATCCCGGCCGTGAAGACATCCCCGAATGTGACCCGGCTCACAACCCTCGCGGAACAGCGCGCTCCGCGGGACTCCGCCGGGTACGCTGTCGTGTGGGCCCGGGATCAGTAGACCAGTAATGGCACGTCAATGAATTGGAAGCTCCGGCTGGAAATGCTGTCCAAGACCTGTCTGGACTGCCGGGCTGGCGAGCGCGTGTTCTCGGCCGCGATGTCCGCGTGTTTCTTCCTGGTGATTTCCACGTTCTGGATCCTGAAGCCCCTCAAGAAGGCGGCGTTCATCGGCCAGTTCGACGAAGCGGGCGTCACCCTGTTCACGTGGCACGTCTCGGCCTCCGAAGCGGAACTGGTCGCCAAGATCCTGAACATGGCGGTGGCGTTCGCCGCCGTCGTCGTGTTCACGTGGCTGGCGAGACGGTATCAGCGCCAGCGGCTGGTGCACACCTTTTCCGCGTTCTTCATCGCGTGTTTCATCGCCTACACGTTCGTCCTCGGCCAGCCGTCGGACGGCACGGTATGGACCTTCTACCTGTTCGGCGACCTCTTCAGCACGCTGATGGTCGCGACGTTCTTCGCGTTTCTCAACGACAGCGTGACGCCGGATGCCGCCAAGCGCCTCTACGGCATCGTCGGACTGGGCGGCGTTGTCGGCGGCGTGGTCGGGAGCACGTTCGTGAGTGTGTGGGTCGACGCGGTGACGCCCGCGGCCTGGCTGTGGATCTGCGTCGGCGCCACCCTGGGCATCATGCTGGCGGCGGAGGTGGCGGCCCGATTCGCGCCGCGTCCTGATGCCGTGCGCGTGACCGCTTCGGCGGCGGCCGCGGCGCCGTCGACCGGTGGCGCCGCTCTCGAGGGCGCGCGCGTGGTGTTCCGCTCGAAGTATCTCCTGGCGATTGTGGCAATCGTCGGGCTGTATGAGATCGCCTCGACCATTACCGATTTCATGTTCACGACCACCATCACGCACTACCTGAGCGGCCCGGATATCGGCCGCCAGTTCTCGCGGGTGTTTGCGCTGACCAACTGGGTGTCGATGTTCGTGCAGTTTTTTCTCACCAGCCTCGTGATGACGCGCTTCGGCATGGCGACCGCATTGATGGTGCTGCCCGTGGCGCTGCTGACCGGCTCGGCCGCGTTTCTCGTGGTGCCCATCCTGTGGACAGGCAGCCTGCTGAACACCGCCGACAACGGCTTCAGCTATTCGATCAACCAGTCCGCCAAGGAGGCCCTCTACGTGCCGGTGGCTCGCCACGAGAAGTACCAGGCCAAGGCCTTCATCGACATGTTCGTGCAACGTGCCGCCAAGGTGGTGGCGGTGCTGGTCAGCCTGGCCGTGTCGTCAATGCTGACCGACTTCGCCAGCGTCCGCTGGCTCGCGCTCGTCAATGCGGCGATCGTGGCCGTCTGGATCGGGGCCGCACGGTACGCCGGACGGTCGTTTCAGCCCAAATGCAACGGGGCCGTCGTATGAGGCGCACGCCAGTGGCGGTGGTGGCGGTATGGGCGTCTCTGGCTGCCGGGCTCGCCGCCCAGACTCCCGCCGGTGCCGCACTCCTGCCGCCGGCCGAAACTCGTGCTGCGCTGATGGATGAGGCGCGGCTGACGAAGGCCGGCACGCTGACGCCGGAGGCCGTATCGACCTGGGAGCGCCGCATGCTCGCGCTCGAGGCGCGGAACTTCCCTCGAAACCTGTTTGCCGGCGAATACAACGGTGTTCGCGCGCTCATTGGCGGCATGCCCTCGGGATCTGGCTTCGTCGGCGGCGTCGGCTACATGCAGGGCGCGACCGGCGACCGGCTGCGATTCAACGTCAGTGCGCGGTTGTCGACCGAGAACTACCGGCAGCTTGACGCCGAGGCGCTGCTGCCGACTGCCCGGAGCGGCCGCCCGTTTCAGGTCCGGCTCCACGGTCGCTATGCCGATTATCGCGCGCTGGATCTCTTCGCGCTGGGGCAGGGGTCGGCGCCCGAGGCGAAAGGCGCCTATCGATTTGAAAGCCGCACGGCGTCGGTCAGCGTCTCCAGCCGCGCCGGTCGGCAGATTGCCATCGGCGCGGAGAGCGGACTGCTGAACGGGTCGGTGCGATCGTTCGACGGCGGCGGTGGCCGGTTTCCCGAGCTGCCGGGCGCGGCCCTTCAGCCGGTGTTCGTGTTCGGCGGCGGTCACGTGGCGCTGACGCTGCGAGACCGCACGCTCAGGTTCGCCGGACTGCGCTTGATCGCCGACGCCACGCGATGGGTCGACGTCGACACCGATCTCTTCGATTTCACGCGCCTGGTCGGCGAACTGCAGGCCCACCTGCCGCTCGGCGCTCGCAACCGGATGCTGGCCCTGCGCGTTCGCACGTCTCACTCGATCGCCGACAGCGGCGCGAGAGTGCCGTTCTATCTCATGGAGACCATCGGTGGGGCGAAGAGCATTCGGGGATTCGATGAGTATCGGTTCCGCGACACGCGTAACCTGGTGGCCAACGTGGAGTATCGGTGGGAAATCTGGAACTACGCCGACCTGGTGATCTTCGGCGATGTCGGCCGGGTGTTCTCGGATGCCGACGACTTCTCCTGGTCCGGAGTTGCCGCCGGCTACGGCATCGGCCTCCGGTCGGTGCTGCCGGGAGGTGGCGGGTTCAGGATCGACCTGGCCCGGGGACGGGAAGGCTTCAGATTGCACATCGGCGGGGGGCCGTCGTTCTGATGAGCACGCCTGACGCGGCGGCGAAGTGGCGCCGACCGGCCGCCGCCATGATCGCGCTTGCCGCGCTGGTGGCGACCGCCACGCTCGCCGGGCAGGGGCAGCAACGCCGCTTCTTCCCGGACGATCCGCTGCCGGTCGATCGCGACGCGCATGACGTGCCCGCCACGCCGGCGACCATCGAGCTGAGCGACCTGTACGACCGCTTCCGCCACATCATCGCGCTGCCAGGTTCCAGGGAATGGGGGGAGTCGCGCAACGTCAACACGCTGGACGAAGTGCCTGACAGCTCCTGGTATCAGAACCGGCACGCCACAAAGCGGATGTCGATCGCCGAGCTCGTCAAGGGGCCCGACACCACCGGCGGACCGGACATGACCAGTCCGTGGCGGGTGGTGCGTGGCAAGAGCCAGGGTTTGACCCCGGGCTTCGACATCATCGACGGGCGCGGCCACCGCTACGTGATCAAGCTCGATCCGTTTGATCTCCCCGAGTTGAGTTCGTCGGCCGAAGTCATCAGCACGAAGATCTTCCATGCGCTCGGGTATCACACACCCGAGAACTATATCGTCCTCCTGGATCCCAAGTCGCTGACGGTCGAACCGGGCACCAAGGTGGCCGACGAACTGGGTACCAAGCGACCGCTGACGACCGCACGAATGGCCAGGCTGCTGCGCGATGCGCCGCGCCGGGCCGACGGCCGGATCCGCGTGACGGCCAGCCTGTTTGTCAGCGGGAAGCCGATCGGGCCCTTTCGTTACTTCGGGACCCGGAGCGACGACCCCAACGACGTGATTCCTCACGAGGATCGGCGGGAGTTGCGGGGCTTGCGGGTGTTCTCGGCGTGGCTGAACCACGATGATACGCGCGCCCAGAACACGCTGGATTCGTGGGTGCAGGAGGGCAGTCGCCATCACGTGCGGCACTACCTCATCGACTTCGGCTCCACCCTGGGCAGCGGCAGCATCGAGGCACAGCTGCCGTGGTTGGGATTCGACTATTGGCTTGATCCCGGCTTGGTCAGGCGCAACGCACTCGGATTCGGCGTTCATGCGCCGGCGTACTACAAAGTGAGGTTCCCGGATTACCCGTCGGTTGGACGCTTCGAGGCCGACGCCTACGAGCCCCACGCTTGGAAGAACGACTACCCGAACCCGGCGTTTGTCCGGATGACCGATCGCGACGCTTTCTGGGCGGCGAAGATCCTCATGTCCTTCACGCGTGAGGAATTGGCGGCGATCGTCAAGACCGGACAGTACACGGACGCGGCCGCCGAAGCCTACGTGTTGCGAACGCTCGTCAAGCGGCAGCAGAAGACCGGCGCGTACTATCTCGACCGCACCAACCCACTCGATGAGTTCACGGTGGCTGCCTCCGGACTCCAGTTCGTCAACCTGGCAGAGAAGTACGGACTGGTCGGCACGGGAACCCGTTACCTCATCGAATGGTTGATGTACGACGATACGACTGGTACGACCGAATCGCTGGCGCCCGGCGTGATCGTCGACATCCCACGGTCCCGGCTTCCTGAGACAGGGCGACCGCTCCTTCCGGGTCGATATCTCAAAGTGGTCATTCGCTCGCTCCATGCGGACCATGCCCCTTGGGCGACGCCGGTCGCCGTCTATCTGCGGCCGACCGCCACTGGCTACCGCGTCGTTGCCATTGAGCGCTGACGACATCGTTCTTCTTGGGATGGGCCACACCAATGTCCATGTGCTGCGCAGGTGGCAGATGGCGCCTCGACCGGGTGCCCGGCTGACCTGCGTGTCCACCCACGCCGTGGCCACTTACTCCGGCATGCTGCCGGGAGTGCTTGCCGGCCACTATTCCCGCGAAAACATGGAGATCGACCTGTCGCGGTTGTGCGCGGCCGCCGGAGCCCGCCTGGTCCTTGGCGAAGTCAGTGGCCTGGACCGGGCCGGCAGGGCTCTGCTATTTGCCGACCGCGACCCGTTGCACTTCGACGTACTGTCGATCGGCATCGGCTCGGTGCCCACTTACGCTGGTGTCGACGTCATCGACCGCATCGGCCTGGTGCCGGTGAAGCCGATGCAGACGTTCCTCGATCGGTTCGACGACCGGCTTCGCCAGGCTCCGGACCGTCGCCGCGGTGCCCCGATTCGCATCGCGGTCGTCGGTGGCGGAGCGGGCGGCGTGGAACTGGCGCTCTGTCTGCCGCCATACGTTCGGGCGCGGTTGGGCGATCGTGGACGATTCGAGCAGACGGTGGTCACCAGTGATGAGCGGCTGTTGCCGGGCAGCCTGCGCCGCACCGCAGGACGGGTCGAGCGGCTCCTGACGCGGCGTGGGGTCCGGTTGCTGCTCGGCCGGCGGGTTACCCAGGTGCACAGCGGCCACCTGGCCCTCGATGACGGGTCGGCCATGGAGGCAGACGTGATCCTCTGGCTGACGAGCGCCGCCGCCCCCCCGTTGCTGATCGCTCTCGGCTTGCCAACCGACGCGCAGGGTTTCCTGTTGACGACCGACGCGCTGCAGACCACGGCCGGCGACCCGATCTTCGCCGTCGGCGATACAGGCACCATCGCCGGATCGCCGACGCCGAAGGCGGGCGTATTCGCGGTCAAGCAAGGTCCCGTGTTGTGGGAGAACATCAGGCGGTCGCTGGACGGCGAACGCCTCCAAACCTACACGCCCCAGCACAAGTTCCTGAAGCTGCTCAATACCGGCGACGGTCGCGCCATCGGTGAATGGAAGGGGCTGTCGTTCGAAGGTGCCTGGGCGTGGTGGCTGAAGAACGTCATCGATCGCCGCTTCGTGCGCCGTTATCAGGATTACTCGACGATGCATGCGCCCGGCGCCGGTGCCGAGCCTTGATCCGCTCCGTCGTCAATGGCACCGTCATCTTCCCGCTTGTCTATTCCCTTGTGCTCTACAGCATGCTGCCGCGCGGTCCACTGGTGAAGGGTGCCGCCTGGGGCGTCGTCCTGTGGCTGGTGTCACACAGGCCGTGGTGATGCCGATGATGGGCGGAGGCTTCTTCAGCATGGCGATGGGTGGAATGTTGGCCATCATGGGGTCGCTGATGGGGCACCTGCTCTACGGCGTGGTGCTCGGCGGGATCGCGGGCTGCCCTGAGAAAGCGGCCGCCGCGTGACTGCGGCCGTCTACTTGACCCGTTCCAGATCGAGCGCCCTGACATTAATCGTCCAGGCGAGCGGCACCGACTCCGGCGGGAAGCACAGCTTGTCGTCGCACGCCTGGTAATCGAGGCGCGCGGTGATGGTCATGGACTTCAAGTCGCGCAGTCTCGCCGCCGCCTCGCGGGATGGGTCGAGCGTGATGTCCTGAACGAGACGGAACGCCTTCCGGTAGACGGGCACGTGCTCGTTCAACGGCCGGAAGAAATAGTCCTCGGCTTTCGGGTAATCAGGAGACCTGACGATCAATCCGGGCTGCGGCTGGACGGTGAACGCGATGGGTTTGTAATCAGCCACACCGCGGGCATACACGTGAATGCGGCGGCCCGGGCTCACATCCAGAACGATCGAGAACCTGGTGCCTGGAGCAGCCACCTGGTCCGTCAGGTACGAGGTGACATCGAGGTGCGGAGCCGAGGTCTTCGTCGTCTGCGCCGCCACCTTGCGGCCGAGGCGCACGAGCACGCTGGCGAGCGTATCCCGCTCCTGGTACGTGTCCTCGAAGACCCTCGCGGTCACGACACCCTGCCGATCGACCACGAACGTACCGGGGAAGGGATATCCGAACACCGGATTCGACTCAGGGACCGTCGTGTTCAGGATGCCGTATTGCCTGATGGTTGCCGAACCGGCGTCGGAAAGGAGTGGAAACGTGATACCACGACGGGACGCGAATTCGGCGAGAACGGGCGGCGGGTCGTAGGTAATCGAGGCCAGCCCCAAACCTGCTTTCCGGACGTCGGCGAGTCGGCCTTGCAGCTCCACGAGCTGCGTTTTGCAGTACGGTCACCACTGGGCCGAGCGGTTGAAGACCAGCACCAGCCCCTTTGGTCCCATCAAGGATGCCAGCGTGCGCATCTCGCCGTACTGGTCGCGCAGGTTGAAATCCGGGATCTTCTCGCCCTCTTGAGGGCCGAGGGTCTTGACGTCGGGTGTGCCGGAAGGGGCCGCGCCTGACTGCTGGCGGGCCGACGACGAGGCCGCGAAGGCGGCCACCACGGCCACGGCAACACCCATGGCGGCGAAACGTCGTTCACGAAATGACATCGCTTCGACTGTATCACCCCGTCGCATCGGCCGCGCGGGGCCGCCGGTAGAACTCGCCAATTCAGTGGCCTTTCTCACAGACGAAGGGACGCTACCTGCGTGCGATCTCGCTGTCTGGAAAGAACGGCCGCCATGATGTACGTCGTGGCGCCGATGATGGGCCTCAACATGGACATCGCGGCGATGGCACCGTGATCTTTGCGCTTATCTACGCCGATGTACTCTACGCCCGCCTGCCAGGTAGGCGTCGTCAGTACGGCTCACCACCGGGCTTCTGGTGAGTGCTTACGAGCTCGGCCTTGAAGCCGGTCTTCTCGTTGATCGTTTTCACGAGAGCTTCCGGGCTCGTCTTTCCCGGATCGAACGTAATCGTGGCCGCACCCTTTGGCTGGCTCACCTCGACGCCGCTCACGCCGGCGACCTTCTTCACCACGCCTTCAACCCTTTTCGCGCAGGCACCGCACGACATCCCGGACACCTTGATGGTCGTTTGCGTGCCGTCACCCTTCGCCGTCGACTGGGCGACGGCTGCGCTTGACAACCCGAGAACGCCAAGAAGGCTCATGACTGCAACCATGGTTTGCATCGTTTCGATTCCTCTCGTCCGCGCTAGAAGGCGCGGCTGACACCGAACTGGAACACTGCTCGAGAATCGAGCTGCTTATTGGCCAGCGAACGGTACACCGGCAGCTTCACCTCGGCCTGGACGTTGATACCGTTTCCCACTTGCGCGGCGATGCCCGGCGTGACGTAGAGCCAGTTGCCGCCGCCAACGAGAACGGGCGTGCCCCGAAACGAATCCTGCGCCCGGTGGAGCCAGCCGACACGCAGGAGCCCGCTGACGCGAGACGTCCGGATGTCGCGCGCACCGCCGGCGTTGACCTCAAACGACGAGCCGGTGCGGAGGCCATCCCCGTTTTCGTAGATGGGGAGCCGTGAGGCAACGCTCGCAAACGCCGTGTAGCGGCCCATCCGCTTCGCGGTGTTCGCACCGAGCAGCGGGTCAAATGTGCCCGAACCCCGCTGCAGGCGCGACATCGGAACAAGACTGCCGCCCTCGAGTTCCTGGCGAAAGCGCGGAACCTCGGTTCTCCCCGTCGGAAGCGAGCCGCCGACGTTCACCACGGTGTACCAGCCGCGACGGGGCGTGAGCTTGTACCAGCCGACCACCGACGTGTCACCCAGCCCGCTGAACGTCTCGCTGAAGTTGATCGGCGTGGTCCCCCGATGAACGATTCCAGAGCGCGTGACGTCGGGAACGCTCGCTGCAGCCTGGAACCCGAAGCGTTCGCTGATTCGGACATCCAGCGTGACGAGCGGAACGAGAATCTGCGTTCGCTCTGAAAAATCGTTGTTGACCTCGTCTCGTCCGTCGTAGGCCCGGTCCCGGTCTTCAGCCACCACCCAGGCGCCGAGCTTCACGCGACTTCCGGCGATACCGTCTGTGAGTACGCCCCGCCAACCTGGCAGGTACGGATTGGCACAGCCACTTCAAGTCATCTGCGCTGACGAGGACACCGGGAGGAGTGCCGCCCCGGTGAACGTCAGCACCAACACCATTCGCTTAAAGGACATCAAGGACTCCGATGTAGCCGGCGGTGATGAAGAAAACGATCAGGCTGCCGATGACGGCGAGCGCCTTGTTGAGCGTCCCGCCGGTGCGGCGAAACGTGAGCCAGGCCGAGAGGAGAAGGGAGAGCGCACTGGTCGCGAGAAACAGCGGCCGGTGCGTGACGACGATGCTCGACAACCCGGCGCTGCCAACGCCGGCCAGCGACAGCGCGGCCGGAATGACGCAGCACGGGCGTGTGAGAAAGCCTGCCACGGCGGCAAACAGAGCGCTCTGGAAAATTGCCACGGTCGTCACCAGTTCCGGGCGCGCTTGCGCGCCGGCTGGACCGGCACCTTCCGGTGGAGCGCCAGCGGCGCCGTTCGTTCCTTCGCCCCTGCGATCATCTGGCAGACTCCGTCGCACGACGGCTGATTCTGCTGTTCCCAGTGGGTGATGTCCGCGGCCAGCTCGTCGCGGAAACGAGCGAGCTGGCTGATCCGCTCTTCGACCGCGGCCAGGTGGCGTTTTGACAGCTCGAGCACGTGCGAGCACGGTGCTTCGCCGCGACGGCTGAGGCGTAAAATCTCCTGCACCTCCTCGAGCGAGAAGCCGAGCCCCTGCGCCTTCTTGATGAAGTGCAGCTCTTCGAGCGTGGTCTCGCCGTAGCGCCGGTAGCCGGCGCCTGAGCGCGGCGGCGGAGAGACCAAGCCGATGCTCTCGTAGTAGCGAATCGTCGCAGGCGTCATCCCGGTGCGTTTGGCGACGTCGCCGATGAGAAGCGAACCCATGCCACCATTAGAAACCTTCAAGTGGGCTTCAGGGTCAAGTATCTTCTCGGCCGTGAGCCTGGATTGTGCTCTGCCGATTCCGATCAAGGGGTGGCGCAGGTCTGTTGCTCATCCAGCGCAACAACGGCGTCGCCCCAGCAGTAGCGCCCGACCTTTCACCCAGGCGGTGTGACGGTCAGGACGAGCACGCGATTGCCGGCCAGGTCGGTGGCATACACAATCGACCCGTCAGCGGACGCGGCGAGGTGCTCCGGCGAGTAGACATTCGAATCCGGGTTCGGCAGCCGCCAGTCAGTCACATACTCCCCCTTGGCCGACAGCATCACGACTCGGCGGTTGCCGCTGTCTGCGACGTGAAGGATGCCGTCACGGCCCACTGCCACGCCGGTCGGCACGAAGAAGCCTTGGTCCGAAGCGGCCGGGCGCGGCCACAGCCAGAACAAGTGGTAGCCGATTTGACGGAGCGGCCGCCCCTCGAGGTCGAGCCACTGCAACTGGTAATTGTAGGCGTCGGCGATCAGCAACTCCCGTTGTGGCGTGATCGCCACGTCAGTGGGGTAGTGCAGCGCGCCGGCACCCAGGCGACCGGCGCGTCCGAGCACCGCAAATGAACCACCTGGCTGATGCTTTTGAACGCGGTGATTGTAGAAGTCAGCGACATACACGGAACCGCCGTCGTCCATGATCAGGCCGGCCGGCGCGTCGAACTCACCCGGACCCGATCCGGAGCGGCCAAATTCGAGGAGGAAGGTTCCCGTCGCGGTGAATTTCTGAATGCGGTCCAGTTCGTAGTCGGAGACATACACGGCGCCGCCGGCATCGACCGCGACCGCCACCGGGTTTCTGAACTCGCCCGGGCCGTCGCCCTCGCGGCCCCATTGGCCCAGCACTTCGCCGGCCGCATTGAACCGGACCACGCGCATACGCGCATCGGTCACGAAGACGTCTCCAGAACGCGCGACGGCAATGCCGATGGGGCGATCGAGGGGCCCGCCCGTGGCGGCCCGGCCGTCCCACGTGGCTGCAAGTGTGTAGTGCGCGACCGTTGATGGCACGCGCGGAATGGTCCAGTGCGTGCCCCACAGGCCGAGGGCCGCGATTACGAAGATCGTGACGAGCGCCACCGCGACGAACAGGATGCGGGTCGGGCGCCAATGCGATGGTGCGTGCATCGTCGTCTCTTACTTGGGCGCTTCGGCCGAACGCCATTCGATTGTGCCGGCCGTGAAGCCGGCCTTGCGGATCGCCTGCCGGATCGGTTCGTCGCCGGCCGTCGCGCCTGGGGCGAACGTCACGATGGCCTGGTTCTTCGCGAGCTCGACCTCCACCTTCCGAGCGCCCTGCAGCTTCGACAGGTGCTTTCGAATCCCGTACGCACAGAACGGGCACTGCATGCCCTGGACCGTGATCACCGCCCGTCTCGACTCTCCCGAGGTGGCCTGCCGTGCCCATGCGGGCGCCGGCGGCAGCGTGACCAGGGCGACGGCCAGTGCGGCGGTCGCCACGAGGGCGAATCGGTACGGAGACGACATGCCAAGAGGAATTCTGAGTTTCATGGCGATGACCTCTGGGCTGTTCAAAATGGCAGCGACACATTCCACCGAAGTCCGGCCGTGAACCGGAAGTCGTTCCGGAGACCCGTACCATTCGGCCGTTTGATGGCTGGAATCTGCACGATGCCCTCGAGAATGTAGTTCGCCGTGACGTATTGCAGGCCGAGGTCGAGATCCCATCGTGTGCCGCCGGAGTTCGGGTCTGACGCGATGCCAAGGCTGTTGCGCCCTTGTACCGTCAGGTTGGATTCGATGACGGCGAAGAGAAACGCCGGCACGCCGGCGTCAAGCACCCGCGGCCACATCCGGTACTGGAGCGACTGATCGCTGAAGAACTCATCTCCGAACTGAAACCCGTCGGCTGCAGTGGTCTTCCTGAAGCCCGCATCGGCATCGAGCTCCCAGTGCTTGGTCTGCCACGTCAACGCGAGCCCGCCGAGCGCATCCCATGATCCGGACCCGAGCTGCAGCGGGCGCGCCAGCTGTCCCAGCGCATCGGTACCTTGATGGCCGCCGGTGGGTAATTTGACGCCGCCGAACGGCGCGATCCGCAGTGTGTAGTCGGCGCGGTCCACGGCGTACACCGTGTAGCGGGCAAACGTCACGACGTCTCCGACGCCGGCCGTACGACGGGTCACTCTGCCCAGCGGGGTGTTGACCGCGAGCGACTTGTTCACGATGGGCACGATCCCGAAGAGGGCCAGGCGGGGAGTGACCCCGACCGCGATGGCGAGCGGAACGCCGTGGACGGTGAGGCGAGGATCGGCCGGCGTCGAATCGTCGCTCGCGCGGATCAGTAGATATTGGGCGCGCACGACGGCCTGCGATTGCGCGACGGGTAAGGCCGTGAGGAAGGTCACCGGTCCCGCGTCAGCGGCCGCGCTCGTAAGCAGGGTCAACGCAAGCACGAGGCGGGTTGCCTTCTTGCCCATGTCATCTGCCATGTCTACATTACAGACCTTCAATTGGACTTGAAGGTCAAGCCCCGACTCTGTACTTGACTCTCAAGTCGAACGCACGCCTTACCTTCAGAGAATCGGCGGATGAGCCGTCGATCGGGCCCGAGCGCGGGCCAAGGAGATAACCCAATGAAGAGCAGGATGTTCGCGCTGACCACCGTTCTCGTGGCGGTAGCCGCTACCGCCGCATCCGCGGCTACTCGATTGATGGGCTCGGGCTGCTGCCCGCTCTGCAAGTAGTCGCGACGACTCCGGCCGGGTATGGACGCGCTCGTCCATGCCCGGTTGGGCCGTCTCACCGCGCGATCATCCCGGGCAGGGGCACGGCGTCGAGCGGCTGTCGGTCTCGATATTCCGATCCTTGGCCTCGGCTTCGGACGGCCCCACCGTCGCCACCAGCGGCATCGGGGAACACCACGGCCGGCATCGCGGTCAGATCGAGCGCGGCATCCCGCGCAGCGCCGTGGCCCGTAACCGATCCTGCCGCACTGACGTTACTACCAAGTGTGGAGAAGAAAGCACTACTACCAACTGGCGGAAGGGCCTCCGTGGAAGATCTCGCGCTTGTGGACCGGCTGCTGGCCGGCGACGAGGCGGCGTTCACGCATCTGGTCGAGCGGTGCCACGGCCCGCTGCTCCGGCTTGCCCGGCAGTTTGTCGCCGATCGCTTTGCCGAGGAAGTCGTGCAGGAAACCTGGCTTGCGGTGTTGAACGGTCTACCCTCATTCGAGGGGCGCTGTGCTCTCAAGACCTGGATCTTCAAAATCCTGACCAATCGCGCGAAAACCCGCGGCATCCGTGAAACTCGCTCGATTCCGTTCTCGGAGGTGTCCGGCGCAAGGATCGTAGATGAGCCCGCGGTCGAACCGGCCCGGTTCAGATCTGGGGGTGCCTGGTCTGCGCATCCACGCCCGTGGGACGATGACACGCCCGAAAAGCTGCTGCTCCGGCGGGAAGCGCTGGCGCTCGTCGAGACGACGATCGCCGGACTGTCGCCGAGGCGGCGCGCGGTCGTGACGCTGCGCGACATCGAAGGGCTGGACGCGGCAGAAGTGTGTGACATCCTCGAACTCTCGGAGGCCAATCAACGCGTGCTCTTGCACCGGGCGCGGGCGAAGGTACGCTCGGCGCTGGAACGCCAGTTAGCGCATGGTCGGGATTCTTCGCAGTACCTGCCGGTGCCGAATGCCCGAAGCGCCGAGACCTTCTGCGCATCCTGATTGGTCACGAGCTTCGAACACGAGCGCGCCTGCCTCCTGCTCCGGCGGCTTGCAAGGCCGTCCACCGTCCCGCGCCGCCGTGATCACCGGTTCCACGGATCGTGATCACCGATTTCGCACCTCGTGATCACCGGTCGGCGACGCTTCCGTGACATTGCGCACGAGGCACGTCTGGCAGACCGTGCCGACAGCCGGGCGCGCGGCGGGTCAGAACGATCCGCACACAGGCGGGTGCGGCCATCGCTGCCTCGCATGAGTGGTCGGCAGAACATCTACTTACCGTGCTTCGCGTCGTGCACCTGAATCGCATCGAGTACCCGGGTTCGCAGGTCGGACGGCGGCTCGACGTCCCCCGACCAGCTCAGGCACCGCCACACCAGCTCTTGCTCCCGCCACTCGAACTGGCATCCCGGGCAAAACGACAGATGTCGCTCGATCGCCGCTCGGGCCTGGGCATCCAACTGCCCTGCCGCAAGCGCGGGCAGATTGACGTGAATCTCGTGACAGTGCTTGTCTTCTTTGTTTATGGTCATCATCAACTCAGTGGGGGCTCGATCCCCCGGAGCCGGCGCCGCAACGCGTGCATCGCCTGAAACGCGCGCTGCTTGACAGCGTTTTCCGAAATCCCGAGGACCACGCCAATTTCCCCGTAATTCATACCTTGATAGCGATTCAACACGATCACTTCGCGCTGGCTGACCGGGAGCGCGGCCAACGCCTCCGCCACCATGAGACCGACATCCATCGCATCGTGTCGCGACGACTCGACGGCCGTGTTGCCGTGCCTGTCGAGTGCGCTAAGGTCGGTCGTTGGCTTCCGGCGCCGCTCTCGCGCGTCGTCGCGCAGCACGTTCCGCGCAATCGTGAAGATCCAATATCGAAACGGCGCCCGGGGTTGGTACCTATGGCGACCGATGTGCAGTTTCAGAAAGGTCTTCTGACACAGATCGTCGGCCGCGTCAGGCCGCGGCGCGGCGCGGCGAAGAAAGTTGTAGATCGGCCTCGCGTACCGCTGGTACAACTCGCCAAAGGCCTCGAGGTCGCCAGCCTGGTAGACCCGCATCAGCTCCTCGTCCGAGCGCACTACTGGCTCAGGAGAGCTGGTCATCGGGGTGGCTGTCCGCGAGTGTTCAGAGCCGGCGAGTCCCCGTACCACCAGGATCGGATCAAGGCTGGCAGCGTCTCCCTGTGGGCCACATGACGCTCCGCGAGCAGGCCCAGCGCGATGCCGAACGCGACGTGCGCCGTCAGGCTCGTGCCGAGCAGGCCCGGGCCGAATTTCACGCCGAAGTAACCGGTGTCCATCGCGACCACCATCGGCGGCGTCACCATCATGCCGATCTCGACGATCAGCCCCCAGACCAGACCCCCCCACCAGCGGAAGCGGCCGGCAAACAGCGCATAGGTCAGCCCAAAGCACGCCCCCACCCAATAGTGATACACGTAGCCGAGCACGTCTGACCCAAGCGACGGCCCGAGGGCCATCTGATCGAGGATCAGCACGCCGAACATGCGCGGCATGTTGCCCGGCATCCACCCGAGGTGGAAGCCGGCGAGCCGAAAGGCATCCAGCATGCCGCTGCTCGCAGCGCCCACCCAGAGTCCCACCCACAGCCGATTGCTCAACCGATCCATGCCTCGCCGCCGTGCGGTGATCCCGACGCCGGCGAGGAGGACGAGCGAGGGCAGCAGGGCGTAGTTGAACAGTACCGGCATCCCCGGCATGCCCGGAGTCGTGGCCACGACGAGGATGTTCGGTCCGACGGCGGCCACGACCAGAGCGGCCGCCGTCAGCGCCAACTCACCGCCCGTGATCTCAGGGCTTGGCCCAGAGACGGGCGCCTGGCGCGGACGCCGGAACAAGCCGAAGCCGACCAACGCGATGGCCGTTGCCATGAACAACAAGTCGGTCGCTAGGCTCAGTGTGTCCTGGCTCATCGGTCCGCTCCTCGCGTCACACAGCTACTTTGTGACGGCCGAGGTGATCTGCTCGAACATCATGTCCATCATTTCGCCGGCCTTGGCCACCTCCGGACCGTACGTCGCAAATTGCTTGGCGCTACGACGGTAGCTCACGACGACCTTGCCGTCGCTCGTCTCGTACACGTAGATCTTCGCGGGCATCTCCAACCCGATCGCGGCGTTCATCGGCAGCAGCATCTTGCCCATGTCGGGCTTGCCGAACTCGACCGTGGTGGCACCTTTGATCTTGGCGCCGAGCATCGAGAGCATGTTCCTGTGGTCGATTGTGGCAACGATCATCATGTGCTCGGCCTTGAGCGTCGAATCGAGCTGTTTGAGGGTGTCCGCGAACGAGCTGCGGGATACCTTGTCAACCCGATCCGGGTCCTGAGCTTGCGCACCGCTGGCGAGCAGCGTCACTACCGCGAGGGCGATCACGCCGATTCGAAGATACTGTCCACTTCCAGCCACGATTCTGAGCTTTCGCATCATGTCTCTCTCTTTCATACGAAATGGCGATGAGTTACCTGGTTCCGGTGGATATAACGCCAGAGCGGCCGATTTCGTTAGTTCGGGGTGACCGCAGCCTTCCGCCTGGCGCGGGGCAGGGTCGCGGCCTCCTAACCGAATGGTCGTCTCCGGGACCGCGGTGCGAGCCGTGCGGAACCGACTGGCTTGCCACCTGAGTCGTCATGGCCGCACATCGGACGGGCATCGAGTGGGAGGCGGCCGGGTGCCTCCATGGCGGCCTTTACGCTCGTTCGAAGGTCCGTTCGGAAGCGGGGATCAGGTTGGACGGGCTAGGCTAGGTGTGAATGTCAAAGAGGTTGTTCATCATTAAGCAGCCTCTTGGAAACGCA
>CAYGMD010000077.1:0-20652 GCA_964350785.1 uncultured Acidobacterium sp. | reverse complement strand
CGCGGCACGGCGTGCACTTGCCGCACGACTCGTGGCGGTAGAAGTGCAGCAGGTTGTCGGCGAGCCACACCATGTCGGTGGTGTCGTCGAGCGCCATGATCGCGGCCGAACCCAGCAGCGAGCCCGCGCGCTGGACGTCATCGAAGCTCGCCGGGATGTCGAGTTGCTCCGGCAGCAGGATCGGCACGGACGAACCGCCCGGGATCACCGCCTTCAGCGTGCGGCCGTCGAGCGGGCCGCCGGCGTAGTCGAAAATCAGCTCCTTCAGGGTGACCTTCATCGGCGCTTCGAACACGCCGGGGCGCTTGACGGCGCCGCTCACGCAGAACAGCTTCGGGCCGCCGTTCTTCTCGGGGCCGAGCGCGGCGAACCAGTCGGCGCCACGCGTCATCACCAGCGGCACGTTGCACAGCGTCTCGACGTTGTTGACCGCGGTCGGGCAGCCCCAGGCGCCTGCGACGGCCGGGAAGGGCGGCTTGAAGCGCGGTTGCGCGCGCTTGCCTTCGAGCGATTCGAGCAGCGCGGTTTCCTCGCCCGCTTCGTAGGCGCCGGCGCCGCGGTGCAGGTAGACCTCGCAGTCGAAGCCCGTGCCCAGGATGTTCTTGCCGACGAACCCCGCCTGGCGGGCCTCGTCGATCGCCTTCTGCATCGCCGGGAACAGGTGGTAGAACTCGCCGCGGATGTAGATGTAGGCGGCCTGCGAGCCAATGGCGTAACAGCCGATCAGGCAGCCTTCCACCAGCAGGTGGGGGTTGCGCTCCATCAGCAGGTGGTCCTTGAACGTGCCCGGCTCGCTCTCGTCGGCGTTGCAGACGATGAACTTCGGCTTGGGCGACTTCTTGTCGACGAACTGCCACTTGAGGCCGGTCGGGAAGCCGGCGCCGCCGCGGCCGCGCAGGCCCGACTTCTTGACGTCCTCGATCACCGCGTCGGGCGTCATCGCCAGGGCCTTCCTCAGCCCTTCGTACCCGGCCTGGTGCTTGACGTAGTGGTCGAACTCGGCGCCGCCGGGCGTGAACGCGTACTTGGTGAGCACGGGTTCGTAATCGGGCACCGCTTTCGGCTTCACGGGCGTGGTGGTCTTGCCCCGCCACTCGCTCTCGGGCCGGCCCTCGATGGCGAGGTGGCAGCCGCCGAGCGCCGTGAGGCCCTCGGCCTTCATCTGGTCGACCAGGGCGCCGCACGCCTCGGGCGCCAGGTGCTCGTGCCAGTGGTCGTTATTGACCATCATCACCGGCGCGCGATCGCACGCGCCGAGGCACTCCATCTGCTGGATGGTGAACATGCCGGTCGGGTCGGTCTGGCCGGCCCGGATGCCCAGCTTGTGCTCGAGCTCCTCGACCACGCGCTCGGCGCCGGCCAGGGCGCACGACAGCGTGGTGCAGACCTGCAGCACGTACTTGCCCACCGGGTTGCGGTGGAACATCACGTAGTACGAGACGACGTCCTCGACCTCGGCGGTCGTGCAGCCGATCACCGCGGCGACGTGACGGGTCACGTTGTTGCTGATGTAGCCCTGCTGCTCCTGCGCGAGGTAGAGCGCGTGCAGCGTCGCCGACTTGCGATGCTCGGGCGCGTAATGCGCGGCGAACGCCTCGAACTGCGCCCGCGCCTCGGCGCTGTACGCGAACTCCGGCCCCTCCGGCAGCGTGGCCCGCATCGAGCGATGCCACCCCTCCGTGCCGTACGGCATCGTCGGATGAAAGCTCATCGATCCACGTCTCCCATGACGACGTCGAGCGATCCGATCACGGCGATCACGTCCGCGATCATGCCTCCGACGACGAACTTGTGCAGGGCCTGGCAGGCAAACAGCCCGGGCGCGCGCATGTGGACGCGCCACGGCCGGTTGGTGCCGTCCGACACCACGTAACAGCCGTGCTCGCCGCGCGGGCCTTCGACCGGGACGTAGGCGTCGCCGGCCGGCACCTTGAAGCCCTGCGAATAAATCAGGAAGTGCTGAATCAGCGCTTCCATTTCCGTGTAGACCTGATCCTTGGGCGGCGGCACGACGCGCTTGTCGTCGCACGCCCAGGCCCCGACCGGGTCAATGCGCTCGAGCGCCTGGTTGCAGATCTTGACGCTTTCGCGCATTTCCGCCATGCGCGTGAGGTAGCGATCGTAGACGTCGCCGTTCGAGGCGCCGATCACGTCGAACTCGTAGGTGTCGTAATCGCAGTACGGGAAGGCGCGGCGGACGTCGTAGTCGCCGCCGGCCGCGCGCGCGATCGGGCCGAACAGGCCCCATTTGCAGCAGTCTTCGTAGGTGATCACGCCGACGCCGCGCGTGCGGTCCAGCCAGATCGGGTTCTTGGTGATCAGCGTTTCGTATTCATCGATCTTGCCGGGCATCCGATCCAGGAACGCCTTGACGGCTTCCTTGTACCCGCGCGGGATGTCTTCTTTCAGCCCGCCCACCCGGATGTAGCTCGGGAAGAACCTGAAGCCGCCCAGCATCTCGTTCAGGTTCATGATGATTTCGCGCTCGCGCAGCGCGTGGAGCAGGCCGGTGATCGCGCCGATCTCCATGGCGTGGGTGCCGAACCAGACCAGGTGGCTGCTGAGGCGCTGCAGTTCGGCGATCAGCACGCGAATCGCGTTGACCCGCGGCGGCATCTCGAGGCCCAGCATCTTTTCCACCGACAGGCAGAAGGCCAGGCTGTTCGACTGCGCGCCGAGGTAATCCATGCGCTCGACCAGCGGGATCACCTGCTGCCACTTCTTCTGCTCGCAGGTCTTCTCGATGCCGGTGTGCAGGTAGCCGACGGTCGGCGACACCGACACCACAGTCTCGCCATCGAGCTCGAGCACCAGCCGCAGCACGCCGTGCGTGCTGGGGTGTTGCGGCCCCATGTTGACCGTCATCGTCTCGGTGCGTACGTCAGCCATTCAGCTCTTCCTCAACCAGCTCGCAAAGGATGTGCAACAGCGTGATGTGCACCTCCTGAATTCTCGGCGTCCGTTCGTCGTCGACGCTGAGATGAATCGCCGCCACACGGCCGGCTTCCCCGCCCCGCCCGGTCAGAGCGATGGTCACGAGCCCGCGCGCGTTGGCGGCCTCGAGCGCACGCAGCACGTTCGGCGACTGGCCGCTCGTCGTAATGCCCAGCGCCACGTCCCCGGCCTGGCCGTGCGCCTCGATCTGCCGCGCGAACACGCGATCGAACCCGTAGTCGTTGCCGAGCGCGGTCAGGATGCTGGTGTCCGTCGACAGCGCCAGCGCCGGCCACGCCCGCCGCTCCACCAGGTACCGCCCGACCAGCTCCGCCACGAAGTGCTGGGCATCGGCCGCGCTGCCGCCGTTGCCAAACGCCAGTATCTTCCGTCCCTGCCGCAACGCGGTGACGACCGCGTCCACCGCCCGGACGATGCCGCCCACCTCCTGCGCGGCTCGCTCGTGCGCCTCGGCAGTGGCGCGCAGTGTCGCTGCTGCGCGATCAGCGCGAGCGTCGTTCGTCATTTCGGCTTGGCGGCGGTGCGCTGATAGCGATCGCGCTCCATGTTCGCCTGGAACTCTTCCTGCGTGACCTGCAACGGCATGTACGTCCCGGCGTCCTTGCGCAGTTGCACCGGGTAGTCCTTGCGCAGCGGATGCCCTTCCCACTCGTCGGGCATCATCAAGCGGCGCAGATCGGCATGGCCGTCGAACACGATGCCGAACAGGTCGTAGATTTCGCGCTCGGGCCAGCCGGCACCCGGATACAAATGGGTCAGCGTTGGCACCGGCTCGCCGAGGTTCACGCGCAGCCTAAGGCGCACGCGTGCCCGGCGGTGCGGCGACACGAGGTGATACACCAGGTCGAAGCGCGGGTCGCGGGTGGGATGGAAATCCACCGCGGTGACGTCGGAAAACGCCACGAACTCGAGGCCGGGCCCCTGCAGCGCCTGGCAGGCCGCCACGATGTGCGGCGCCGACACCAGCAGCGACGGGGTCAGCGCCGAATCGGCGGACGCCAGCGCTTCGAGCGTCGCGCCCGGCACGGCCGGGGCGATCGCCGCGATGATCTCTTCAGCGCTCATGCGATGCGGACCCTCGGCGACTGATCCATCTTCGAGGCGGCAATCTTCTTCTGCAGCTGCACGATGCCGTAGATCAGCGCCTCGGGACGCGGCGGGCAGCCGGGAATGAACACATCCACCGGCACCACTTGGTCGGACCCCTGGACGATGGCGTAGTTGTCGAACACGCCGCCGCAGGAGGCGCAGGCGCCCATCGAGATCACCCACTTGGGCTCGGGCATCTGGTCGTAGATGCGGCGCATCGCCGGCGCCATCTTGCGCGACAGGCGGCCGGCAATGATCATCAGGTCCGCCTGCCGGGGCGAGCCGCGGAACACTTCGGCGCCAAAGCGGGCCAGGTCGTAGCGGCTGGCGCCCGTCGCCATCATCTCGATCGCGCAGCAGGCCAGGCCGAACGCCACCGGCCAGATCGCCGAGCGGCGCGCCCACTGAACCATGAATTCAGCGGACGTCGTCAGGACGGGGATTTCGTAATCAGTTTCGAGTCCCATAACGGTATCTCTTCACCACGGCGGGGCCGGGTTTGGGCGCGTGCTTGTAGTCGGGGTCAAACTCGGGGCCCCAATCCAGCACGCCCTTGCGCCAGATGTAGATGTAGCCGACGACCAGGATCAGGAAGAAGACGACGATCTGGATGAGCCCGGGCCAGGACAACTGGCGCATCGCCATCGCCCAGGGGTAAAGGAAGGCGACTTCGATGTCGAACAGCAGGAAGATCATCGCGATGAGGTAGAACTTCACCGACTGGCGTTCGCGGGCGTCGCCGACCGGCGGCATGCCGCATTCGTAGGCCGCCAGCTTTTCGGGCGTGGGGTTGCGCGGGCCAAGGAAGTACGACAGCAGCACGGAAACCAGGCCGAAGCCGATTCCGATCGCCGCGAGGAGTAGGATTCCGCCCCAGCCAACCATGTTCTATGACACCCGTTTGCGCCGCGAATTATGTCACGCACGCGAGTTTTCGGCGTGCTTGTGAAGGATATCACACGCATTTCCATCGCCCCCGGACGGGAGTCCGGCCGCGGGGAACGAGCGGCCCGGCTATTTCTTCTTGGTGGTGCCGACTTCGGCCAGGCGGCGGTCGATCTCGGCCACGGCGTGGCCGATTTGCTCGCGACGCACCGCGTGGGTGGTCAGCTCGAGCTGGCGCTGCAGTTCGGTGCGCGCCAGTCGCAGCGATTCGGTTTGGCGGGCAATCTCGGGGTCGACCTTGGGGCCCTTGTCTTTCGCGACCTTGCGGCTTTCCTCGAGTTCGTCCATGCGCTCTTGCAAGCGCGCTTCAGCGTCAATCAGGCCTTCGCCAGCGTCACCCATGAACCACAGATTATAGCGCGAAACGTGGAGGACGCAGGCAAAACCAGAGCCACAGATGACACAGATGACGCAGAATCAAGGCAGTGGCCGACGCGCTCCAGACGCTTTTTCATCCGGCGGTGGCTGAGTGGTTTCGCGCGGTGTTTGCCGACGCGACCACACCACAGAAGCGGGGGTGGCCGGCGATTGCGCGCGGTGAATCGACGCTCATCCTGGCGCCCACCGGCAGCGGCAAGACCCTGGCCGCGTTCCTGTGGTCCCTGAACCGGCTGATGTTCGAGCCGGTGCCCGACGCCAAGCGCCGCTGCCGGGTGCTCTACATTTCGCCGCTCAAGGCGCTGGCCGTGGACGTGGAGCGAAACCTGCGGGCGCCGCTGGCGGGCATCTCGAATGTGGCCGCCGGGCGCGGCCTGCCCTTTCACGCGCCGTCGATTGCCGTCCGCACCGGCGACACGCCCGCGGCCGAGCGGGCGCGGTTCCAGCGGACCCCGGCCGACATCCTGATCACGACGCCCGAGTCGCTGTTCCTGCTGCTGACGTCGAACGCGCGCGACAGCCTGCGCGCGATCGAAACCGTCATCCTCGACGAGATTCACGCGCTGGTGCCGACCAAGCGCGGCGCCCACCTGGCGTTGTCGCTGGAGCGGCTGGAGCGGCTGGTGCCGACTCCGTTGCAGCGCATCGGGCTGTCGGCGACCCAGCGGCCGCTGGAGGAGGTGGCGAGGTTTCTTGGCGGAGTGGCGGTCAGGAAGGCAACCACGAAGGACACGAAGAACACCAAGAACACGAAGGCCAGACTTTCAAAGGCCGATTACGCCGATACCGTCCGCGACGAGTTCGAAGACGATCACTCGGTCACCTACCGGCCCGTCACCATCGTCGACGCCAGCGCGCCGAAGAAGCTCGCCATCACGGTGCAGACGCCGGTCGAGGACATGGCGGCGATGGGCAAGCCGGTGGAACCGCCGAGCGGGCCGGCCTCGCGCGGGCCGGTGGCGCAGTCGATCTGGAGCTCGATTCACCCCACCCTGCTGGCGTTGATTCGCTCGCATCGCTCGACGCTGCTGTTCGTCAACAGCCGCCGCCTCGCCGAACGGCTGGCCGGCGCGCTCAACGAACTGGCCGGCGAGGCGCTGGTGCGCGCGCATCACGGTTCGCTGGCGCGGGCCCAACGCACCGAGATCGAGGACCTGCTCAAGGGCGGGCACCTGCGCGGGCTGGTCGCCACCTCGTCGCTCGAGCTGGGCATCGACATGGGCGCCATCGACCTGGTGATTCAGATCGAGGCGCCGCCGTCGGTGGCGAGCGGGCTGCAGCGCATTGGCCGCGCCGGCCACTCGGTCGACGAGGTCAGCGCGGGGATCATCTTCCCGAAGTTCCGCGGCGACCTGGTGGCGTGCGCGGCGGTGACGGCGGCCATGCGCAGCGGCAAGGTGGAGTCGTCCCGCTACCCGCGCAACCCGCTCGACGTGCTGGCGCAGCAGCTGGTGGCGATGGTGGCGATGGAGCGGTGGGCGGTGGACGAGCTGTTCCGCGCCGTGCGCTCGGCGGCGCCGTTCGCGGAGTTGAGCCGCACGATCTTCGACGGCGTGCTCGACATGCTGTCGGGCCGCTATCCCTCGGACGACTTCGCCGAACTGCGGCCGCGCCTCACGTGGAACCGGGTCAACGGCACGGTGACGGGCCGGCAGGGCGCCCAGCGGGTCGCCATCGCCAACGCCGGCACCATCCCCGATCGCGGCCTCTACGGGGTGTTCCTGACCGGCGCCGACAAGGACAAGGCGCGGGTCGGCGAGCTGGACGAAGAGATGGTGTTCGAGGCGCGCACCGGTGAAACCTTCCTGCTGGGCGCGTCGACCTGGCGCATCGATCAGATTACGCACGATCGGGTGCTGGTCTCGCCGGCGCCTGGCCAGCCGGGCAAGATGCCCTTCTGGAAGGGCGAGGGGCCGGGCCGGCCGG
The DNA here is from genome assembly GCA_964350785.1 of uncultured Acidobacterium sp. Classification (GTDB taxonomy): domain Bacteria; phylum Acidobacteriota; class Vicinamibacteria; order Vicinamibacterales; family UBA2999; genus 12-FULL-67-14b. The sequence goes on along the minus strand of CAYGMD010000077.1, from coordinate 13,359 downwards.
TGGAACTCGGCCTGGCCATCGGCAAGCTGGTGCGCGAGCTGCGCAAGCGGCCGCGGCCCGAGGCGCTCGCCGCGCTCGCCGCCGACCACGGCCTGGACGCGCTGGCCAGCGCCAACCTGATGCAGTATCTCGACGATCAGGAGAAGGCGGCGGGCGCCGTGCCCGACGATCGCACCATCGTGATCGAGCAGTCGCGCGACGACCTCGGCGACTGGCGCGTCGCGGTGCTGTCGCCGCTCGGCAGCCGCGTCCACGCGCCGTGGGCCATGGCGGTGACGGCGCGCATCCGCGACGAAGCCGGCGTGGATGTCGAGGTCATGTGGTCGGACGACGGCTTCGTGGTCAGGTATCCCGACGGGGAGCGCCTGCCGCATCCGGCGTTGCTGCTGCCCGACCCCGACGAACTGGAACGTCTGGTGGTGCGGCAACTGGGGTCCACGGCCATGTTCGCGGCGCGCTTCCGCGAGGCCGCCGGCCGCGCCCTGCTGCTGCCCCGCCGCCGCCCGGGGGCGCGCGCGCCGCTGTGGCAACTGCGCAAGCGCGCGTCGGACCTGCTGGCCGTCGCCGCCCGCTTCGGCTCGTTTCCGATCGTCCTCGAAACCTATCGCGAGTGCCTGCGCGACATCTTCGACCTGCCCGCGCTCACCGACATCCTGGCGCGCGTCCGCAGCCGCAGCATCCGCGTCGTCCACGTCGAGTCGGCGACCCCGTCGCCGTTCTCGGCGTCGCTGCTGTTCGGCTACGTCGCCAACTACATCTACGACGGCGATGCGCCATTGGCTGAGCGGCGGGCGCAGGCGCTGTCGGTCGACCAGTCGCAACTGCGCGAGCTGATTGGCGACACCGAGCTGCGCGACCTGCTCGACGGCGGCGCCCTCGAGTCGCTCGAAGCCGACCTCCAGCACCTGCCCGAACGGTTCCACGCCCGCTCCAGCGATGCGGTCCACGACCTGCTGCTGCGCCTCGGCGACCTGTCGCGCGACGAGATCGCCGCGCGCGCCGCGCCCGCCGTGGCCGCGGCGGCGGCCGCCGAGCTCACCGCGACACGCCGCGCCATCGAGGTGCGCATCGGCGGCGAGCCGCGGCTGATCGCGGTGGAGGACGCGGCCCGCTATCGTGACGCGGCCGGCATCCCGCTGCCCCAGGGCCTGCCCGACGCCCTGCTGGAAAGCGTGGCCGACCCGGTCAGCGACCTCGTGCGCCGGTTCGCGCGCACCCACGGCCCGTTCGTCGCCCAGCAGGCCGCCGCGCGCCTGGGCCTGGGCGCCGCGGTGGTCGAGACCACGCTGCTCCGCCTGCGCGAGATCGGCCGCGTGATCGACGGCGAGTTCCGGCCCGGCGGCCGCGGCCGGGAGTGGTGCGATGCCGAAGTCCTGCGCAGCGTGCGGCAGCGGTCGCTGGCCAAGCTGCGGCAGGAGGTCGAGCCGGTCGACGCGGCCGCGCTCGGCCGCTTCCTCGCCGCCTGGCACGGGCTGGCGCGCCCGCGCGTCGGCCTCGACGGGCTGCTCGACGTGGTCGAGCAGTTACAGGGGGTGCCGCTGGTGGCGTCGCTGCTCGATCGCGAGGTGCTGGCGGCGCGCGTGCGCGACTACGCCCCGGCGATGCTCGACACCCTGATGGGCGCCGGCGAGGTGACGTGGGTCGGCATCGAGCCGCTGGGCGAACGCGACGGCCGCATCGCGCTGTACCTCACCGATCACGTGGCCGCACTGCGCCCCCCCGAGGCGCTGGCGCCGGCCCGCGACCAGGGCCTCGCCGAGCGCGACGCCCGGATCGTCGCCTTCCTGGCGCGCCAGGGCGCGTCGTTCTTCGGGCCGCTGCACGACGCCGCCGGCGGCGGGTTTCCGCAGGAGACGCTCGACGCCTTGTGGGACCTGGTGTGGAAGGGACTGATTACCAACGATACGCTGCACGCCGTCCGCGCCTACGCGGCGCCGCCGGAACGCACCCGGCGCTCCAGCCGCGCCCCGTTCCGGTCGCGGCGCCTGGTACCGCCATCGGCCGAGGGACGCTGGGCGCTGGCCCCGGCCGCGAGCGCCACGCCGACGTCATGGGCCGCGGCCATGGCCAACCAGCTGTTGATGCGGCACGGCGTGGTCACCCGCGACATCGCCGTCGTGGAACAGTTGCCGGGCGGCTTCTCGGCGCTCTATCCCGTGCTGCGGCGCCTCGAAGAGACCGGCCGCATTCGGCGTGGCTACTTCGTCGCCGGGCTCGGGGCGGCGCAGTTTGCGCAGCCGGGCGCCGTGGACCGGTTGCGCGATGCGCGCGATGCCGGCGACCAGGAGGTGACCGTCACGCTGTCGGCGACCGACCCCGCCAATCCGTACGGCGTCCTCAGCCCGTGGCCGCTCGACAAGGCCACGCGGAGCGCCGGGGCGCGCGTGGTGCTGGCCAACGGGCAGCTCGCCGCGTGGATTGGGCGGGGCGATCGGCAGCTGCTCGTGTCGCTCCCCGCCGATGAGCCCGAGCGTTCGCGTGCCGGGCGCGCGCTGGCGCGCGAGCTGGTGCGGTTGGCCCACGCCGCTGGCGAAGGCCGGCGCGGGTGGCTGATCGAGGAGATTAACGGCCAGCCCGCCGCGGCCGATGCTTCCAGCCAGTTCCTGCTCGAGCACGGCTTCACGGCGACGAGCATGGGACTGCAATTGCGCGTCACCAAGCGCCGGACGCCCGACCCCGGCGACGAGCCCGGCCATGCCTGAAGGCGACACCATCTTCCGCACGGCGCGGACCCTGCGCAAGACGCCCTGCAGGAAATGCGCTACGGCGATCGAGTCGAAGAGGACGGGGCCGGATGCGCGCACCACCTACTGGTGCCCGAATTGCCAGACTGATGCCAGACTGGGGTCTGCCAGACTGGGGTCTGACCCCCATTTTCACCAAGGCAATAATACACTTGACTCAGGTGGTGGTTAGTCATACGATGGCTCCAGTATGGCAACCGTCACCGCGCCCAAGACTCTGCAACAGGCCATCGTGTACTTCTCTAATCCCGAGATTTGTCTCGCGGAAATGGTGAAGTTCCGTTGGCCGGATGGCGTGGTGAAGTGCCCCAACTGCGGTAGCGAAAGGGTTAGCTTCATCAAGGCTCGCCGCGTGTGGGAATGCGCCACCAAGCACCCCAAGCGGCAGTTTTCTGTGAAGGTGGGCACCATCATGGAAGACAGCGCCATTGGCCTCAACAAGTGGCTCGTCGCCATGTGGCTCATCTGCAACGCCAAGAACGGCATCAGCAGCTACGAGCTTGGGCGCTCGATTGGGGTCACCCAGAAGTCCGCATGGTTCATGCTCCACCGTATCCGGCTGGCGATGCAGGGCGAGGACGGCGGTAAGCTCGGTGGCGAGGTTGAAGCCGACGAGACTTACATTGGGGGCAAGGCTCGCAACATGCATTCCGAGAAGCGGAAGCGCGTCCAGCGTGGCCGCTCGTTCAAGGGTAAGGTGGCCGTGATGGGCCTCTTGGAGCGCCACGGCGAGGGCAAGAGCCGTATCCGCCTGGAAGTCCTCACTGGCCTGCGTCGGAGCGCCGTGCAAGCGCGTGTCCGCCATAATGTCGAGGCAGGCGCGACCCTGCACACCGACGCCTTTTCGTCCTACACCGGCCTCGACAGCACCTACAACCACAACGTCATCAACCATGCCGAAAAGTACGTGGACGGGAACGTCCACACTAACGGGTGTGAGAACTTCTGGTCGTTGCTCAAGCGCACCATCAAGGGCACTTATGTGTCGATTGAACCGTTCCATCTGTTTCGCTACCTAGACGAGCAAGCCTTTCGCTTTAATAATCGCGGCATGAACGATGCTGCCCGTTTCGCCCTTGCCGCTTCGTCCGTGTTCGGCAAGCGCCTGACCTTTAACGTCCTGACCGGCAACGACCAACCGCAAACGTGCTGATCCCAATCGGTCAGCACCCATGAAACGACGCGGAAAACGAAAGAGGCAACGTAATGGGCGAAAGCACTGAACTAATCATCCAACTACTCGAACGGCTTAATCAGAAAGTTGACGCCATCGATAAATCGATAGCCCAACTCACGCGTCGTGTTGAGGCGCTCCAGTCCGAGCGTCCGAAATAACGCGACCATTTAGCAGAGTATTCATCGCGCCGACGACTCTTGTCGCGTCATAGAGAACGCTCTGTGTCTCTTCCAGGGAGAGATGCAGGGTGTCTAAGCAGAAACACACAAGTTTCCGCACGTTGTTTTCCGGCACTAACGAAAGTAAATCAGTCATGGCTAAAGAAAAACTCTTCCCTGCGTTAACGAAGACGCCAGATACACGGGAGCCGCATCAACGGTTTGAAGACTTCGCCGCGAAAATCGTCGCCGTACCAAAGGCCGAGGTGGACAAGCGCGAAACCGCGTGGAAAAAGGCACGCGCTACGGCCTCAACGCCAGATGAGACATAAACGCCTTTACGTGATTCCACACCTTTAAGGCTTCTCGCTCGTCGTAATGGTCGCGACCGTGAGAGACGTGGTTACGCCACGCATCCTTAAAATGACGGAACTGACTCGCCGCGTCTGAGTAGTAAGCAATCTCTCGACGATCAAACTCCGTCAGTCCAGATTTATTGCGAAGCCCATTAAGACCCGCTTCAATCCCGATGAGAACCTTGTGCCAGGAATCGGTAGCAAACGGGACATCGAACCGGGCCGCAACCGGTCTCAAGCCATGCTCTAGCACCCGCATGCAGTGAAAAACTACTGCCGTCCACTCCATCAAGGCGATACAGCGACCCGCCGCAGACACATCCCGCACCGCTTCAGGAAACGCCTCGCTAGCCGGCTCACCGAATAAATCAGTGCCTTCAAAGAGGAGCCTCCGATGCGCTGGAATTGCCAAACAATAGAAGCTCGACAACTCCACAAGGGTGTTGTTGTACGCCTCTCGCGCCAGCACCGCCCCCATCTCGGTCGTCCGGGTGTGCTCGGCCGAACACTGCTTCACCGCTCGGGCTAGTTGCTCTTGTAGGGAGAACGAGAACGGCAATGGCGCGAGTTCGTCTCGCAAATCAGCGAGCGCGGTTATCAACCGATCCCACGTCTCCTTGGTGGCGAGAGGCGAGCCAACCATCTCGACACTGGCGATCAGGCTCGACAGCCTCAGCACCTCCGCCATGCACGCAGAGAACACCCCGGACTGAAAGCGCATCATATCGAGCAGGCTCCAGAGCTTGTAAGGCTCCGCCTGCCACGGCCAAACCGACTGGTCGGCACGGGGGGAATCAGCGCATACCTCAAGCAGGGAGATCATGCGCCACCCCCTCTTCCTGAGTCAAGGTAGTTATTGCCTTTCACCAAATGGTGGATTGGGGTCAGACGTCGATCGGACGCCAACGACCAAGATAGAGCGGTTTGTGACAGATAGGTCGCAGTAGCCTGACCCCAATCCACCATTTGGTGAAAATGGGGGTCAGACCCCGACTCGATGCGGGTGGCTGTAAATATTGAACGTGGCGCCGCGGACGAAGCCGCAGAGCGTGATGCCGGTCTCGGTGGCTAAATCAATGGCCAGGCTCGACGGCGCCGATACCGCCGCGATCAGCGGCACGCCGGCGAGCAGCGCCTTCTGCACCAGTTCGAACGACGCGCGGCCCGAGACGAGCAGCAGGCGATCGTCGAGCGGGTGCTGGCCGGCCAATAAGGTACGGCCGGCGATCTTGTCGACGGCGTTGTGTCGGCCGACGTCTTCGGCCGACAACTGCAGCGCGCCGGCCCGATCGAACAACCCGGCGGCATGGAGGCCGCCCGTCGCCTCGAACACGTCCTGGCTGGCCCGCAGGCGATCCGGAAGCGAGGCGATCACGCTGGCCGGCACCGTCCACCGCCCCGCCACGGCCGACACGCGCGCCTGCAGCGACGCGATGGTCCGCCGCCCACACAGCCCGCACGATGCGGTCATCATCACCTGCCGCCGATCACCCAGCCGCGCGTCGAGCCGGGCGACGGCGGCGCCGAGCACGGTCACGTTGATGGTGTTGTCGCGCCCTTCGGCTTCGGCATCGGCGCAATACTCGATGGCGCCGATCTCGTCGGCGCTGCGGACGACGTCCTCGGCCAGCAGGAAGCCGGCGGCCAGGTCGCGATCCGCGCCCGGCGTGCGCATGATCACGGCGAACGGCGCGCCGTTGACGCGCACCTCCATCGGTTCCTCGACCGCCACCCGGTCGGGCACCGGCTCGGCGGCGCCGGGGCGGTGGATGCTAACGTCCCGTATCCCGGGCTTCTTGGGCTGCACGCCTGCTAAGTGTAATGTCCTTCCGCCGCTCGACGACCAGCGACGCCACAATCGATCCCCCCACCAGCGCGCCGATAATCGCCAGCGACCAGCCGATCGGGAAGTGGCCGCCCCACGCCTGGTTGAGCCAGATCATCTTGAGGCCGATGAACATCAGCACGCCGGCCAGGCCGAAGCGCAGCAGCGTGAACTTGGCCACCGCGCCCGCCAGCACGAAATACAGCGACCGCAGGCCCAGGATGGCGAACACGTTCGACGTGAACACGACCAGGGGTTCCCGGGTCAGCGCGAAGATGGCCGGCACCGAGTCGATGGCGAACACGATGTCGCTCATCTCGATGGCCATCAGCGCCAGGAACAGCGGCGTCGCATGCCAGCGTCCGTTGACGCGCGAGAAGAAGTTGTGGCCGTCGAACCGGTCGCTGACCGGCATCACCTTGTGCGTCAGCCGCACCAGCGGGTTGGTCGACGGGTCCATCTGCTCCGACGTATTGCCCAGCATCTTGATGCCGGTGTAAATCAGCAGCACGCCGAACAGGACGATCACCCAGTGATAGCTGAGCAACACCGCGCCGAGGGCGATGAAGACGGCCCGGAAGATCAGCGCGCCCATGATGCCGTAGAACAGCACGCGATGCTGGTAGGCCGAGGGCACGCGGAAGAACGTGAAGATCACGACGAACACGAACATGTTGTCGACCGACAACGTGTATTCAACGACGTAGCCGGCGAGGAACTCGAGGGCGACCCGCCAGGCGGCCTGGGCGGGGTCGAAGCCGGGCGTCGCCAGCAGCCGCTGGTCCTGCGAAAACGTCGACAGCGCGTAGTAGTAGAGCAGGATGTTGAACAGCATGGCCATCGAGATCCAGATGGCGCTGAACTTGGCCGCTTCGCGGATCGTGATCTCGTGGTCCTTGCGGTGGAACACCCCCAGGTCGATGGCCAGCAGCACCAGCACGAAGGCGGTAAAGGCCGCGTAAAACCACCAGTATTCGGCGATCGGAAACAACATCACCCTTGCAGCGTACGCGCTGCCCGAGGCCGGTAATAACTAGGTATTTTCGTCAGCCACCAACGACCAGAGCGATGGGTTGGCCTTCCGGCATGGTCGGCCACAACCGGCGCGAGCGGCGGAACTCAGGAGGCGCTCGCCCCCATCCAGCCCAATCAGTTAGGATCCCCTTATGGCCAGCACGTACTCCTTCGACGTGACGTCGAACATCGAAATGCCCGAAGTGGAAAACGCCGTCAACCAGGCGCGCAAGGAAATTGCCCAGCGCTTCGACTTCAAGGGGTCGAGCGCCGCCATCGACCTCGACGCCAAGGCCAACACGCTGACCCTCACCGCCGAGGACAACTTCAAGCTCGAGTCGGTGTGGGACGTCCTGCAGACCCGGCTGATCAAGCGCAACGTGCCGGTGAAGAACATGAAGCGCGAGGAGATCCAGCCGGCGGCCGGCAGCACCGTGAAGCAGGTGATCACGCTGCAGCAGGGCATCCCGAGCGACGCCGCCAAGGAGATCGTCAAGCACCTCAAGGACCTGAAGCGAAAGGTGCAGGCGCAAATCCAGGCCGACCAGGTGCGCGTCACGTCGGCGTCGAAAGACGAGTTGCAGGACGCCATGCAGGCGCTGCGCGCCAAGGATTTCGGAGTGTCCCTCCAGTTTGGCAACTACCGCTAGCCGGAGCCGGCGCGGGCACGTGCCGCTCGAGCGGGCGGTCTCGAAGCTGGGCCTGGCCTCGCGCACCGAGGCCCGCGCGCTGATCGCGGCGGGCCGCGTCACCGTCGACGGCGTCCGCATCACCCTCCCCACCGCCCCGGTCGTACCCGAGCGGGCCAGGATTGCCATCGACGGCGAGGCCGCCCGCGCACCGCGGCCGTGCACCATCGTCCTGCACAAGCCCCGCGGCGTGGTGACGACACGGTCGGATCCAGAGGGACGCAAGACCGTTTTCGACCTGCTCGCCGATGTCCCGGTGCCGGTCATGCCGGTCGGCCGGCTCGACCTGGCGACCAGCGGGCTGCTGATCCTCACCAACGACACGCGCTTCGCGGATTGGCTGACCGACCCTGAGTCGGGCGTGCCGCGCGTCTACCTGGTCACCGTGAAGGGCCGAGTCGATGACGCCGCGATGGGCGCGTTGCGGCGCGGCATCCGCGTTGACGGCGAGCGGTTGACCGCGGCGGCCGCCACCATCCGCAAGACCTCGGCGCGTGAGAGCCACCTGGTGCTGGCGTTGACCGAGGGACGCAACCGCGAGGTGCGGCGCATGCTGGCCGCGGTGGGCCATCCGGTGACGCGGCTCAGGCGCGTGGAATACGGCGGCCTCGCGCTGGGCACGCTCGCGCCCGGCGCATGGCGCGAGGTCACGGCCGCCGAGTTGCAACGGGCCTTCCCTGGCCGGCCTCAGCCCAGGAAGCGCGCGCCCAGCCCGAAATAGAAGAACAGGGTGGCCACGTCGGCCGCCGCCAGCACCACGGGGCCGGCCGCGATGCGGGGATCGGCCTTGGCCGCGCGGAGAATCGCCGGGAACGCCACGCCGAGCAGGCACGCCACCATCATCGACAAGGCGATCGCCCCAAAGATGACCGCCGCCACCACCGCCTCGCCGCGCCACACGACGACGACCCCGGCCACGACGGCGCCGCAACCCACGCCCAGCATCACCGCCGTGCGGAATTCTTTCCACAACGCCGCGAGCAGCCGCTTGGGCACGAACGGACCGTCGGTGAAACTCTGCAGCGTGAGACTCAAGGCCTGCATGCTGACGCTTTCGGCCAGCGCCAGCACCACGGGAATGAACAGCGCCAGCACGACCACCTCCTGCAGCAGGTGCTCGAACCGGCTGGCGATGAACGCCGCCACCAGGCCACCGGCAATGTTGCACGACAGCCAGGGGAAGCGATCCTTGAAGGCATCGAGTGTCGACCGCTGCGCCGTGCCGTGGACGCCGATCAGTTGAAAGATGTCGTCGTAGGTCCGCTGCGCCAGGTCGATCACCTCGTCGGTGAACAGGCCGACGTCGACCACGCCCAGGAGGTTGCCCTTCGCGTTGACCACCGGGAACGCCAGCAGGCGGCGGGTGGCAAAGTACTCGCTCGCGATCAGCACCGTGGCCCAATCGGGAATGGCGACGACGTTGTCGATCATCACTTCGCTGACCAGCTGCTCCGGATCGGCCAGCAACAGCCGGCGAGCCGGCACCACGCCCACCAGCCGCTCGTCGGCGTCGACGACGTAGAAGTAGTGAATGGACGCCGCGGCGGCGGTGGCGCGGATGGTTCGTAACGCGTCGGTAATGGTCTGGCCGGGCGCCAGGACGACCTGCGGGGGCTGCGCCAGGGGCAGAATGGGCTCGTGCAACTGGGCGGCTGAAAGCTGAGCAGCAGGCATGCCTACAATATTCGTGTTTTTTCCGGCCGAAATGCCGGGGAGTGAGAAATATATTGAGTCAGGTATGCCCGCCCGATGGCAGCCTGCCCTTTTCCGTCAGACGAAGAAGTCCGGCATCAGGTCCGCTTCCCGCACGCCCGCGCCGCGATACCGCGACAGATCTGCGATGCCTGCTTCGCGCACGGCTTCTTCATCGATCCAGAAGCGGCCGGTGGCCGAGCGGCTGGGTTGCGTGAGGATCCAATGCGCCGCGTCCGCCATGATGGCGGTCGACCGCGTGACGCCGCGAGCCGCCTGCCCCGCAATCAGCCGGATGGCTTCGGTATCGATCGCGGTTTTCGGCCACAGTGCGTTCACGGCAATGCCCTGCGCGCGGAATTCCTCGGCCATCCCCAGCACGCACAGCGACATGCCGTACTTGGCCATGGTGTAGGCGACGTGCGGTGCAAACCACTTCGGCTGCAGGGTCGAGTGCAGCGGCGGCGCGAGGTTCAGGATGTGGGGATTGTCCGACTTCAGGAGGTGCGGAATCGCCTTCTGCGAGCACAGGAACGTGCCGCGCGTGTTGACCTGGTGCATCAGGTCGAAGCGCTTGATGGGCGTGTCGAGCGTCCCGGTGAGGCTGATGGCCGAGGCATTGTTGACGAGGATGTCGATGCCGCCAAAGCGCGCGACGGCGGAGGCGATCGCCGCCTCGACTTGCGCTTCGTCGCGAATGTCGACGGCCACGGCGAGCGCCTGGCCGCCGGCCTTCTCGACATCCGCCGCGGCGGTGTGAATCGTGCCCGGCAGCCTGGGATGGGGCTCCGCCGTCTTGGCGGCAATCACGACGTTGGCGCCGTCGGCGGCGGCGCGCAAGGCGATGGCGTGGCCTATGCCGCGCGAGGCGCCGGTGATGAACACAGTGCGGTTTGTGAGGGACATGGCTCGCTCATTCTACAAGGCGGTCCGCGAAATCTGCGCCCACCCGCGGCCCGGGCCAGCCACCTTCGATATACTCTCGCGTCATGAGCGCACGAGACGTCATTGCCGACTTGCGTGAACTGGCCGCGCTTACGTCGACCCCCGACGGCGCGCAACGCCTCGCCTGGGGCCCGGTGTGGCGCGAGGCGCGGCACTGGTTCAACGGCAAGCTGGCCACGCTCGGCGTCACGCCGGAGGTCGATGCCGCCGGCAATAGCTGGGCGACGCTGAAGGGCGCGTCGGATCGCACGGTGATCATCGGCAGCCACCTCGACTCGGTGCCGAACGGCGGCTGGCTCGACGGCGCGCTCGGCGTGATGGCCGGCCTCGAGGCGCTGCGGATGTTCAAGGACCAGCGGCCGCCGGTCACCATCAAGGTGGTGGACTGGGCCGACGAAGAGGGCGCGCGGTTCGGGCGCAGCCTGCTCGGCTCGTCGGCCGCCGCGGGCGCGTTGCAGGTCCACGAGGTGGCACACCTCGTCGACAAAACCGGCACCCGCCTGGTGGACGCGCTGCGCGAGAACGGCGTCGAGCTGGCGCGCATGCACGAGTCGCAAGCATTCCTCAAGGCGATTGACACCGTGGCGTATCTCGAGCTGCACATCGAGCAGGGCCCGGTGCTCGAGGCACTGAACAAACCCACCGGCGTGGTGCTGGGCACCTTCGGGGTGGAGCGGCACATGCTGCGGTTCACGGGCCAGGCCGCGCACTCGGGATCCACGCCCATTCCCATGCGGCGCGATGCGTTTCTCGCCGCGGCGGAAAGCGCCCTCGCCTTCCGAGACATCGCCAACCGGCACACCACTCCCGACGCCCGCGTTGTCTGCACCGTGGGCACCGTGAGAGCCGAGCCCGGCATCGTCACCGCAGTGCCAGGCGTGTGCGAGATCTCGCTCGATCAGCGGGCGCTCGACGCCGGCGTGCTGGCGCAGATGCTGGCCGACGCGCGCGAAGCGGCCGGCCGCGCCGCGCGGAACAACAACGTGACCGTGGAGTGGAAGCCGCTGTGGACAATCGAGCCGCGGCCGTTCGATCCGGGATTGATTGCGCTGTGCGCCGAGGCAGTGCGGGAGGTGACCGGCGACGCGCCGCGGCTGCCGTCGGGCCCGCTGCACGATGCGGCGGAGATGGTGCCGCACATGCCGGTGGTGATGATGTTCGCGTATTCGTCGAACGGCCTGTCGCACTGCAAGGAAGAGGACACGCCGGAGCCGCACCTCGAGAAGACGATTACGGCGTTCTTGCGGCTCGTGGAAAAAGTCGTGACCGCCTGAAAGCCAAACGCCCGGCCCCCTCGCGGGAACCGGGCGTTGCCCAGCAACGGTGGCGGCAACCCTTTAGGGTCGCCGGTTACTCAACGTAGCTGTAACCGCAGTTCTCGCACACCCACATGCGGCCCTGCTTGTACATGTTGTAGGCGCACTGCGGGCAGACGCGGTATTCGCGGCCCTCGGCGTCGACCAGCTTCTTCTCGTCCTTCTTGTCGCCGTCCGCAAACGGATCCTTCGGCTCGTCTTTCTTTTTCTCGTCTTCCGGCTTCTGCCGGGGCTCCTGCGCGAACGCGGGAAGCACCGACACACCGATGGCGGCGGCAAACATCGCCGAGCCGCGAAGGAAGGAGCGACGATCGAGGCCGGAACCGTTCAGATTATCGAACATGGCGCAGTGGTCTCCTGGAAGCTCTGCCGTTTCAACAACCGGGTTAACACCCGTCTGGTCAACATTATAACGCGACCAACAAAAAAACCGGGCGGGGACATTGCGGCTCACATGCTATGCCCCACCCGGTGCTTCCCCTCTGTCGTTGTAGGCAGAGGATACGATTTTCCCGGCGCCGCCGTTGTAATCATTTGTCTTGAAGCAGACATTTGCCGCCCCCCTGCCGGGCCGCGGCGCGCCGCCTATTCCAGCTATTCCAGCATCACCGGGGTGGCGCGTTCCTCGTCCACGCTCATCAGCTCGGGATGCCGATGGAACAGCCGCGCGCAGGCATTCCACCGCAGCAGCGCGTCGTCGTTGTCGGGCGGCTTGACGGCCTCGGCCCGTTCGAACGCGCGCATGGCTTCGCGCAGCCAGTCGCCCGCCGGCAGGCTGCGGCCGGGGCCGCCCTTGCCGAGCAACGCGTGCGCCCGCCGCTCGGCCACCAGGCCGGCGTAATAGGCGCGTTCGTACTCGGACGGGAGCTTGGCCACCAGGTCCTGCGCCCGCCGCACGGTCTTGCCGTCCTGGTGGCGGAACGAATCGGTGAGCGCGAGAATCAGCGTCCGGACGGCGTCCGCGTTGGCCGGGTCGGCGTGCAGCACATCTTCACAGATGCTTTGCGCCTCCTCCGGCTCGTTCAGGAGCCGGTAACGCTCGGCCTTGGCCAGCGCCGACGGGATGGCCGAGGTCGAGAGCCGCTTGAGGTCAAACATGGCAGCCTCCCAGGGTTAGCCGGTGATCATTCGCAACAAGCGGGTCACCGGGTCGTAGAAGCGGTCGACGACCCGCTCCTTCAGCGGAATGATCGCATTATCGGTGATATGGATGTGCTCCGGGCACACCTTGGTGCAGCACTTCGTGATGTTGCAGTAGCCGATGTTGTTCTTGTCCTTCAGGTCCGCCAGCCGGTCGTCGCTGTCGAGCGGGTGCATTTCGAGGGCCGCCGAATAGACGAAGAAGCGCGGGCCGATGAACTCCTCGTGCTTGTCGTGATCGCGCAACACGTGGCACACGTCCTGGCACAGGAAGCACTCGATGCACTTGCGGAACTCCTGCAC
>CAYGMD010000076.1:0-20907 GCA_964350785.1 uncultured Acidobacterium sp. | reverse complement strand
AGGCTCTCCCGACCTGCCCTACGCCGCCCAACCAGCCCCACCGGCCAAGGCCCTTTCTGAGGTAACATACTGAGGTTACAGGCGATGCTGATATCGCCACATACGGCGGCTTGGTGGTTCCGGTTTGGGCTACTCGGCCGTGCGTGGAGGTTAGACCGTGGGAATGACGAAAGACAAGAAGACCGCCATCATTGGCGAATACAAGACGCACGACACCGATACCGGCTCGCCGGAAGTGCAAGTCGCGATCCTCAGCGATCGCATCACCTACCTGACCGAACACTTCAAGACCCACGGGAAGGACCATCATTCCCGCCGCGGATTGCTCAAGCTCGTTGGCCAGCGCCGCCGCCTGCTCGATTACCTGAAGAGCAAGGACACGGCGCGCTACGCAGAGGTCATCAAGCGCCTCGGCATCCGCAAGTAACCGGGACCCGTCCCCTTCATTTTCGCAGGTTGAGTTATGCACAAGCGTGATCTATCTCTCGGCTCGCAGACCCTGTCCATCGAGACAGGCCGCCTGGCGAAGCAGGCCGACGGCGCCGTGATCGTCCGAATGGGCGACACCATGGTCCTCGTCACGGCCTGCCACTCGTCCAGCCCCCGCGAGGGCATCGACTTTCTTCCCCTCACGGTCGACTATCGCGAATACACCTACGCCTCGGGCCGCATTCCCGGCGGCTTCTTCAAGCGCGAAGGCAAGGCCACTGAAAAGGAGACGCTGACCAGCCGCGTCATCGACCGGCCGATCCGTCCGCTGTTCCCCACCGGCTGGGCCTACGAGACGCAGGTCATCGCGTTCGTGCTGTCGGCCGACACCGAGAACGACTCGGACGTGCTGGCCCTGACCGGCGCCGGCGCCGCCCTGGCGCTGTCGGAGATGCCGGTCGAGAAGACCGTCGCCGCCGTGCGCGTCGGCCTGGTCGACGGCCAGTTCATCGTCAACCCGACCTTCCCGCAGCGCAAGCTGAGCAAGCTCGACCTCGTGGTCGCCGGCACCGCCGACGGCATCGTGATGGTCGAAGCGGGCGCCAACGAGGTCTCGGAAGACGAAGCCATCCAGGCCCTCGAGACGGCGCACAACGCCATCAAGGAGCTGGTCGGGATGATCGACGCCCTCGCCAAGGAGGCCGGCCGCAAGAAGCTGGCGAAGCCCGAGGTGAAGACCGACGAGAAGCTCGCCGCCTACGTCGAGTCGAAGGCCTACGGCCCACTGAACGACGCCATGCGCATCAAGGGCAAGATCGAGAACTACGGCACGGTCGCCCGGCTCGAAAAGGACCTGGTCGCCACCCTGCCCGAGGAATTCGCGGCGCAGAAGGGCGAAGCCAAGGCGCTGTTCCACGGCCTGCAGGAAAAGGCGCTGCGCGCGTCGATCCTGGACCAGGGCATCCGCCTGGATGGCCGCAAGTTCGACGAGATCCGCCCGATCACCATCGAGAACACCGTGCTGCCGCGCGTGCACGGCTCGTGCGTGTTCACCCGCGGCGAGACGCAGGCCCTGGTCACCGTGACCCTGGGCACCGCCGACGACCAGCAGAAGATCGAGATGGTCGACGGCGAGACCTGGAAGCGCTTCATGCTGCACTACAACTTCCCGCCCTTCTCGGTCGGCGAAGTGAAGCCGATGCGCGGCCCCGGCCGGCGTGAAATCGGCCACGGCGCGCTCGCCGAGCGCGCGCTGGCGCCGATGATGCCGACCGAAGCCGAGTTCGCCTACACCGTCCGCGTCGTCTCCGACATTCTCGAATCCAACGGCAGCTCGTCGATGGCGTCGGTGTGCGGCGGTTCGATGGCGATGATGGACGCGGGCGTGCCGATCAAGTCGGCCGTGGCCGGCGTGGCCATGGGCCTGATCATGGACGAGGCGACCGGCAAGTACGCGGTGCTGAGCGACATCGCCGGCGCCGAGGACCACTACGGCGACATGGACTTCAAGGTCACCGGCACCGCCGCGGGCATCACCGCGCTGCAGATGGACATCAAGGTCACCGGCATCTCGTCCGACGTCATGCGCGCGGCGCTGACCCAGGCGAAGGCCGGCCGCATGCACATCCTCGGCATCATGAACGAGGCGCTGTCGGGCACGCGCGAGAAGATGTCGGCCTACGCGCCGCGCATCATCACCATCAAGATCCCGGTCGACAAGATCCGCGACGTCATCGGCCCCGGCGGCAAGATGATCCGCAGCATCATCGAGAAGACCGGCGTCAAGATCGACGTCGAGGACAACGGCCAGGTCAACGTGGCGTCGGCCGACGAAGCCGCGGCCGCCAAGGCCATCGGCATGATCCAGGAGCTGACCCAGACGGCCGAACTCGACAAGACCTACCTCGGCAAGGTGCAGCGCATCACCGACTTCGGGGCCTTCATCGAGATCATGCCGGGGACCGACGGCCTCCTGCACGTCTCGGAAATCGCGCACTACCGCGTCAAGGACGTGCGCGACGAGCTGAAGGAAGGCCAGCAGGTGCTGGTCAAGGTGATCAACATCGACCCGACCGGCAAGATCCGCCTGTCGCGCAAGGCGCTGATTACCCCGGAAGAAGGCGGCGCGCCGCCGGCCGGCAACGGTGGCGGCGCCGAGGCCGGCGCAGCCGCGGCGCCCGAGGGCGACCGTCCGCCGCGGGACCGTGGTCCCCGCCGCGACCGCAGCCCGCGTAACTAGAGTCAGGAACCACGAAGGTCACGGTGTCCACGAAGAAGTAACTTCGTGGACACCGTGACCTTCGTGGTTGCGTTTTCAGGCCGGGGCATCAGTCCCGGCCTTTCTTACGTACAATCAGGTATGCGTTCCCTGCTGGTGGTCCTGGTGTTGGCGGCGTCCCTCGGCGCGCAGGAACAGGCGCCCAACCGGCGCGAGTTCACCATCATCGCGAAAGACCACACCTTCACGCCCAGCCGGCTGGAAGTGTCGCAGGACGACCTGGTCAAGATCACGCTGAAGAGCGAGGAGCGTCCCAGCAGCTTCGCCATCGACGCCTACCGCATCTCGCGACGCGCGGGCGGCGGCCGGTCGACGACGTTCGAGTTCCGCGCCGACCAGGCGGGCACCTTCACCTTCTACTGCAACCTGACGAAGGATCCGGGCTGCAAGGACATGAAGGGCACGCTGACGGTGAAGGCGAAGTGATCACCGCGGCGGCAGCGGCCGCCGGCCAGGATGTGAGCCGGCGCGCGATGGATCGGGTCAGAACACCTTGCGGCTCTCCAGATTGGCCTCGATCTCGGTCCGGGTGCGCCACAGCGGCCGCATCTGCTTGCGTGACGCGAGCGGCAGCTGATCCTCGATATGCCTGGAACCGGCCTTCGACCAGTTGCCGTAGTTGAGCAGCACCTCGCCGCGCTGCGGCACCGAGAATTCAATCACCGCGTAGAACGTGTCGCCCGACACCGCCTCAACCTTGCCATCCTTGAACGCACTGACCCCAATGGTCCGGATCGCGCCGAGCGGCGACGGCGCGCCGTTGCCGGGCACGTCGGCGGAACCGCGGCGGAAGCGCAGGACGTCGCCCCACTTGACCGCCAGCGTGCCGTACTCCTTCTCCACCTCGCCGGCCACGGCGTCAAGCGCCGCCATCGCCTTGGCCGGATCCTTGAAGCCGCGCGGGGTGTCGAGCGGGCGCTTGTCGTCCGTGGGCACCTTGAAGCCGCCGATGTTCTCGAAGGACGAGCCGGCCGCCGTCATGAACTTGAAGAACAACAGCATGCCATCGCTCTCGACCTCGGCCTGGCGATCCCACTTGGCGAGCACGTCGGCCGCGCGCCGGGCGCGGGCCGTACCGCGGGCCTTGGCGGTGGCGACGATGTCGTCCACGAACTGATCCGCGGTCTCGACCCGCGTCGAAAGCTTCCAGTCGCGGATGTTCTCAAAGGTCATCTTCGCCGGCGCCGTGCTGAGGATGCGGGTGCCGCGCTGCGCGCGCTGGGTGATGCCCTGCGGGGCAGCAAAGCCCGCGGCAAACTTCGCCGCGTCGAGCATGGGGGGATACGTCGACGTCCACGGCATGTCGTTCGAGTTCTGGATCCAGCCCTGCGGCGGATCGACCACCTTGGGAACCTCGTCGTAGGGCACGATGGCGTGCGCGATCAGGTCGGAGCGATCGCCGGGCACCACCCCCTGCCAGAAGCGGTAGTCTCCGGTGGCATGCACCGGGAGGGTGGCGTTGTAGACGTAGGCGATGCGCCCGTCGCGATCGGCATACGCGGTATTGAACAACGGCAGCTGCTGCATCCGCATCGCGGCGTCCCACTCGGAGTAGTTCCTGGCCAGACCCATGCGCCAGAACTGCTCGAAGAGCTTCGGGCGATCGAGAGCGGCCACCTTCATCGCGATCGGCATCCCGCGCCGCTCGGCCACCACGGGGCCGTGCACGCTGCGGCGCACCACCAGCGGTTCGTCCTTCGTCGTGCCGTCCGGCTGCTTCACCCTGATCGTCTCGGTGTGCGTGTCGAATGGCTTGACCTGACCATCGAGCACGTAGCCGCCGTCCTTCAGCACCAGGCCATAGAGGTCTGATTCGGCGGGATTGTTCGTGGTCTGCGTCCAGCCCACATATTCCGTGAAGCACTGGCGCAGTACCGGAAACCCGACCCACACCGCGCCGTAGGAGGTCACGCCCGGGGCGGAGAGCTGCACCTCGAAGTAGGTGTGGATGTCGCCCCACTGCAAGTGCGAGTTGCTCATGAGCAGCGCCTTGCCGGTGGCCGAACGCGCCGGACCGATCGCCCATTCGTTGGAGCCGTGCACGTCGTCTTCCCAGCGCGCCAGGCGGTTCTCGAGCCGGCGCGGGCTTACGACCCAGTCGTAGTGGATGGTGCGCAGCCCGTGCGCGTAGACATCCTCCACGGTAAGCGGCAGCACGCCCTGCGCGGCGGCGCTGAGCTCGGCCTTGTGCTCGCCGGCCCAGTCGTTCAGGCCCTTGGCGAAGGCCTGGATCAGGGGCGCGAACTCAGGACTCTGCCCCGCCGCCCACTGCCTCGCGGTGTCGGGCAGGCCGTTGGTGCGCACCCAGCGGTCGGACGCGAGGTACTGCTCGCCGTAGAACTCGGCGCCGCGGCCGCGGGCCTGGGCGTAGAGCCGCACCAGCAGCTCGGCATGCGCCTCCATCTGGGCATAGCCGTAGGCCTGGAACAGGCTCGGATGGTCCGGCGCGAAGATGTGCGGCACGCCGTAGCGATCCCACAGGATCTCGGCGCTGGTCGCGGCGGCCGGCGACGGCGCCGGCGAGGTGGACTGGCAGCCGGCGGCGGCCAGCCCGAGCAGCAGGAGGAGAACGAGGCCCGAGCGGACGAGGCGGATCAGTGGGCTGGTCATGGGCGCTCCGTGGCGCAGCAGTGTATCCGAAGCCGCCACCAAGCGCGGTAACGTTTTATTGCCGCGGGAACCGGTCTGGGTTGTCCGTGAACAGGGCGTCGACCCCGAGAGTGTTCAGGTAGTGTGACATCTCGGCCGTCACGTCCTTGAAGCCGCCGGGATCCGACGCGCGGAACGTGTAGGGCGTGACCGTCATGCCTTCAGCGTGCGCCCACTTCACGAAGTCGGGATTCTTCAGCACGATCTGCTTGGCCGGGCCGAAGCCCTGCACAATCCCCTTCCAGGCCTTCACCGCGGCGGCCGTGCCGAAGCCGTCGGCGTTGCCGAGCAGCAGCACCACCGGCACGCCGATCTGCATCGCCGCGAGCTTGCGCGCGCTGGCTTCGCCGAAGGTCTGCAGGATGATCGGCGTCTTTGGATCCGCCTTGGGCCCGCGCAGGCCGTGCCGATCGAGCGCGGCGGCGACCAGTTCTTCAAACCCGACGTCGCGGCCGGCGTAAATCTCGGGCGTCTTCAACTCCGGGAACATCCCGGCCTTGCCCTTGACGAGCGCCACGGCCTCATCGAAGGTCACGACTTTTTCGTCCTTGAACTTCGGGTCGAACCAGGACCCGGCGTCGAGCCGCTTGATCTCGGCCAGCGTGAAGTCGTTGGCGACCCACGCCTTGCGGGTCCGGCCCTCGAGCGCGATCGTCGTGTAGCGATCGGGAAACACCTCTTCGACGTTGGTGGTGCGTTCGAGGCTGGCGTCGTGGAGGCAGATCAGCACGCCGTCCCTGGTCACGGCGAGATCCTGCTCCACGAAGTCGGCGCCCTGCGCGATGGCCAGGCGATACGCCGCCAGCGTGTGCTCGGGCGCATAGGCCGAGGCGCCGCGGTGCGCGACGACCGTCTTCTTCGAATACTGCGCCGAGCCTTCACTGGACATTGCCAACACCACAGCCCAAGCCCCAAGCCCCAGGCCCCAAATCCGCGGTTTACCCAACATTCTGGTCTCCTCGCGCAAAGGCCCGCGCCGCCTCGATCCGCTCGCGGATCGGCGGATGGGAATAGAACATCCACCGCACCAGGGCGGACGGGTACTCCTCCGCCAGATTCTGCTGCGACAGCCGCTTCATCGCGGTGACGAACGCGTCAACGTTGCGGGTCGCGCCGAGGGCATAGCGATCGGCCGCGCGTTCCTGCGCCCGCGACAGGGCGTTCACGGGCGGCAGCATCGCGAACGACCAGGCGCCGGCCACCAGCATCAGCAGCGGCAGCGCGGCCGGGTCGGACAGGCCGCGATAGCCGAGGGCCTCCGCGGCGGCGCGCAGCGCCAGGTCGGCCAGGAAGAAGCCGCCAAACAGCAGCAGCGTTTGCACGGCAATGCCGCGCCACAGGTCGCGATGGACGTGGTGGGCCAGCTCGTGGGCCAGCACCACCTCAATCTCGTCTTCGGAGAAGTCGGCCAGCAAGGTGTCGGACACCAGGATCCGCCGCGTCCGCCCCATGCCGGCCAGCGCCGCATTCGCCTTCCTGGTGTGGCCGCTCAACACCCACTCGAACACGCCGACCACCTCCGTGCTGGCCTTCTGGGCCAGCGTCAGCAACCGGGCGACGAGCGCCGGCCGTTCGAGCGGCTTGAACTTGTAGAACAGCGGCAGCAGCACGATCGGCGCGAGCCGCGCCAGCACGACCACGCCGCCGGTAAACACGGCGGCCGACAGCCACCACCACTGATCGGGCCAATTGCGCAGCGCGACAAAGACAATGGACGCCCCGGCCACGGCCAGCCCGAGGCCGAGCAGGACGCCCTTGGCCTGGTCAGCCAGCCAGTGAGCCGCCGACTGCGTCGACAGGCCGTAGTGATGTTCGAGGAGATGGCCCTGGTAGAACGCGAAGGGAAACTCGACCGCCTGCAACAGGAGCCCGAGCGCCACCGTCAGCACGACCACGGTCATCGCATCGTCCAGGCCGCCGGGAAGGGCGCTGGACACCGCCGCGGCTTTTTCACGAAGGTAGAGGCCGCCACCGCCCAGGACCAGGCCCAATAGCACGACGCCGGCGACCGCCGTCCCCAGGAGGTCGGCGCGCCGGCGCAGGCGGTGGTAGCGGGTGGACTTGTCTTCGTTCAACGTCAGTAGCCAGATGCCAGTATCCAGTATCCGGTGGTGCCCTGGCTACTGGCTACTGGCTACTGGCTACGTCGTCGGCCCGCCCGATCGCGTGATGCGGACGCCGCCGTTGGTCGTGCGGACGTTGACCTTCGCGCCGCCGCCGTTCAGGGTGCCCTCGAGCCGGCGCTTGGATTCGAACGAGTTCGCCTGTTCTTGCTTCTCCACCGGCAGGCCGGCCACCGACACGCCGCCGTTGACGGCGCGCGCGCTGATGGTGGCCTTGCTGTCGGCCATCAGCCGCAGCTCGACGCCGCCATTCACGGTTTCGACGTCGACCGACGCGCTCGATTCGATGGGCCTGGTGAACTCGATCTCGATGCCGCCGTTCACCGACGACGCGTCGAGGATCTGGGTTCCGACGCCCTGGCCGCGCACGCCGCCGTTGGTGGTCTTGGCGTGCACTTCGCCCTGCAAGCCGTTGATGCGGACGCCGCCGTTGACGGTGCGCAGGTCCACCACCACGCCCTTGGGCACCTTGATGGTCCACTCGATTTCGTGGCCGCCGAAGCCGCTCAATCGCGGGGGGCGCGACTCGACCCGGACCCGGTCGCCGCTGACTTCCTCGCGGATTTCGAGCTGGGCCAGCTTCTCCTTGGCGGCCTCATCGGTCGACGCCTTGACGGTGCGCCGGCCCTCGACGGTGACCTTGTCGTCGGTCGCCGGCTCCGCGGTGATGCGGCCATTGACGTTGATGAGTTCCAGGCGCCCCTTGTCAGCCAGAGTGTAGGTGCGGGTCCAGGTGTCCTGGGCCTTCCCGGCGGAAATACCGAAGGAAAAGTCGCCGCTGGCGTCGGTCTTGATGTCACAGGCCGCGACGCTGAGTCCGGCCGCCAAGACGAGTCCGAGCAAGGCCACCTTGTTGCACATGAGAGTACCTCTGAATCAGTCTACGAACGCGGCGTCCCGCAAGTTCAATCACGCGCCACGGCTGCCGCCAGGCCGCCGCCCATCGGCGGGAGCCCACGCATGCCTGCGATTGACAGTCACGGCACCCTCCGACATGATTCGCGCTGTAAGTTTGAATTGATTCCTTACTCACCCTGGGAGGCGTTATGAAGGCCAGCCGATTCGTGTGTGGGTTCCAGGCCGGCGTGCTGCTGGCGTTTGCCTTGGCGGCCTTGCCGGAGCCGGCGCGGGCGCAGAGCTCGAGCGGCATTGCCGGGGTGGTGCGCGACTCCTCGGGCGCGGTGCTGCCGGGGGTCGCGGTGGAAGTGTCGAGCCCGGCGCTGATCGAGGGCACGCGCACGACCATCACCGGCACGAGCGGCACGTTCCAGATCACCGATTTGCGGCCCGGCGAATACGTGGTCACCTTCACGCTACCGGGCTTCCGCACCGCGCGGCGCGACGGCATCCGGCTGTCGGCCGCGTTCACGGCCACGGTGAACGCGGAACTCGCGGTCGGCCAGCTGGAAGAGACGGTCACCGTGTCCGGCGCCTCGCCGATCGTCGACGTCCGCAACTCCGTGTCGCAGTCGGTGATGAGCCGCGAGGTCCTCGACACGATTCCCTCCGGGAAGGACCCCTTCGCCGTCGGCCAGCTGATCGCCGGGGTGACGACCGCCACGCCCGACGTGGGCGGCACTCAGATCATGCAACAGCCGACGCTGCAGGTGCACGGCTCGTCGAACAACGACAACGTGTTCATGGTCGACAACGTGCAGATCCAGCACATCGGGTTCGGCGGCAACCAGACGGGCTTCTATTTCAACGACGGCCTGATGGACGAAATCAGCTACCAGACCAGCACGCTGCCGGCCGAGGCGCCGGTGGGCGGCGTCCAGATCAACATGATCCCGCGCGACGGCGGCAACCAGTTCCACGGCGGCCTGTTCGTGACCGGCGCGAACGAGTCGATGCAAAGCAACAACCTGGACGACGACCTGGTGGCCCTCGGGTTCAGGGCCCAGAACCGCGTCGACACGGTGTACGACGTCAACGCCACCTTCGGCGGGCCGATCAAGCGTGACCGCCTCTGGTTCTTCAGCACCTTCCGCCGCTGGGCGGCCAACAACTACCTGGGCAACACCTTCACCGCCACCGGCGACCAGGCGCTCGACGACCAGCGCATCACCGACGCGACGCTGCGCCTCACCGCCAAGCTGAACGACAAGAACAAGCTCACCCTGCACTACGACCGCAGCATCAAGTGGCGCGGCCACCGGCCGAACAACTGGATCGGCGCGAGCATCAACGAGCCGATCTCGTCGGTCGTGCAGACCACGGGCCTCAACTATATCGGCCAGGCGAAGTGGAGTTCGCCGATCTCGAACCGGCTCCTCGCCGAGGTCTCCGTCTTCACCCTGCCGGTCAATTACAACCTGTCGTTCCAGCCCGACGCCGCCGCCGACGCCGTCGCCACCTTCGACCAGATCCGGTCGCACATTACCGGCGTATCGCCGCGTCAGGACACGAACAAGGCGCGCATGTGGACCTACGCCGGGTTCCTGTCGTACGTCACCGGCGCGCACAACTTCAAGGTCGGCCTTCAGGTCCGCACGGGCGAATCGGAGGAACTGTTCGAGACGCGCCAGGACATCGTCCAGATCGTCAACAACGGCGTGCCGAACTCCGTGCGCCTGGTGAACAACCCCAGCGGCCACCTGGAGTCCGGCGTCAACACCGGGTTCTACGTCCAGGACTCGTGGTCGTTCGGCCGGGTCACGATCAACCCGGGACTTCGCTACGAGCGGTTCACGATGTCGATCCCGCAGCAGAGCGCCGGCGCCGGCCGCTGGGTGCCCGCGCGCGAGTACGCCGAGCAGGCGAACCTCGTGAACTGGAACACGCTGTCGCCGCGCTTCGGCATCGCCTGGGACGTGACCGGCGACGGCCGCACCGCCGTCAAGGGCGGCCTGAGCAGGTACGACCGCTTGGCGGGCATCACGATCATCCAGCCACTCAATGGCAAGAACATCGCCTTCCAGACCTGCCCGTGGGCCGACACCAACGGCGACCTGCGGGCCCAGGAGGCCGAGATCGCCTTGGCCCGCTGCACCGGTTCGCTCCAGCCCAGCCTTGGCTTTGTCGATCCCGGACTGAAGCGGCCGTACCAGTGGGAGTACACCGCGTCGGTGCAGCGGCAACTCGGCGACCGGACGTCGGTCATGGTGGCGTACTTCGGCCGCAAGTTCTGGGACCTCTACACCACGGTGAACGACGCGGTGCAGCCGAACAACTACACGCCGGTCACGATCGCCAACCCGCTGACGGCCGGGCCCATGACCGTGTACAACCAGGATCCGGCCACGCGCGGCCAGGTGCGCAACGTCCTCAAGACCATCCCGGAGCTGTCGCAGCGCTACCACGGGTTCGAAGCGCAGTTCAACACCCGCCTCGACGAGGTCACCGTGTTCGGCGGCGTCACGATCGGCAACAACTACGGCGACCAGGACGCCGGCGACATGAACAACCCGAATGTCCGCATCAACAACCAGGGCGACATCGGCTTCGACTCGCCGTACCAGATCCGCGCCGGCTTCAGCTACCAGATGCCGGCCGACGTGCGCCTGTCGGGCTCGCTGCGCGCCGCGTCGGGCCTGCCGCAGCAGCGCATCTACGTGGTGACGACGGCCGTGGTACCGGGGCTGACGCAAGTAAATCAGCAGGTCCAGGTGGCCGAGCGCGGCGAGTACCGGTATCCGTGGGTAAACCTGCTCGACCTGCGCCTCGCGAAGTCGTTCCAGGCCGGCGCGACCCGGTTCGAGCCCACGCTCGACGTCTTCAACGTGTTCAACAACAACGCGGTCACCAACGCCGTGCAGACGCTCGGCTCCTCGCTGGGCCGTCCCTCGTCGATCGTCATGGGACGGCTCCTCCGGGTGGGCGGGCGCATCTCGTTCTGACGGGCGGACACACATGCGCCGACACCTTCTGCTCACGCTGCTGGCCACCTCGCTCATCGCCGTGTGCCCGCCCTCGGGGGGGCACACGGTGCTCGCGCAACAACCCCAGGGCACCGTGACCGTACGCGCGGCGCGCGTGCTCGACGGCCGGGGCGGCACGCTCCTGAACGCGGTCGTCGAGACCAGCGGCGGCCGCATCGTCCGCGTCGATCAGCGCACGGGGCCGGTCACCTACGACCTCGGCCAGGCGACGCTGCTGCCGGGGATGATCGACACCCACGTCCACATCGGCTGGCACTTCGGCAAGGACGGCCGGGCCAGCAACGAGGGCGAGACGCCCGCCGAGATGGCGCTCTTCGCCGCTGAGAACGCGTGGGTGACGCTCATCAACGGGTTCACCACCGTGCAGAGCGCCGGCGCGATGAGTGACAAGGACCTCCGGGACGCCATCAACCGTGGCGTGCTGCCGGGCCCCCGTGTGCTCTCGTCGCTCGGCTCGGCGAATGAGCGCACTGGCGATGCCGCCGCCCTGCGCGCCTACGTCGTCAAGCAGAAGGCGGCGGGCGCCGATTTCATCAAGATCTTCGCGTCGAAGAGCATCCGCGACGGCGGCGCACCGACGATGACGCTCGAGCAGCTGCAGGCGGCGTGCGGCGAGGCGACGGCGCAGGGGCTGCGCAGCATGGTCCACGCCCAGAGTGCCGAGGCGGCGATTCTCGCGGCGAAGACCGGCTGCACCCAGGTCGAGCACGGCGCGTTCGTCAACGACGAGGCGCTGGAGCTCATGGCCAAGCGCGGCGTCTACTTCGACCCCAACATCGGGCTCGTACTGCAGAACTACATCGAGAACAAGCCACGCTTCCTTGGCATCGGCAACTACACCGAGGAAGGCTTCGCCTTCATGGCGAAGGCGGTGCCGACCAACTACCCGATGTTCAGGAAGGCGCTCGCCGCGAAGGTGAAAATGCCGATGGGCACCGACGCCGTTGCCGGGGCGCACGGCCAGAACGCGCGCGAAATCATCACGCGCGTGAAGGACGGCGGGCAGCCGCCGATGGACGCCATCATCGGCGCGACGTCGCTCGCGGCGGAATCGATGGGACTCGCGCTACAGATCGGCGCGATCGCCCCAGGCTTGCAGGCCGACCTGGTGGCGGTGGACGGCGACCCGCTTCAGGACATCGGGGCGCTTCGCCGCGTCAGGTTCGTCATGAAGGGCGGCACCGTCTACCGGAACGGCCCGGCGCCGGCACGCTGAGGCGGACGATGCACGCTGATGATGGTCCGGCTAAAGCCGGACACCACCTTCACTTCGCCGCGTGGTCCCTGCTGCTGGCCGGGACACTCGCCGTCGCGGCCCGCGCAGAGCAGCCGGCCATGCAGGAATGGCCGGCCTACGGTGGCGATCCCGGGGGCACCAAGTTCTCGCCCCTGGCCGACATCAACCGCGGCAACGTCGCGAGCCTCGTCACGGCCTGGGAGTGGCGCCCCGAAGACGCGCCGCTCGAGCAGTTTGGCACGCGGCCCGGTAACTTCCAGAACACGCCCCTGATGATCGACAACGTCCTGTACGTGTCGACGCCGTACAACCGGGTCGTCGCGCTCGACGCGGAATCGGGGCGCGAGAAGTGGTCGTTCGACCCGCGCGCGTACGCCGATGGACAGCCGCCCAACGGCACCGGTTTCGTGCACCGCGGTCTGGCCGCGTGGCGCGACAACGGCAAGCTGCGGATCTTCCTCAACTCGCGCTACCGGCTGATCTGCCTCGATGCCGAGACGGGCACGCCCGTCACGACCTTCGGCGACAAGGGCGTCGTCGATCTCAGCCAGGGGCTCATCTGGCCCATCGAGCGGACGCACTACACGAACACCTCGCCGCCCGTGGTCTACAAGGACCTGGTCATCCTCGGCAACGGCGTTGGCGACCGGCTGGTGTACAAGAACGACCCGCCGGGCGACATCCGCGCGTTCCACGCGCGCACGGGTAAGCAGGCGTGGAGCTTCCACACCATTCCGCAACGCGGGGAGCCTGGGCACGAGACGTGGCAGGAAGGGTCGACCCGCGTGACCGGCCATACCAACGCCTGGGCGCCGATGACGCTCGACGTGGCGCGCGGGCTGCTCTACGCGCCGGTCGGCACGCCGAGCAACGACTTCTACGGCGGCACGCGCAAGGGCGCCGGGCTCTACGGCGAGTCCATCGTGTGCCTCGACGCGGCGACCGGCCGGCGGAAGTGGCACTTCCAGATCGCACACCACGGCATTTGGGATTACGACCCCGCGTCGCCTCCAAACCTGGTGACTATCACCGTCAACGGCAGGCGCATCGACGCCGTCGTGCAACTCACGAAGCAGGGCTTCGCGTTCGTCTTCGATCGCGTCACGGGCACACCCGTGTGGCCCATCGAGGAGCGCACCGTAGCCGCGAGCGATGTCCCGGGCGAGGAAGCCTGGCCCACGCAGCCGTTTCCCACGGCGCCGCCGCCGTTCAGCGAGCAGGGCATGACGCTCGACGACGCGTTCGATCTCACGCCGGGGTTGAAGAGGCAGGCGCAGGCGGCGCTTCGCAAGTTCCGCCTCGGCCCGCTCTACACGCCCCCGTCGATGGCGGGCACGGTGATGCGGCCGGGCACAATCGGCGGCGCCAATTGGGGCGGCGCGACGTTTGATGCCGCGAGCGGGCTGCTCGTCGTCAAGACCACCAACGGGGCGAGCATCGCGCGGATTGTCCGGCCGGACCGATCGCCCGCGAACCCGCGCGCCTCGGAAGTGGATGCGGAGCTGACAGGTGACCTGTCGGCCGCGACGAGCTTTGTGCCCGAAGGGACAGACGCCGACGGGCGGCCGTTCCCGCCGCTGCCACTGCTCAAGCCGCCGTACGGCCACGTCGTGGCGATCGACCTGAACCGCGGCGCCATCGCGTGGCGCGTGCCGTTCGGGGACAACCCCCAGCTGCGGGGCCACCCGGCCCTCAAGGACGTGGCGCTTCCCGAGCAACTCGGCTCGGCCGGTGCGGCGGGCGTGCTGGGCACCGCGGGCGGGCTCGTGTTCGTCGGCGGCAACGACATCGCCTTCCACGCGCTCGACCTGTCGAGCGGACGCGAGCTGTGGCGGATGCCGCTCCCGCGGCGGGTGACGGGCACGCCGATGACCTACCGGTCGCGGACCGGCGCGCAGTTCGTCCTGGTGTCCACGAGCACCGGCGCCGATGCCTCGCTAATGGCGTTTGCGCTGCCGGGCGCGGATGCCGCCGGCGCTAGTTCAACTGTATCGAAATCAGCTTCGACACGCCCGGCTCTTCCATCGTCACGCCGTAGAGCCGGTCGGCAATCTCCATGGTCTTGCGGCTGTGCGTGATGATGATGAACTGGGTCTTGTCCATCATCGACTTCAGCATGTCGATGAACCGCCCGATGTTGGCATCGTCCAGCGGCGCGTCGATTTCGTCGAGCAGGCAGAACGGGCTCGGTTTGTAGCGGAAGATCGCAAACATCAGCGCGATGGCGGTCAGCGCCTTCTCGCCGCCCGAGAGCAGCATGACGCTCTGCAGGCGCTTGCCGGGAGGCGAAGCGACGATATCGATGCCGCTTTCGAGCGGATCGTTCTCGTCGAGCAGCGTGATGCCGGCCTTGCCGCCGCCGAACAGCGTCGAGAACATCACTTGGAAGTTCTCGTTGATGGCGCTGAACGCTTCGCGGAAGCGCGCGTGCGTGGTTTCGTCGATCTTGCTGATCGCCTCGTTGGTCTGGGCGATCGAGTCGATCAGGTCCTGGCGCTGCGTCGAGAGGAACAGGTGGCGCTCCTCGAGTTCCCGGGACTGCTCGATGGCCATCATGTTGACGGGCCCCATGCGGTCGATCTTCTCGCGCAGCTCGGCGATTGCCTCTTCGGCGGTCATGCGGAGGACTTCCGTGTCCTCGGCCGGCTCGGCCCCGCTCTCGGACTGTGGCGTCACCGCCGCCAGCACGGCGGCGGCGTCATCCTCTTCGTCCGGTTCGGCCGCCTCGGCGGCGCGGATGGCGCGCACGTCGGGCTCAATCTGCCCGGCCGCTTCCATCTCGGCCACCTGCTCGCGAATTTCGTCGAGCGTGGCGTTGACGGTGTCCATGGACTGCTGCGCCAGGTGCGTCAGGTCTGACTCGGCGGTGGCCCGCTGCACGTCGACCTCGGCGGCCAGCGCGCGCAGGGCATCGACCGCGCGGCGGGCGTCGCGGATGACGTCTTCCTGCTTCTCGGCCGACTGCTTGATGGTGAGGGCGAGTTCGTCGGCCACGAGCATGTCCTCGCGCAGGCCCTGCAGCGTGCCGACGTCCTCGTCCATCAGGCGCTGACCGTCGGCGATCGCGTTGATCAGTCGCTCGCGCTGCTCGCGCATGAGCGCCACGTCGCGGGTGCATGCCTGCACGCGGCGCTCGAGCTCGGCCGCGGCCTCTTCCATCCGGGCCACTTCGGCCAGGGCGCCGGCGCTGCGTTCGACGAGACCGGCGTGGGCGGCGCGCGCTTCGGCGGCCTTCCGGCTGAGCCCTTCGGCGGTCTCGCGCGCCTCCGACAGCTTGCGCTGCGATTCCGAAAGCGTCAGCTCGGCCTCGGCGCGCTGCTCGGTCAGCCGCGCGATCGACTCGCGTGCCTCGGCCTGCCGGGCATCCAGGCCCGCCACTTCCTCGCGGACCCGGCTGACCTCGGTCTGCACCAGCTCGGTGCGCTGCTGCACGCGGAACTCGTCTTCGGCCGCGCGTTGGCTCTGGCCCTCGACGCCGACGATCTCTTTTTCCTGGCGGTGGAATTCCGCCGACAGGCCGGCAATGGCGGCCGTGGCCAGGGCCATGGTCTGCTCGAAGTCCGCGGTTTCGCCGACGAGCTGCTCGAGCGCCACCTTGGCCGCCGCCAGCTTCTCGCGCAGTTCCTTGATCTCGCGCTTGGTCGCCAGGATGCCGCGCGACTCGGCCTTGTCGCCACCGGTCACCACGTGGCGGCCGCGGAACACGTCGCCCTCGAGCGTCGCCACCGGATAGGGCACGGTCGGGGCAATGCGCGAGGCCGCCTCGAACGACTCGGCGATTATCGCGCCGCCCATCACCGCCGCGATCGCCTCGGGGAACGGACCGCCGATGCGCACCACCGACGTGAGGGCCACGGCCCCCGACGGACTCGCCGCCGCCGGCGGCGCCGCCGCGAACGCGCCCCCGAATGAACCCACCGGCGTCTCGACGAAGGAGCCCTCGCCCGAACCCGAGTAGGTCGCGACGGCCGCCCCGTTGTCGGGACGCCCGACGATGAAGCCGCAGCGGCCGGCGTTCTCCTGGCGGATCAACTGCAGGCCCGCCGAAACGTGATCCAGCCGCTCGACCACCACGTGCTGCAGCAGGTCGCCCAGGCAGGCTTCGACCGCCCGCTCGTACTTCGGCTCGACTTCGAGGAAGTCGGCAAGGGCGCCCATCTGCCCCACCTTGCCGTTGGCGTTGACCAGCACCATGCGCGCGGCGTCGGCAAAGCCGGAGCGGTGCGTGTCGATTTCTTCGAGTGAGTGCAGGCGGGCCGTCATGGCGGCCACGTCCTGCTCGCGCGTGCGCACGTCGCGCGAGCGCCATTCGTGTTCGACGCGGGCGCTGGCCAGTTCCGACTCGCGGGCGGCACGCGCCACCCTGGCCGCATCCAGGCCATCCTGGGCGCGGCGCAACGCGTCGGCGGCCATCTGGCGCTGGGCCCGGGCCTTCTCGAGCTCGGCGGCCAACTCGCTGGCTTCCTGCTCGAGGCGGCCGGCGGTCGCCATGGCGCGTTCGCGCTGGGCGCCGGCGTTCTCGTGGGCCGCGTTCAAGGCGGTGATGGTGTTCAGCACCGCGTAGACGTCGGCGCGGGCGCGCTCCACGTCCTGCTCGAGCGCCTCGATGGCCTGCTGCGCGCGGGCGTACTCGTCGCCGGCCTCGCTCGCCAGCGCCGACGCCTCGTCGCGGGCCGCGGCGGCCTCGCTCGCGGCCAGGCGCCGCCCGGCCAGCGCCAGCTGCTCCGGTTCGCGGCGGGCTTCGAGCTGCTGCTTCTCGGCTTCGAGTTCGGCCGCGCGCGCCTGCAGCATTTCCGCCTGCTGCGTGTCGAGGGCGATCTGCTGTTGCCGGCGGTTGATCTCGAGTTCGTGGCCGTGCACCGTTTCGCGCGCGGCGGTGGCGGCGTGGTCGGCCGTCGCCAGCTCGATGCGAATGCGCGACAGATCGTTTTCCACTTCGGCCAGCCGCGCGGCGGCGCTGGTCTCGTTGGTGCGCGCTTCCTGCAGGCGGGCGCGCGCCGTTTCGATGGCATCCGACAGCGTGCGGTAGCGGCGCGCGAAGAGCACCTTTTCCCACCGGCGCATCTCGTCGCGCAGGCGGGTGTAGCGGCGGGCCTTGGCCGCCTGGCGCTTCAGCGATCCGCGCTGCTTGTCGATTTCGTAGACGATGTCGTCGAGGCGCGTGAGGTTTTGCTGCGCGGCCTCGAGCTTGAGCTCGGCCGAGCGGCGGCGCGCCTTGTACTTCGTGATCCCCGCGGCTTCCTCGATCAGCTGGCGCCGATCGGTGGGGCGCGAACTCAGAATCATCCCGATCTTGCCCTGCTCGATGATGGCGTAGGCCTTCTGGCCCAGGCCGGTGTCCATCAGCAGTTCGTGGATGTCCTTCAGCCGGCACGACTGGCCGTCGATCAGGTATTCGCTTTCGCCCGACCGGAACAGCCGTCGCGTCACCTCGACCTCGCGAGTCGCCTGTTCGACGATCGCGCTCAGTCCCGGGTGATGGCCGTTGCCGTTGCCATTGCCATTGCCACCGGCCTCGTGGGCCGGGACGTCCTCACCCATCTCCTTCAACAGGGACGGGGGGACGATGACATTGCCAAAGCGAAGACGGACTTCGGCGGAGCCCGTGGGCTTGCGCGCATCGGAACCGTTGAAGATGACGTCTTCCATCTTGTCGCCGCGGAGGCTCTTGGCGCTTTGCTCGCCGAGCACCCACGTCAGCGCATCGGCCACGTTGGACTTACCGCAGCCGTTGGGTCCGACAATGGCGGTGACGCCACGGTCGAATGCCAGCTCGGAGCGATCCGAGAAGGACTTAAAACCTGAGATTTCTAATCGTTCGAGATGCATTTCGGGATGACTTGGAGGAGACGAGCGCAAGTCTAACAAGCGCTGCCGATTGTGGCAAGAAAGAAGACAACCCCAATATTTAGGGGGTTTCCCCGCGAAGGAGGCCGGCGTGGGGCCTGACGGGCCGGGCAGGACTAAAGTCCTGCCCGTCTGGCACTTACTGCTGCCTGGCGGTGCGGTTCTTTGCCAATTCCTGGAGCTTCTCCGCGTCCGGGAAGTGCGAAATCGCGAACCTGGCCTGGGGATCGACGGTGACCAGGCGCTGGCGCGCGGTGGCGATGTCAAAGACCGACTCGTCGATGTGGTAGCGAATCATCGCGCGGATGAATTCAAGGTCCTTGGTCCAGTCGGCCTCTTCGATCTTCACGTTCTTGCCGGCCACGAACGCCTTGAAGTCGGCCGCCATCGCATCGTCGACGGCAAAGCCCTTGCTGACGATCTTGCGTGACGGCCCCGAGTGGCCGATGCGCGCGTCGCCGGCGGCGCTGAACTGTTCGGCGTAGCCGGCGAACAGGCCGCGGCCCTGCAGCGAGCGGCCGAAGCGGGTCGGCGAGAAGCCCTCGACCGGGCCATCGAAGCGCAGGTCCGGCTCGATGCCGCCGCCCGAGAAGACCTTGCGGCCACCGGCGGTGTACTTCAGCTGATCCGGGGTCTTGGCGCGCTCGCTCTGATCCTTCAGCGTGTAGGTGAGGTACTCGTCGAACGTGCCGTCCCAGGGCCGCTGAATCAGGCGGCCGCTGGGCGTGTAGTAGCGCGCGGTGGTCAGCGCAAGGCCGGCGCCGCCGCTGATCTTGTAGACCGACTGCACCAGCGCCTTGCCAAACGTCGTCTCGCCGACAACCAGCGAGCGATCGTAGTCCTGCAGGGCGCCCGACACGATCTCCGACGCGCTGGCGCTGTTGCGGTTGACCAGCGTGATCATGGGGAGGTTCGTGTAGCCCGGGGTGTCGGTGGCGCGGTAGTCCGAGTCGGAGTTGGCGACGCGGCCGCGCGTGTAGACCACCATCGAGCCCTTGGGCACGAAGCGGTTGGTGATGCGAATGGCCTGGTCGAGCTGGCCGCCCGGATTGCCGCGCAGGTCGAGCACCAGGCGCTTCATGCCCTTCTTGGTCAGCGACTCGAGCGCGAGGCCGAGGTCTTCGTCGGTGTGCTCGGCAAAGTCGGTGATGCCCACGTAGCCGGTCGTCGCGTCGATCATGAACGACGCCGACAGGCTCGGGATGCTCACCTGGTCGCGCATCACGTTCATTTCGAGCAGCCGGTCGAAGCCCTTGCGGCGCACGCCGATCTTCACGAACGTGCCCTTGGGGCCCTTGAGCTTGTTGACGGTGGCCTCGGTGGTCCAGCCCTTCGTGCTGGTGCCCTCGACATCGGCAATCACGTCGCCGCGGCGAATGCCGTTGGCAAACGCCGGCGAGCCTTCGAACACGCGGACCGCGGTGATGTCGCCGTCGACCGACTGAATGGTGAGCCCGAGACCGTAGTAGCGCCCCTCCTGCCGCTCGCGCATCTGCGCGTAGCTGCGGGGGTCCATGAAGCTCGAGTGCGGGTCGAGCGTCTGCAGCATGCCGTTGATGGCGCCGTAGACCATGCGATCCGACTCGACCGGCTGCGCGTACTGGGACTGGATGGCGCTGAGCGCCGCCGTAAAGGTGCGGTAATGCTCGGGCACCGTGCCGGTGGTGGCCTGCGCGGCTTTGCCGTAGACCCCGCCAATGACCGCGGAAACCACGATGGCCACGAGTGCAGCGACAACGGAGCGGTAACGCATAGGGCGATGCTAGCTGACTACCCGGGTGTCCGCAAGGATTCCCCACCTTCGCCACGGCTACGGTGGCAGCCCCAAACCGGTCCCCGCCGCCGGTATTGACGGCGGGCTTGCCCTCCCGTAGCGTCTGCGCGAAGGAGGGTATACTCCTAGTTTGGACGCGTGGGCCCCGGAAAGGGCCGTTTTCTCCGTCCTAGCAAGGGAGCTTTTTTATGTTTGGTTCCATCGGAATGCCCGAGCTCATCATCATCCTGGTGATCGCGCTCATTATTTTTGGCCCCCGGAAGCTCCCGGAACTGGGCAAGTCGCTGGGGCGCAGCTTGAACGAGTTCAAGAAGGCGTCGACCGACCTCCAGAACACGCTGGAGCAGGAAATCAAGATCGAAGAGCAAAAAGAGGCGGCCGCCAAGGCGCCCGCGCCGGCACCGGTCGCCGACGTGGTGGCGCACGACGAGCAGGCTCCCCACGAAACGGTATCGCGCAGCTAGGCACGTCAGGCACAAGTACGCACCGTAAGCACTGTGGCTCTCGTTCCCTTTCCCAGTCAACGTCAAGACGACGACCCTCGAGACCTGCCGGCGGCAGGCTCGAGCGCGTCGCCGTTCCAGGAGCCCGAGGAACCGGCCGAAGGCCGGATGACGTTCCTCGAGCACCTCGATGAACTGCGCAAGCGCATCACGCATGCCGTCGGCGCACTGCTCGTCGGCTTCATC
>CAYGMD010000075.1:0-21403 GCA_964350785.1 uncultured Acidobacterium sp. | reverse complement strand
CGTACTACGCCACGCCCGGCGACGGCATCTTCCATTTCTATTTCCCCGAGCAGGGCCTCGTCGTGCCGGGACAGTTCATCCCCGGCGCCGACTCGCACAGCCGCGCCTATGGCGCGTACGGCGCCGTCGGCATGGGCGTAGGCTCGACCACGCTCGGCTTCGGCTGGTCCACCGGCTACATCTACTTCACGATGGCCAGGGAGCGGCGCGTCACGTTCCGCGGCAAGCTGAGCCCGTGGGTGACCGGCAAGGACATCGTGCTCGAGTTGCTGCGGCGCTGGGGCGCCAAGCAGTCGCAGGGCATGTCGGTGGAACTGGTGGATGCCGACCAGCAGCTGCCGATCGCGTTCCGCAACACCATCGCCAACATGATGGCCGAGGCCGAGGCGCTGAACGGCGTCTTCGCGCCGGACGACATTACCTACGCCTGGTACCAGGCGAAGGGCATGAACGAGCTGCCGTATCCGCGGTTTGGCTGCGGACCCGACGCGACGTTCGAGATCGATGAAGAGCTGGTGCTGAACGACATCACGCCGATGATCGCCAAGCCCTTCAGCCCGGGCAACGCGTTCCCGGCCGAGGAGGTCGCGCGCGAGCGCATCGAGTTCGACAAGGCGATGATTGGCTCGTGCACCAACGGCAGCTACGACGACCTGCTGTCGGCGGCGCTGGTGCTGGTGGCCGCGCGCGCCAAGGGCCTGACGAAGGTCCAGAAAGAGCTGGTCGTGTTCCCCGGCTCCGGCGGCGTCAAGCTGCAGATCGAGCGGCCGGATCCGCGGCTTGGCGGGGAGTCGATTGCCGATGTGTTCCGCGGCGTGGGCGGCCAGATCCGCGCGTCGTGGTGCGGTCCCTGTTTCGGACAGGGCAGCGACGCCCTGGTGAAGGGTCAGCGCGCGATCACGTCGTTCAACCGCAACTGGCAGAATCGCATGGGCCTGGGCGGCGAAGGCTTCCTCGCCTCGCCGTCGGTCGTCGCCGCTTCGGCATTGGCCGGCTACATGGCGCCCCCGACCGAGCTCGGTCTGCTCTGGGATCCTGACAAGTACGGCGTCTAGTTGTGCCAGAAGGGCGGGACTTCAGTCCCGCCAGTTACTCGTATTCGTCTCGACGCTCGACGCCCGTCAAGCCCCAGCCCGTGCGGCCCTTCTTCACCATCTGGCATTGCGCGAACCCGTCGGTGCCCTGGCGCTACATCGCGGAGAGGACGCAGCGTCAGGCGGACTGGAACGTCGGCTCGACGCGCACCGGGAAGTTCACCGAGTTGGCGACGAAGCACAGGTGATGCGCCTGCTCGTGGAGTTGGGCCGCCAGCGCGGCATCGCTGCCGGCCTGCAGCGTCGCGTGTGGCCGCAGCACGACGTCGGTGAAGTGCCCGCCCGTCTCCTTCACCTCGACCATCGTCCCCACGGCGTCATCGACGTACTCGGTGATGACGACGCCGGCTTCGGCGCAGAGGTGCAGGTACCACAGCATGTGGCACGACGACAGCGACATGACGAGCAGCTCTTCGGGGTTGTAGCGCGTGCCGTCGCCCCGGAAGGCCGGATCGGAGGAGCCTGGAATCACGGGCTTGCCGGGCACCGAATACTCGTGCGCCCGGTCGTAGCCGCGGTAATGCGCGGTTCCGGTGCCGGTATTGCCCGTCCAGGTCATGCGAATGGGGTAGAGGTGCGGTGCGGACACGCCCTGATTATCCAGCCAATCGATTCCCCGGCCCAAGGACCCAGGCCCCAAGCGGTTTGAAATAAGCTAGGGCGCGTGAAACCTGTCGTCCTGATGCTGGCGCTCGGCGCCGCCGTGCTGCCGGCGGCCGCGCAGCCATCCCCGTTGACCGTGTTCCTGGCGCGCACCGTGGCCGAATTCCCCGGCAGGGCCGGCATCTGGGTGAAGCACCTCACGACCGGCGAAACCGCCGGGCTCCAGGACACCGACCTGCTCAACAGCGCCAGCGTGATCAAAATCCCGGTCATGGTGCTGGCGTTCCAGATGGCCGAGCGCGGCGAGCTCAAGCTCGACGAGCGGATCACCGTCAGGAAAGAAGACATCCGCGGCGGCTCCGGCATCTTCCGCTACCACGATGCCGGCCTGCAGCCCACCTTCCGCGACGTGCTGCTGCAGATGATCATCACCAGCGACAACACCGCCACCGACCTGGCTATTGCCAAGGTGGGCGGGGTGGCGCGCGTCAACGCCTGGCTGAAGGAAAAGGGCTACGCCGACACCCTGCGGCTGACGCAGACGACGGGCGAGCTGTTTGCGAAGTACAACGCCCTCAAGCCGACGGATGACCGCAACGGTAAGACCAACGACGATCGCGCGTACTGGCTGGGCGAGATCACGGCCCGCGCCACCGGCCAGATGCTCGAGGCGATCGAGAAGAAAACCATTGCCGCGGCGGCCAGCTGCGACGACATGCTGCGGATGCTGCGCGCGCAGCAGGCGGGGCAGCGCCGCCTGAATCACTACCTCTCGGTGCCCGTCGCGCACAAGACGGGCGACTTTCCACCGGTGCTGGCCAACGACGTCGGCATCATCTACGCGCGTTCCGGACCGATCGTCGTGTCGTTCCTCGGCAACGCGATTACCGGCACCTACGGCGAGGCTGAAGACCGTATCGGCCGCTTCGCTCACCAGCTAGTGGAGTACTTCGACAAATGATGAACGGCGTGTTGAATTTGAAGGTGTTGACTCTGTGCCTTTGTGTCTCTGTGGCCTCGCCTCTGTGGGCCCAGGAACCGGCGTTGTGGCCGGGCGCGAAGTACGACCCGGCCATCCCCACCATCAAGCAGGTGCTGGGCCACGATCACGGCGAGGTGATTACGCCGCCTGAAGGCGTGGCTCAATACCTGCAGGCGCTGCAGAAGGCGGCGCCCACGCGGACGCGGCTCGTCGAGTATGCGCGCACGTGGGAAGGCCGGCCGCTGTGGCTGTTCGTGATTGGCAGCGCCGATCGCATCGCCAGGCTCGACCAGGTGAAGGCCGACCTGCGCCGGTTCGCGGATCCGCGCACGCTGCCGGCCGCCGACGCCGACCGGCTCACCAGGGAGCTCCCCGTCGTCGTCTGGTTCGTGCACGGCGTGCACGGCAACGAGATCTCGTCGGCCGACGCGGCGCTGGCCGAGGCGTATCATTTGCTGGCGGCGCAGGGCGATGCCGGTGTCGACGCGGTGAACCGCGAGGCGCTGGTGCTGATCGATCCCATGCAAAACCCCGACGGCCGCGCGCGGTTCGTGTTCCAGAACCTGCTTGGCCGGGCGGCCAGTCCCGACGCCCAGCCGTACAGCGCCGAGCACGACGAGCCCTGGCCGGGCGGCCGGGTCAATCACTACCTGTTCGACATGAACCGCGACTGGTTTGCGCAGACGCAGCCCGAGACACGGGGCCGCATCAAGATTGGCCTCGAGTACGTGCCGCAGGTCACGGTGGATCTGCACGAGCAGGGCGGCGACAACGCCTATTACTTCGCGCCGCCGGCCGACCCGCTGAACCCGCACATCACCAAGAGCCAGAACGCGTCGCTCGAGTTGTTTGGCCGCGCCAACGCCGCCCGGTTCGACGAGCGCGGCTGGTCCTATTACATCCGCGAGGTCTACGACGCCTTCTATCCCGGTTATGGCGATTCGTGGCCGACGTTCCAGGGCTCGATCGGCATGACCTACGAGCAGGCGTCGGCGCGCGGCCTGGCGTTTGCCCGCAGCGACGGCGACACGCTGACGTATCGCGACGGCGTGATGCACCACTTCAACGCCGCCATCACCACCGCGATCACGGCCGCCCGCAATCGCGAGCGGCTGATGCGCGACTACCTGGAGTACCGGCGCAGCGCCGTGGCCGAAGGCGAAAAGGGCGCGATTCGCGAGTACCTGATCGTGCCGGGCCACGACCCGTCGCGGGCCGACCTGCTGGCGCGCAACCTGGCGACGCAGGGCATCGAGGTGCGGCGCGCCGAGGAGGCATTCAAGCTGGCGACCCGCACCCTGCCGGCCGGCACCTACATCGTCTCGAACGCGCAGCCGACCGCGCGCATGGCGCGCAACCTGCTCGACCCCAAGACCGAGCAGTCGGCCGACTTCATCCGCCGGCAGGAAGAGCGGCGCAAGATGCGCCTGAACGATCAGATCTACGACATCACCGCGTGGAACCTGCCGATGGTGTTCGACGTGGAGATGGTGACGAGCGCGACGGCGATCGCCGTGAAGGCGACGCCGGTGCCATCGCAGTACGACGCGCCGATGCCGGCGCGGCCGCTCGCCGCGGCCAGGGTCGGCTACCTGATGCCGTGGGGCTCGGGCGCCGCCGCGCTGTCGGCCGAGGCCCTGAAGCAGGGCCTGCGCATTCGCAGCGTCGGCGGCGCGTTCACGCACAACGGCCGCCGCTTTCCGATTGGCACCGCCTACTTCCGCACCGTCGAGAATCCCGCCGACCTCAACGCGAAGCTGTCGGCGCTGGCGCGGCGCCACAGCGTGGAGCTGGTGCCGATTGATTCGTCGTGGGTGGACGAGGGCACGTCGCTCGGCAGCAACGACGTGCAGGCGCTGAAGGCGCCGAAGGTGCTGCTGGTGTGGGACACGCCCGCCAGCACGCTGTCGGCCGGGTGGACGCGGTACACGCTGGAGCGCCGCTTCGGCCAGGACGTGACCGCCGTGCGCACCAGCTCGCTCGGCCGCGCCAACTTCCACGATTACGACGTGATCGTGATGCCGTCGGGCAACTTCGCCGGCACCATCAACGACGCCCTGCTGACGCGCATCAAGGACTGGCTGCGCAGCGGCGGCACGCTGGTGACCATGGCCGAGGCCACGCGCTGGGCCACGGCTTCCACTGTCGGCCTGCTGGAGACCACTGGCTTGCTCAAGGACGGCAAGCCAGACATTCCGCCTCCCAGCGGTGCCACGGGTGCCAATGGTGCCAATGGTGCCAAGCCGGGCGAAGCCTTCGACTACGACAAGGCCATCCAGCCCGATCGCGAACGGCCGGCGTCGCAGCCGGGCGCCATCCTGCGCGTCACGCTCGACACCAATCACTGGCTGTCGGCCGGCAGCGACGGCGAGACGCAGGTGATGATCGAAGGCAACCGCGTGTTCGCGCCGCTCAAGCTGAACAGCGGCCGCAACGTCGGCATCTACGGCACCAGGGACAAGCTGATCGCCTCGGGCCTGATCTGGCCCGAGGCGCAGGACATCCTCGTGCAGAAGGCGTTCCTCATGCACCAGCCGTTCGGCCAGGGCCACGTGATTGGCTTCGCCGAAGATCCGAACTATCGTGCGTTCACGGAGTCGACGATGTTGTTGTTCATGAACGCCGTGCTGCTGGGACCGGGATATTAGCCACGCAGACACAAAGATCAAGGCCGCAGAGGCACAAAGACACAGAGCAAACTTTGGGGGGGAGTCACGAATGAAGAAGCACTCTGACAACCGGGCACTGGCCTTGAAGATATTGGCTTCTCTGTGCCTCTGTGTCTCTGTGGCCGTCCTGGTCACGGCACAGAGCACGCCGTACTTTCCGCCCGCCGGCCCGTGGGCCAGGAAGACGCCCGCGGAACTCGGCATGGATGGCGCCAGGCTTGCCGAAGCGGTGGCCTGGGCGCAGACGCGCGAATCGAATCGCGAGATGGACTTCTCCGACCAGGAGCGCATCTTCGGCTCGCTGCTCGGATCGGTCCCGAACATCCGCGCGCACACCAATGGCGTGGTCATCTACAAAGGCTACGCGGTGGCCGAGTTCGGTGACGCCACCTGGGCGGACCCCACCTACTCGGTCGCCAAGAGCATGCTGTCCACCGTGGCCGGCATCGCCGTGCGTGACGGCAAGATCCCCAGCCTCGACGAGCCCGTCGGCAACATCGTCACGGACGGCGGCTACGACTCCCCGCGCAACGCCCAGGTCACCTGGAAGATGCACCTGCAGCAGGAAAGCGAGTGGGAAGGCAACATGTTCGGCAAGCAGGACAACTTCATCGGCAAGGAAGCCTTCGGCCAGGGCGAGATGAAGCCGCGCGAGCAGAAGAAGCCGGGCACGCACTACGAATACAACGACGTGCGCATCAACCGCTTCTCGCTGTCGCTGCTGCGCGCGTTCCAGAAACCCGTGCCCGACGTGTTCCGCGATGAGGTGATGAACCCGATCGGCGCCTCGAACACCTGGCGGTGGATTCCGTATGCCAACAGCTTCGTCGAGCTGAACGGCAAGAAGGTCGCGTCGGTGAGCGGCGGCACGCGCTGGGGCGGCGGCATGTGGATCAACTCGTGGGACATGGCGCGCTTCGGTTACCTGTGGCTGCGCGGCGGCAAGTGGGGCGACAAGCAGATCGTGCCGGCCGCCTACGTAAAGGCGGCGCTCACGCCCAGCGCGCACGGCCCCGACTACGGCTACCTGTGGTGGCTCAACACACAGGGCAAGGGCCTGCCGGGCCTGCCGGCCAACGCCTACTGGGCGAACGGCGCCGGCACCAACAGCATCACGGTGTCGCCCGATCACGACCTGGTGGTGGTGTGGCGGTGGCACGCCGGCAACCCGGCCGAGTTCGTGAAGCGGATTATCGCCGCCATCAAGTAGCGTCCGGCTTTAGCCGGACCTCAGCGAAGGGTAGCGCCTACCAGCCCGCGCCGCGCGAATTGACGCGCGCGGCGCGCATGGCATCCACGAGGGTGAACCCCAGCCGCCGCGCCTTGCGGTAGGTCCTGACGAACGAGCGGTAGGTCCTCACGAACGACAAGAATCGTCTAAACATTAGAATTCGCTGCTCATTGTACGACTCAATGGTGAGCGGTGGGACATTCTGCTGTCACTTCTGCACACTCCTGCAATCGGCCCGCTCCGCCGGTTCCTGAAAGGACGGCCCCCCATCCCGAATTCCAGCTGTACGCTTTTCGATTCCCGGGCGTTTCCCCTTGTGAACACCGACCAACAGGAGGAGTGCCCGTGGAATTCGCGTCGCCGATCCCGGCGTGTACCGTCGACCCGACCCTCGTCGCCAAAGTCGTTCGCGTCGTCAGCCGGCAGCACGGTCTGCGCCGAGACGATGCCGCCGACCTGGAGTCGAACGTCTGGCTGAAGCTGCTCAACCACGAGCAGCGCGCTTTGCGGTCGTTCGCCGATCGCTGCACCCTGTTCCATTTCCTCAAGGTCATTACCTCCCGGGTTCTGCTCGACATGCGCGCGGCTTCGCTTGGCAAATGGCGTCCCTCGTCTGCGGCCAGGCGCGCCGGTGGCGAGATGATTCAGCTCGAACGCCTGGTGCATCGCGATGGCCTGGCCGCGCCGGCGGCGGTGCGTGCCACCGAACTCAGGACGGGAATCGCCGCCAGGGAACTCGAGTTGCACCTGGCGCAGTCGGTTCCCCGGCGGCGGCCGCGCCTGGTCGCCCTCGATGACGAAGTCATTGGCCGCCTCGCCGACAGCCGCGCGTCCGCCGACGCCCACGTCATGGCTCACGAGCGTGGCGCCGCCGGACGCCGATCGGCCCTCGCCCTGCAGCGTGCGATTCGGGCACTTTCAGACGACGAGCGGCGGATGCTGTATTTGCGCTACGTCGAACGTATGCGGGTCGTTGACATTGCCCGCGAGCTGTCGATCGACGCCAAACAGCTGTATCGCCGCTTCGAACGGCTGCATGCGCGGCTGCGCGAGGACCTGAACGGCGCCGGTGTCTCGCGCTCGTGCGCCGCCGACATCGTCGGGCGGTCCGAGGTCTACCTCACCCGCGTGTTCGAGCAGCGCGGCCACTAGCGCTCGCGGAAGCGGCGCGGCGCGTCCGACAGGCTCGCCAGATCCAGCTCGAGCTGGACCTGGCGGCGACCGGTGGTTTCGACCACCGCGCCGACCGTGAACGCGCTCCACCCGCGACGCACCAGTTCCGCCACGCCCTCGTGCAGTTCCATTCGCACAACCGGGGGCGTGAAGCTTGGGTGCAGGTGAAACACGACCGATGTGTCCGGCGACTGGAATCCCGCTGGCGCGGTCACGCGGATCCGCATTTCGAACAGGTCGTCGCCGATCACCGGCGTCACGCGCGCCGAAAGCGAAAAACCAGACGCGGCATCCACGCTGAGACCGCCCCACTGGCCCTTCTGCGGATCCAGCACCGCTGCGGGGGCGGCGGGTTGATGCCCTTCGCCCGTCAGGGCTGGCTCGCGCCAGGTCCAGTTGATCAGGGTCACCGCCGGCACCAGCAGCGCCGCTGCGATCACGCCGGCTTGCGCCCGCGTCATGGCCGCGCCAGGCGCTCCACGGCGGCCAGCGCCGCATCGATATCGTCAGGGTCGTTGATGATTCCG
Source organism: uncultured Acidobacterium sp. (assembly GCA_964350785.1). GTDB lineage: Bacteria > Acidobacteriota > Vicinamibacteria > Vicinamibacterales > UBA2999 > 12-FULL-67-14b. The sequence goes on along the minus strand of CAYGMD010000075.1, from coordinate 13,124 downwards.
GGCGACAGCCGGACGTGCTTGCCGCCATTGACGAGCACGTCGGTCGCCGACTCGGTGGCGATAATGCCGTCGGCGGCGAGCAGCCGGACCACCTCGGCTGACGGCCGGGCGAGCACATCGAAACAGACCACGCCGGACGACAAGTCGGCCGAGATCGGCGTGATCAGCCGAATCCCGTCGATCCTGGTGAGGCCCTCTTTCAACTGCGACGCCAGCCCGTGCACGCGCGCCTGGATGGCCGGCTTGCCGATGCCCACCAGCCAGGCAAAGGCGTCAGCCACGGCGAAGTCGTGTTCGTAGGCATGTACCCCGTTAGGCGTGTGCAGCGTTCTCGTCCACACGGGCGGTTCGATCAGCGCCCAGGCTTCCTTGGTGCCGTACATCACGCCCGTGCCGCGCGGCCCGTAAATCCACTTGTGCGTACCCGAGACGAAGAAGTCACAGCCGAGATCGTTGAAGTTCACGTCTTCGATCCCGAATCCGTGAACGCCGTCGACGCACACGAAAATGCGATTCGCGGGATCGCGTTGCGCGTTCAGTTCGCGCACCATCGCGGTAATGGCGGGGATCGGCGCCTTCACGCCCCGGCTGGAATAGACCCAGGTCAGGGCGAGCAGCCGCGTTTCGGGCCGGAGGGCCTCGCGGAGCCGGGCCACCATGTCGCCGGCGTCGGGAGTTTCGGTGAACAACCGGGGCAGCACATCCACGAACTGGAGGTCGTGGCGCCGCTCGCGCGACAGCAGGGGGACCGACGTCGCCGCGAACTCGTGCGCGGTAGTGAGCACCCGCTCTCCCGGCCGCAGCCTGATTCCCGAATAGAGATAGCCCAGCCCCTGTGTGGTGCTGCCGCACTGCGCCACGTCCGTCGCGGCGACGCCGAAGTATGCGCCGGCAGTCTCGGCGAAGCGCTTCATTTCCGCGCCGCCCACCTGGTGCAGGCAGGTCACCGGGTCGCGGTTGAAGGCGTCGCGCAGCTCGCCGATTCTGGCGTCGAGGCCGGCGCGATGCGAGGCCATCACCATGGTGGCGAGATGTCTCACCTGTCCGCGCAGCGAGAACTCGGCCTGCACCTGGTCCCAGTCAATCATCTCGGTTCCTTTTGCAGGCGCGAGGCCCACGCGGGCAAGTCGGTAAGCGGGGCCGTGCCGTCTGCAAAGGGCGCCCACGGTTCGTGGCCGGGTCGCGTGCCCACACCAGTGGCGTACACCACCGACTCGGTGAGGCCGTCGAGACCGAGATCGGATTCGATCTCGGCATCGGCGAACGCACCCGTGGAGAACGGCGCCAGCCCCAGCGCGCTGGCGCTCACGCAGAACGTCTGGCCCAGGTGGCCGGCTTCGAGCAGCACCACCCGGTAAGCGCGGCTGGTTTGGTACTTCCATTGCACACGTGAAAAGACGGCCACCATGAAGAAAATCGCGGCGCCTTCGGCAAAGGCCGGTTGTGACTGCAGATATCTGTGCGCGTCGGCGCGGCTGGCCGGCCCGACGAGCGCCATCGCGTGCGCATCGGGGTCGTAGTGATACAGCCCGGCCGCGATCCCCTCGACTTCGAGCGCGAGCACATAACAGTCGATGCTGTGGCACGACCCGCCCGACGGCGACGTCTTGAGCGGCAGGCGGTGCTCGGGTGACACCCGCATCCATTGCTGGACACCCCAGGTCAGCCCAAGCAACGCCGACAGGTCGGCGAAGCGCAGCGGGCCAGGGCCGTAGCGCCGCCAGGTACGCCGGCCCAGCAGGCCGGACGTCGTCGCCGCATTCTCGCGGAACTCGCCAAGCAGGATCGGGGAGCCAGTGCCTTTGGCGTCGTAGGACGGCGGCGATGCCAGAGGATTGAACAACCGGCGGGCAACCTCGTCGGCCGACTCGGGGCCGACAAACCGAACATTTTTGCTCCCTTGGTGAAACCACGTCGCCGCGGGCCCCCAATTGTGCCAGTCCGCGGCGGCCTGCTCGGCAGGCCCGAGCGCCCGGTCCAGGTCTTCGAGCGCGCCGAACTGCCGGAGTTGCTCGACGCGCTCGGCAGGGTCCCCAGATGCAGACACCAGCGCCTCGAGCGCCGTCAGCGGCATCCATTCGGCCGCTCGCTCCAGGATTGCCAGGTCGCGCGCGCGCGCTGCCATCGTCTCCCCCGTGACGTAGTTGCACAACACCAGGGAGCCCGCGCGCCAGTAGGCGACCAGGACCGGGTTGCGGCGGACCGCGAGGGCGGCCCGCCGCGCATCGGGAAATGGGCGTGCGTTCACGCCCTACTTGAGGAAGGGCGGCACGAAGTCGGACTGGTCATCCGTGCTGAAACATTCTTCGCGGACCTTCGTCTCCATGTCGGCCAGCAGGTTGGCGACGCGCGCGCGCTCCGCGGTGGCGGCCTGGGCGGTGGGGCCCTGGGGCACCGGCGTGTTCTTGATGCGTGCCTGCAGGTCCTTGAGCATCTTGTAGAGATCTTTCCAGGTCGGTTCTGCCATGGGTCCTCCGGAGGTCGGTTAACGGTTGGTGGAAACCGGTGCGACGCCGAGCCAATTGACCAGCACGTTCAGGCCATTGAGCCCGGCGTCCACCAGCGGTTCATTCAACAGGAAGCGGCGGGTCTCGGCATGCAGCGCGTAGTGGTTGCGCGACGAGCCCGGCGTCTCGACGCGCGTGCTGAACAACTCCTCGGCGCGCGGCACGCTGGTGCGCGCGTCACGCGGCACGGTCACTTCCATCAACGTGCCGCTGGGATCCATGTAGACCAGCCGGTCAGGGGAGAGCCAGGAGGGATCATAGCCACCCTGGGTCGACACCCGCCGCCGGCTCCGGAGCGGCGGCATGTCCTGCACATAGATCTCGAAGCGGTCCGATTCGTTCGACGCATAGGCCAGGCGGCGGCCATCGGGTGAGAACCGGCCGCTGATCTCATGGGCGTCGGTGGCGGCAACCGGCACGCGCGGGCCGCCGTTGATCGGCACCAGCAGCAGGTCGTAATTATCCTGCTTGCCCATTTCGACGACGGCCAGCTGCGAACCGTCCGGCGACCAGTCGGTCGGCATCTTGTCGGTGTCTGAAATCCAAATCGGCTGCGGCTCGCCGGTGCTCTGGACATCCTGGACGTAGATGTCGAGATAGCCGTGGCGCTTCGACGCAAAAGCCAGGTGCTGCTCTTCCGGTGACCAGACCGGCAGTTCCGCGCTCTCTTCACGCTTGCCCAGCCGCGTCCACCCGCCCCGTTCGAGATCGTACAGGCGCAACTCGCTGATGGTGGCGACGTATCGCTGCACGGCGAGCTGCCGGCCGCTTTGCGACAGCGCCGGGTTGCGGAACAACTGCGGCGTCTCCAGGTGCGCCGTCGGGCGCCCGGCATCGTCGTACCACGTCAGCTGCCGGCTGTCCTTGTTCTTGTTGGTCGAGTAGACGAGTACGCCGTTGGTCGACGCCGTGAAGGCGCCGCGGCCGGTCCAGGTGACCGCGATGTCGCGCACCACCTCCAGCGGGTCACCGGTCAGCGTGCCATCATCGGGTGACATCTTCTGCGCGACGAGCAGGTTGTTCTGGGGGTAGAGCAGGAAGCCGTTGGCAAAGACGCCGCTGGCGGAAGCGGCGACGACCCGGCGCGGGGCACGGCCGTCCATGAAGCCCAGGTAGATGCCGCGAATCCCGGGATCGTTGCTGGAGATGAAGTAGGTGAACGAGCGCGAGCCCGGCAGCAGGTGCGGCCACAAGTGGCCGATCTCGCCGCGCACCTTGTCAGGCGTGGTCAGCGGCTCGACCTGGTTGGTGCGTGGATCGACGCGCAGGATGCCGTCGCGCGGGGTCGGCGAAAACAGGATGGTGCCGTCGTCGCCCCACGTGCCGCCGCAGTTCTCCGGCGCCGGCGCCAGCTGCGCGATGGGGCCGCCGGCGGCAGGAATGCGCTGCAAGTGCGAGGCGCCGAAGAAGGCAATCTGCCGGCCGTCAGGCGACCAGAACGGGCTGGCGGCCGCGCGGGCGCCATCCAGTGGTTGTGTGGACGCCGAGTCGAGCCGTCGAATGAACAGCTTGGTATCGCCCGAAGGTTCGGTGCCGACGAAGACCACGCGGGTGCCGTCGGGAGAAACCGCGGCGACGTTGCGCGACCCTTCCGTGAGCGACGCGTTGTCGGGTGGCGGCAAGGTGAACGCCAGCACGCGATCGGGGGCCGACGATTGCGGCTGCAAACCGGCGACGAGCCAGGCGGTGGCCGCCGCGGCGAGCACCATCGATGCCATCGCACCCAGGCGCCACGCCGTTTGTTGCGGCGCCTCGGCGGCTGTGCGGCCGACCGCGGCATTGAGCGCCGTTCGGAATTCGGCGGCACTGGCAAAACGGCCGCCCGGGTCGGCGTCGAGGGCGCGTTCAACCACCTGGACGAACGCGTGGGGCAGGTCAGGGCGCAGCTCGTGCAGCCGCTGCCGGGTGCCGGTCTCGTGGTTGCGCGCCAGTTCGGTGGTGGTCTGACCCGTCACGGGAAACGACCCGGTGACGAGGTAGAACATCAGGACGCCGACGCTGTAGACGTCGGAGCGGGCGGTGGCGGCCTCGCCGCGAAACAGCTCCGGCGCCAGGTACGCGGGCGTGCCGGCGGCGCCGGCGCCCGGCTGGCCGCGACCGTCCGACTCGATGCCCAGCCCGAAGTCCGCCAGTACCAGGCGGCCGCGATACGCGCGGATGACGTTCTGTGCCTTCACGTCGCGATGCAGGATGCCGGCCTGGTGCACCACGGCGACCGCGTGTGACACGGCATCGCCCGCGACCGCGGCCTCGTTCGCGTTCATCGGGCCGTCGGCCTGCACGATTTCCGCCAGCGTACGCCCGCGCAGGAACTCGCCCCAGATCCCGATCTGCCCGTCGATTTCGCGGAAGCCGTAAATGGCCATCACGCTCGGATGCTGGATGCGCGCCAGCAGCTGCGCCTCTTTCAACGCCGCCTGCCGGTTGGTCAGGGCATCGGTGGCCGCGGCGCGATACAACTTCAGCGCCACTTCGCGGTCGAGCGTGAGGTCCCACGCCCGGTAGACGTCGCCAAACGAGCCGCCGCCGACGTGTTCGATCACGCGTAGCGTGCCCCAGTCGAACAGGGCATCCGCGGCATCCGGAGCGCGCACGGCACGGCCCGCCTCGCCATCGCAATCGGGAGGGACCACCACCGGCGGCAGGCCCTGATGCAGGGCCGACAGCTTGGCCAGGATCGCGAGTTGTTCGACGACCGAGCCTTCGTCGAAGGCCACCGAACTCTCGGTCATCGACGACGCCAGGTGCTGTCCATCGGCGACTTTGGCCGCCAGCGCGACGACGGGATCCACCTCAGCGGTCATGGCTCATGTCTCTGGCGAGCCTGGCAATAGCGCGGCTGACGGCGACGCGCGCGGCCCCAGCCGACGGCTTGCCCAGCGCGTCGGCAACCTCCTGGTAGCTGCAGCCAAACTCTAGTCTCAAGATGACGGCCTCGCGCTCGTCATTACGCAGCGCGGCGAGACATTTTTCGTAGCGCTCGACGTTCTCGGCGCCGATGGCGGCGTCGAGCGGCGATTGACCGGGGGCAATCAGGTCGGAGCCCAGCGCGGCCGCGGCACCGCGCCGCGTGCCGCGGCGGTAGACGTCGGTGAGGCGGTTGAGCAGCGACTGGCGCAGGTAGGCGTGAAACGCGCCGTCGCCGCGGATGTCGAAGTCGCCCAGGTGCCGCAGCGCCTGCAGCACGGCGTCCTGGATCAGGTCGTTGGTGTCGAGGACGCCGCGGGCGTTGGCGGGCAAGCGGCCGCTGGCCCAACGTCGCAGGCGGGGCAGGTAACGGCGCAACAGCTCGTCCAGGGCCGCGTCTTCGCCGGCCTTGGCCCGTCGGATCAGCGCGACCGACGACTCGACTAGGCCGCCTGACATGGGACCGGCGGAATATGGGCGAGACGGGGTCCTGCTTCTGGCCGCACAGCGGCGGATGATACCCTACTGCCGGAATGCGCGTCCTCCCTCAGACACCGCTCGACTGGGCCCTGCTCGCCGTGGCCGCCGCCACGGGCGTGATCATCACCGTGGCGCTGCAGGACTTCTTTCTCGACTCGCGCGTCGCCACCCCGGGAATTCGCGCACTGCAGGATGTCGGCGTCGGCCTGGCCGTGGTGCATTTCGGTGGACTCCTGCTGCTCGGTGCGGCGGGCCCGCGTTGGGCGGCGGCCGGTATCGCCATGTACGTCGCCGCGACACTGCTGTTCCTGGGCGCGCTCGAGTCGGCCAAGCGCGTGCACCTGCCGCGCACGCTGGTGGACGACCCGATGCCGAAGGCGCTCATCACCGGCGGGCCCTTCGCTCTGGTGCGCCATCCGTTCTACCTGGCCTACGGGCTGGCCTGGATGGCTGCCCCGGTGGCGACCCATGGGCCCGTGATCACGATCTCCGGCTTGCTGGCAGTGGTGGTGTATGTGTTTGCGGCGCGGCGCGAAGAGCGGTTGCTCGAGGCGCACTTCGGCGACGCGTATCGCGCCTACCGCTCGCGGACTGGTGCGATCTTCCCGTCGATTTCGGCGCTGGTCCGCGCGTTGCGCTAACCCCGGCAGCGCCAGTTGCTGGCCGGGCCTTCCGCGCCGGGTCAAATCGGCATTACGATGGCGGGGGCGCCCGTGGCTGCACAGATTCCCAATACGTTGTTCGAATGGGCCCTGACCGTCATCGGCGGCTCGACCCTGGTCGTCTTCGCCGTCGCGCTGCAGAACTTCTTCGTGCAGCCGCCGACCCTGACCCGGGCCCAGCGCCTGTTCCAGGATTTCAGCGTGCTCGTCGGTCTCACCCACGGCTTCGGCCTCCTGGTCATGAATTCCGCCACCGACCTGCAGGCCGGCATCGGCATCGGGATGTACTCCGTGTCGCTCGCGCTGTTCCTGAGCGCCATCGAGGCGGCGCGCCGTACGGCGATGACCCGCACCTTCGTCTACGAGCCCAAGTGCGACACCATCCTGCGGACCGGTCCTTATCGCATCATCCGCCACCCCATTTACCTGTCCTATTCGCTGTGCTGGCTGGCGGCGCCCATCGCGACGCAGAGCATCGTGCTGGGCCTGACCGCGGTCTTCATGATCGGGTGCTACATCGTCTCGGCGCGGGAAGAAGAGCGCCGGCTCGCGTCCGGGCCGCGCGCCGCCGAGTACGCGCAGTACCGCGCCGGGACCTGGCGCATGATTCCGCTCCTCTACTGACCGGCGCTGATCGCCCTGCGCGCGGAATAAGGCCACAGAGGCACGAAGGCACAGAGCTGAAGTTCGCTGGCGGGCCGGCCTGTCGGCCAGCCTACGGTCTGACGGTGAGCCGCGACAAAATGAATCCGCGCACAGGAGCAGGCGGACTCATTTTTCGCGGCTCACCATCAGACCAGCGACGCACAGCGTCGCCAGCGAACTTGCCGTCTGGCTCTGTGTTCTCTGTGTCCTCCGTGGCCAGATTACTTGCCGTCGAGCTGTTCGATGGTGGCCGTCGACGGCTGACGCGTCTTCTGTAGCTTGGCCGCCACGGCCTCCGCCTGTTTCATTACGCGCAGCACGTTCAGCCCCAGGATCTTCTTCACGTCCTGGTCCGGGTAGCCGCGCTTCAGCAGCTCCGCGGTCAGGTCCGGGTACTTCGACACGTCTTCGAGCCCGGCCACGACCTGGGTGATGCCGTCGAAGTCGCCGCCGAGGCCGATGTGGTCGATGCCGGCGACCTTGCGGATGTGATCGATGTGATCGGCGACCTGCGCGAGCGTCGCGCGCGGGGCCGGGCCTTCGGCCTTCTTCGCGTCGTGATCGGCCACGGCCTGCGAGATGAAGCCCGGCACGAACGTCACCATGACCACGCCGCCGTTCTTCGCCGTGAGCCGCAGGATGTCGTCGGGCACGTTCCGGGGCACGTTGCAGATGGCCTTGGCGGATGAGTGGGAGAAGATCACCGGCGCTTCGCTGACCCGCAGCGCGTCTTCCATGGTCGCCGGCGACACGTGGCTGAGGTCGACCAGCATGCCCAGCCGGTTCATTTCGCGGACCACTTCCTCGCCGAACTTCGACAGGCCGCCGAGCACGGGCGTGTCGGTGCTGGCGTCGGCCCAGGGCAGGTTGGCGGAGTGCGTGAGGGTCATGTAGCGCGCGCCCAGCGCGTAAAACATGCGCAGCGCCGCCAGCGAGTTGTCGATCGAGTGCCCACCCTCCATGCCGACGAGCGAGCCGATGCGCCCCGCCTTGAAGGACCGCTCGACGTCGGCGGCGGTGTAGGCCATCTCGAAGGTCTCTGGCCACCGCTTCGTCAAGCGGTGCACGATGTCGATCTGCTCGAGCGTGGCGCGCACGGCTTCCCTGCCCTGCATCGTGGACGGCGTGTAGACCGACCAGAACTGCCCGCCCACGCCACCCTGGCGCAACCGCGGGATGTCGGTCATCAGCTTCGGCACCGGCTGGGAGATTTCGGCCTTCGCGAGGTCGCGTCCCGGGTCCAGCTCGCGCAGCGCCCACGGGTAGTCGTTGTGGCCGTCGATGAGGGGCGTCTGTTTGTGCAGCGCCCGGGCGCGGGCGCTGTAGTCGCTTTGCGCCGAGGAGAGGCTGCCGGCAGTCAGGACGGCGACGCCGACCAGCGCGAGACATGAGAGGTATCGATGCATGGCGTGATCCTGCCACAAGCCCGCCGTTCTTTCGACTCCCGACTCCCACCTTCGCCAAGGCTACGGTGGGCAGGCCCGACTCCCGGCTAGATCCTGAGAAGCGTTTCGCGCAGGACGCGCGACTGGATGCGGCTGACCGACAGCGTCTGGCCGTTGGCCAGCTGCACCTGGTAGGTGCCGCCCGGCATCGGGCTGACCTTCTGGATCTGATCGACCGCCACCAGCGTGCCGCGGCTCAGGCGCACGAACTGCCGCGGGTCGAGCCGCGACTCGAGCGCGTGCAGCCGATGCGAGATCGTGAAGCGCTCGTTGGCCGCCGTCGTCAGGTGCAGCAGGTCGCCGTCGGCGACGACCGAGGCAATCTGCCGCACGGGCAGGATCACGGTCTCGTCGCGGCGGCGCACCGGGATGCGTTCGAGGTAGGCCTGCCGCGTGACCGTGTCGAGCGTGGTCGCGGCGGCGGCCAGCCCCTGGGTGCGCTCGGCGTCGTTCGCCGTGGCCCGGATCCGGGCCCGCTCGATGGTGGTGGCAAGCCGCGCGCGGTCGACCGGCTTCAGCAGGTAGTCAATCGCGTTCAGCTCGAACGCCTGCACCGCGAACTCGTCGTAGGCGGTGACGAACGCAATCGAGGGCGTCGCGCCGGCCTTGACCAGGCGGGCCACATCCAGCCCGCCCGCCTCTGGCATGTTGAGGTCGAGCAGGGCCAGATCGGGCTTGAGCGACTCGATCAGGGCGATGGCGTCGGCGCCATTGGCCGCTTCGCCCACCACCTCGACGTCCGGGAACGTCGCGAGCAAGTTGCTCAGGAACCGGCGGGCCGGCCGCTCATCGTCGGCCAGTACGACCCGCAACAGCGTGGGCATCGTGATCATCCTCGTCTATTCCCGCCGCTTCCGTCCTGGGCATCACCAGTTCCGCGATCGTGCCGCGGCCGGGTTCGGCCGCGAGCGTCAGCGTGGCCCGCTGGCCGTAATGGCCCGACAGCCGGCGCCGGATGTTGTCCACCCCCACCTTCGCCGAGGCGACCGTGGGCAGGCTGGTCTCCGGTTGCAGCGGGGCGCCGGTGTTGCGCACCGAGACGATCAACCGCTCGCCTTCGAGCCGCGCCGTCACCTCGACGTCGCCGCCGGTGGCGCTGGGCGCGACGCCGTGCTTGATCGCGTTCTCGACCAGCGGCTGCACCACGAGCGCCGGAATCCGCAGGTGGCGCAGCGCCTGGGGCACGTCGATGCGCACGCGCAGCCGCTCCTCGAAGCGTTCGTGCTCGATCCGCAGGTAATGTTCCACCAGCTCGATCTCGCGGCCCAGGGTGGTGAAGTCGCCTTCCGAGCGCAACACGCCGCGCAGCAGCGCCGTGAGCTGCATCAGCGTGTTCATGGCGCGCGGCGGCGCCGACTCGATCAGGTAGCCGATGGTGGTGAGCGCGTTGAACAGGAAATGCGGGTTGACCTGCGCGCGCAGCGCCTTGAGCTCGGCCTCCGCGGTCAGCTTCTGCATTTCCTCCTCGCGGAGCTGGACCTCGTAGCGCTCGTGGGTCAGGCGGATCTGGTCGATGCGGCGGGCCGCCGTCGCGACCACGGTGTCGACCAGCGCCAGGTCGTCCGACAGCAGCCGGCGCCCGCCCGTCAGCTCGCCGACGTTGACGACGAAGCGCGGCGGATCGGTGGCCGGCACGACCGCCTGCGTCGTCTTCGGCGCGCCGTCGCCTGCGGCGCCGTCTTCCTCCCACCACACGCGACGGGCATCAAGGGCCGGCGCCAGCCGTTCGGCCACCACGTCGAGCACGCCCTCGATCGAGTTGCGCGATTGCAGGGCCTGGCCGATGCCGGCGCCGAGGGCCGCGTAGTCGGTCCGGCCCAGCAGCGATTGATCGACGAAGCGGACAATGCGGCGGTGCAGCCACGGCGACACCAGCGAGGTGCCGACCCACAGCGCCATCAGGACGCTGGCCGCCAGCGGCCCGGCCGGCAGCGTGGTGGCGAGGCTGTAACCCGCAAACGCCACGGCGACGAGCGCGATCAGCGTGAGCGCGCGCTTCAGGAACAGGTCGGCGAGCGCGAACCGGTAGTCCTGGTAGAGGATCGCGAAGGCCAGCGGGATGGCGGCGTGGTGCCCGATCAGCTCCACCGCCCAGCCGTCGCCGGCGGCGTGAAAGCGGCCGAGGTGCGACGCCGACACCGCGAACAGCGCGAGGGCCAGCACCCACAGCACGCGCTGGCCGTTGGCCTGCGAGCGCGTGAGCACGCCCAGCGCGAGGATGATCAGCCCGTACGAGATGGTCAGGATCAGGAAGGCCAGCGACGAGGGCCCCGGATCGCCCGTGACCACCGTCTGCAGGTGCAGCACCGATGCGATGATGCTGCAGCCGTAGGCGATTACCGTCAGCACGATGCCGCGCGGCAGGGCGCGGGCGACCGAGTGGACGACGACGGCGGCCAGCAGGCCGAGGGCGGGGAACGACATGGCCCACAGGCCAATCGACTCGTTGAAGTAACCCAGCCGGGGCAGGGAGTAGGCGGCCAGTTCGCCGAGGTTCCAGACCAGGCCGAGCACCCCGGTGGCCAGCGGCAGCAGGTTGCCGCCGGGCGACCCGCGCAGCACCAGGGCCAGCAGCATGGCGTACAGCGCCGTGCCGGTGACAAAGCCGACGAGGTTGAGCACTTCCGCCGCGTTCGGCGCGATCACGGATCGATTCTATACAATGGATTCGTCATGTCCCGCACGGTCGATGCCCCCAAGCTTTCTGGTCTTACCAGCCGATTTGCCGCCTTCGTGGCCGAGCGTTACCCCTTCGCCGTCACGATTGCGCTCGAGGCGTTCGAGAGCGCCGGCGTGGGCGCCATCAAGAGCCGCGACGCGGTGAAGCTTGATGCCGCGCGGGCGCCGTTCCGGCGCGCCCTGGCCAAGGCGCTGTACGACCAGGTTGCGGCGCCGGAGGGCATTGCCGAGACCACGCCCGGCACGTCGGCGGTCAAGCGGCTCGAGCAGGCGCGGGCCGAGCTGGTCGAGGCCTGCGACGGCTTCGTGCGGCGCGCCGCCATCGAGGCGTCGCTGACGAAGGCCGAGCGCAAGGAGATCCTCAAGGGCATGTGCCTGACGCGCAGCGTCGACAACCGCCTCAAGCAGTTCTTCATGGGTGGCGAAGTGCGCTGGGGCGACCTGGCCTTCCAGGGCAAGGGCTTCCGCTCGCTGGGCCAGGAGGCCATCTACGCGGGCGCCATCCGCCTGCGCCGCGGCGCCAGCTATCGCAAGGCCGACGGCACCTGGGGTGGCGACGTGCTCGCGCCCGTGATTCGCGATCTCGGCATGACGCTGGCGATGCGCCACGACGAAGAGGCCGTGGCCATGGTGCTGCGCGCGCAAATGGGCAAGTCGGGCCCGCCCATGGACGGCAAGGACCTGCACACCGGCGACTTCGAGTGGGGCGTGCTGCCAGCGGCGGCGCCGCTGGCCGTCGGCTCGCTGACCATGGCCGGCATGGCCATGGCCTTCGCGATCGAGCAGAGCGCCCGCGTCGCCGTGTCGTTCATCGGCGAAGGCGGCTCGTCGCTCGGCGAGTGGCACGAGGCGATCAACGCCTGCGCGGCGGCCAAGCTGCCGGCGATTTTCTGCCTTCAGAACAACCAGACGGCGCTGTCGACGCCCGTGCGCGACAATTCCGCCACGCGCGTGTTTGCCGACAAGGCGGCCGGCTACGGCATTCCCGGCGTCACAATCGACGGCACCGATCCCGACGAGATTGCCGCGGCCTTCACCTGGGCGGCCGAGCGCGCGCGCGCCGGCGAAGGCGCCACCCTGATTGAAGTCGTGGCCATGCGCATGTGCGGCCACGCCCACCACGACGACATGCTGTATCTCGGCAAGGACCAGCCGCCGTCGTGGGACTACCACCAGTTGTTCGAGACCGGCTACGCCAACCGCGAGCTCTACGAGTACTGGGCCAAGCGCGATCCGATCCCGATGTACGCCCGCCGCCTCGAGGCCGAGGGCGTGATCAAGGCCGGCGACCTCGACGAGCTGAAGGCGTGGGCCGACGAGCTGGTCGATCGCCAGGCGCAGGGCGTGATCGACGCGCCGTGGCCGCGGCCAGAAATGGCCGGCGTCGGCGTGTATCACGACGAAGCGCCTCGCGAGCGCGTGGAGGTGCTGGCGCCGGCCCGCCGACTGGCGGTGCCGACGGTAGCGGCCCTGCCGCCGCTCGACGCGGGGTTGCCGTTCGACAAGAAGGGCAACACCTTCCTCGAGGCGGTGATGCTGGGCGTCGGCGACGCGCTCAGGGCCGACCCGCGGGTGTTCGTCTACGGCGAAGACGTCGGCGGGCAGTACGGCAACGCCTTCCTGCTGCTGCGCCCCCTGCTGAAGGAATTCGGCGGCCGCATCCGCAACTCGCCGCTCGCCGAAGGCGCCGTGCTCGGCGTGTGCGTCGGCGCCGCCCTGGCCGGACAGCGGCCGATCGGCGAGATGCAGTTCAACGATTTTGTCGCCACCGGCTTCAACCAGCTGGTGAACAACGCCGC